>CAIVRI010000001.1 GCA_903908265.1 uncultured Pseudomonadota bacterium
AATTCTGCAAAGAGGGGACGTAGCGTAGCGGGCGCGTAGCCATCGGCAACCAGACGCGCCAAAATGCGCGGGCGTGAGTATCCTGCAGCCTCGTATCGCTGCAGGGCCCCCATCAAGCTATCAGTGGTTTCAGTGCTTATGGCGCTCACGTGGTAAGAATAATGCACTTAGGCCCGGTTGTATGCACGGATTTCTGGTAGATTCGCCTGAAAATCCGTGGGTGAGCCAATCCCCGGGAGGACAGTGTGCCAGTGACCCCCGCTATTGACAAGTTGCAGTCGATTCTCGAGTACAGCGAGAATTTTCTGTCCAAGATGCATGAGCTCGGCCAAGCGCCGCATGCACGTAAGTCGCTGCAGCGATTGTTCTCGCCGTCGGAGGCGGCGGAGATGGTCGGCCGCGATCGGACCACGCTGGCGCGGGCGGAGTCGGAACTGCAGCTCGATGCGCCGGCGCGCAATCCGGACAACAATCGTCGGATCGGCTATACGCTGGAACAAATCCAAGCGTTCCGAGCGCACTTTGGTACCTTGCCGTGGCGCGATGCGGCGACCGATCGGCCGATCGTGGTGGCCTGCCAGAATTTCAAAGGGGGCGTAGGCAAGTCGACCACCTGCATCAACTTGGCCCACTACCTGGCGCTGAAGGGCTACCGGGTATTAGTGATCGACACCGATAGCCAGGCGACCACTACCTCCATGTTCGGCTACGTCCCCGACGAAGAGATTCGGCAGGAGGACACGATCCTCGCCTATTTGGATGGGACCCATTCCACGCTCGAGCCGGTGGTCCGGCGCACTTATTTTCCCAACGTGGATTTGGTGCCGGCGTGTCTGGCGCTGTATGAAGCGGAGATTGCGCTCGTCATCCACATCGCCGAGCAGAGTTCGATCGAGGCGCGGCGCGAGGTGTTTGCAGAACTGGGCTACGGCATTCAGTCGGTGGCGCAGAACTACGACGTGATTTTGCTCGATTCGCCGCCGGCCTTGGGAGTGATCTCGTTGAACGTGTTGTTGGCCGCGGATGCGTTGCTCGTGCCGACTGCCGCCAAGATGTTTGATTTTTCTTCCACCGTGCAGTTCTTCCGCATGATCCGCAATTACGTGGCGCAGTTGGCACCGGATAAGAGCTACCGGTGGATTTCCGTGCTGACCACTTTGTTTGATCAGCGCTACGACAGCCAGCGTCAGTTTGTCGATGTGATGCGCGCCTGCTTTGGCGAGAGTGCCTTTCAGCGGGTGTTCTTTCACGCCGCCGAAGTGATCAACGCCTCGGCCCAGTTCATCGGGCCGTATGAGCAGCGCAAGCCGAACCGCAAAGTCCTCGAGATGATGGACAGCGTGTTTGGTGAGATCGAGACGGCCCTCCTGCGGGAATGGCCATCCAAGCGCGAAGCGCTCCACGCCAAGGGCATCATCTGAGGGGTTGGTCATGAATAATCGATTGTTCGGCGGCGCCAAGCTCGGGGACATTGCCAAGACGGTGCGCGATCGCGCCGATGCGACGGCGCCCTCGGTCGAACGGCCGGCCTCCCAAGCGGTGCTGCCGACGGCGGAACTTGCGTTGCAGGGGCGCACCAGCCCGGGCCTGATTCGCGAGACGATTTTGTCAGTGGATCCCAAGCGGTGCCGGGGTTGGCGGCTGCACAACCGTTCGGATGGCTGGTACACCCGCGAGCGCTGTGAGGACCTGATTCGCTCCATTCCGACCGATGGTCAGCAGGAGCCGGCGTTGGCGCGGCGCCTGAAGGGCGATGCGGATTTTGATTTCGAACTGATCTACGGTATGCGGCGCCGGTATGCCTGTGAGGCGACCAACACGAAGTTGAAGATCCGCGTTGTGGATGTGCCGGACATGCAGGCGGCGGTGTTGATGCATCTGGAGAACGCGGACCGCCAGGACATCACGCCCATGGAACGGGCACTGTCTTTTTCGGCGCAGCTGGAAGCGCGGGTGTTCCCGACGCAAGAATCGTTGGCCGCGGCGCTGAACGTGTCCAAGGGGCAGGTGACCAAGATGGTCAAGGCGGCGCAGTTGCTGGCCCTCGCGCCCATCGCGTCGCTGTTCAAGGACCGCTCGCTGGTACCGGTCGAGCAGGCCTACAAACTGGCGGCCTTGTTGGATCGGCCCGGCGCCAAGGACGTGGTGTTGCAGGCGGCCAAGAATCTGTCGCGGCGGGAAGAGGAGGGCGGTCGGGACCCGCGCGCGGTCCTCAAATTGTTGCTGGCGAGTCTCGACCAGTCTCGCAAGCTCGAGCCGATCCGACGGGAGTACAACGTCGGCCGAGCGGGTCGAGCGATCGTGGTGCGCAATCCCCGCGGCAAGGTGACGGTGTCCTTTCCGCGCGGGGTCGGAACGATCGACCGCGAGGCGGTTATGCAGGCGATGGAGCAGATTCTAAAGGACCTCTCCTGAGTCCTGCGGGCCTGAGGTTTCGAGACGAAACCAAAGTAACCTTTTGATATATAACGAGAAACAAGCACTTCAGGTACACGAGAAAACGGTACGAAACCTCGTTTCTAGGGTCCAGTCGCCGCCGATCGGGCCCAGGGTCGGGCGCGGCGGGGGAGGCCGCTCCAGCGTGGAACATCGCGTGGAACAAAAGTAGTGCTTAACTTATTGATAGTAAACAGATTAGAGTCTCTATAGGGACTCTAGAAACCGCTTTTAGCCGCCGCGACGACGAGATACGGAAAATTTTCCCTAATAGCGCAGTGCCGTTATAGACTGCGCGCATGCGGCCCCGATTACTGACCGACGAAATGATCTTGACGGCGATTCGCGATCTCGCCGCGCGGGGTCGGGTAACGGGTACGGCGTTGCGTGCGCTGTTGCTGCAGCGGTACGGGGCGAAGGGCAGCGTCGGGCGGGTCTATCGCCACTTGCAGGCGGCGGCAGCGCGACGCGTGGCCTTGCCGGTGCGCGAGCCCCCACTTGCGGCCGATCCCCAGACCTTGCAAGAAGCGCGCGCGCGGGCGGCGCTGGCCGAAGAGCGCGAGCGCGTCCATCAGGCGCGCTGGGCGCGGGAGATCGACGCGTTGCGCGCGCGCTTGGCCGAGGCCGATCACAGTAGCCGCGAGGTCGCCGCCTTACGCTTGCGGGTGGCGCAATTGCAGGGGGCGTTGGATGTGGCGCGCGAGGGTCTGCGCACGCTCGAGTCGACCCGGCCTGCAGCTGCGCCACCGCGGCCTTTTTCGCCAACCTAACCCGCGCTATCGGTACCCGTGGCGACCCGTAGTAGGCGCGCTGCGCGGTGTGCGTTTTGGTAGCCTCTGGCTATCGTAGGCCCCAGCGGCCTTTGCTGGAGTGGACTATGACTCATCTGCTGTGCGCTTGTGACGGGCGGCGCCGTTCATGAAACACGTCGACGTTCTGGTCATAGGCGGCGGCATTGCCGGTGCCGCGGTCGCCTACTACTTGGCACCCACGCGGCGGGTGCTGCTGGTCGAGCGCGAATCCGGCTACGGCTATCACACCAGTGGCCGCTCGGCGGCGGAATGGACCGCTTGCCACTTCGATGGCTTGATGCGCGCGATTGTGCTCTATGGCCGGCCGTTCCTGGACCAGCCGCCGCCGGGATTTGCAGCCGTGCCCCTTTTGGAGCGGCGCGGCAATCTCATGTTCACGGTGGCGGGCGGTGAAGCGGTGGGGGATGCCTTTTTTGCCCATGCAGCGCCGCACAACCCCGGTCTTGTGCCGTACAGCGCCGCACAAATCCACGCCCTCGTGCCGTACCTGCGTACGGAACTGGTTACGCGCGCGTACTGGGATCCGGAGAACTGTGAGATCGATGTCGATGCGCTGCATCAGGGATTTTTGCGGGGCGGGCGTGCCGCAGGCGCTGAGACGTGTGCCAACACGGAGTTTCACGGGGCCGAACGGGTGGGCGCTGTGTGGCACGCGCGCGTCGGTGCCGAGACGGTCCTGACGCCGGTCATCGTGAATGCTGCGGGCGCTTGGGGCGATCCGGTGGCGGCGTTGTGCGGCGTGCCGCCGCTAGGCCTCGCACCGCGTCGACGCACGGCGTTCACGTACGACCCGGGATTTGACGCCACCGGCGTACCGGTGATCGATGAGATTGGCTCCGGCTTTTACTTCAAGTCCAGCGGTCCGGTGCTGATGGTGTCGCCGGGCGACCAGACCCCCTCGCTGCCGTGCGATGCCCAACCGGACGAATACGACTTGGCCGTGGCGGTGGATCAGTTGGAGACCTTGACCACCTTGACGGTGGGGCGGATGAAGGCACGTTGGGCCGGCTTGCGGACCTTTACCGCAGATGAACATCCGGTCGCCGGCTTTGATGCCGTGGTGCCGGGCTTTTTCTGGTTGGTCGGCCAGGGCGGCGGCGGCATTATGAGTGCCTCGGGTCTGGGCGATCTGGCGGCGCGCATTATTGCCGGGATGGCCTTGCCGGATGCGGCGACCGCTCTGGGCTTGACCGTGGCGGGCTTGTCACCGGCGCGCTTGCGCTGAACGGCGCGCGGCGCCTGCCCTGCGGGCCCCGATACTGCGCCTAAAAGGGCCTGTGTGGTCCCGGTGGCGGCTACACTGCAGGTTGGGCAACCAGGGCGGCGCGCCTTGGCCGCAACAGGAAGAGTGGCATGGCGCGGTATGAACGCGTAGCGGAAATCTACGACCTGCTGACCTCGGCATCCGAGCCCCTTACGCTCGCGGCTTTGGGTCAGGCTTTGGGCGCGTCGAGCGCGACGGTAAAGCGGCTCGTGCGGTTTTTGCGCGAGGAACTCCACGTCACAGTGGCGTTTGACCGGGAGCGCAAGGGCTACGTCGTTACCAAGGACGCGCCGACGTTATCGACCGCGGTGGGGCCCGCCTACGATTCGCGTGAACTGTCCGCGTTGCTGACCGCCTACGATCTGCTGGATCAAATTCCGCCCGGTGTGTTTCGTCAGGAGACGGCCGAGGCGCGCTCGCGCTTGCAGCAATTACTGTATCGACGGCCGACGGGCCGTGGCGAATTGAAAGAGCGGGTACGCTTGCTAATGCCGCAGAACCGCCGCATCGATGAGCGCCGCTTTCAGGCAGTGTTGGCGGCCCTAGCCACTGAAAAGCGCATCAAGATCAGCTACCGCAGTCGGGCTCGGGAGGCTTTGCAGACGCGCGTCGTGTCGCCGCAGCGGCTGACCTTCTATCGCAGCAATTGGTACCTGGGGGCGTGGTGCCATGTGCGGCGCGATCTGCGTGTGTTCTCGCTCGATCGGATTGTTACGGCGGATGTAACGCCGATTCCGGCCCACATGTTGCCGACCAAAACGCTGGATGCGCGACTCTCGAGTGGTTATGGCATCTTCGAGGGCGAGGCGGATGCGATCGCGGTGCTCAAATTCACCGCCGAGAGTGCGCGTTGGGTGGCGGATGAAGAATGGCATCCCGAGCAGCGCCAGGAGCGGCTGCCGGATGGGAGTTTGGTGCTGCACATTCCGTTCCGACACGCGACGGAACTGGGCATGGATATACAACGCTACGGGGCGCAGGTGGAAGTCTTGAGTCCGCCGGTACTACGCGCGGCCATTGCCGACTCCTTGGCCAAGGCGGCAGCGCAGTACGTTTGAGTGGATCGGTTGCTCGGGAGGGCAGATGGACTACGTGACCTTGAAGGCCCGGCATCGGCAGGAGCGTGCGGCTTGGCCGGCAGCGCACTCCTTGCGCGTGCATCGTAGTTTGAGTTGGTTGCAGGCGGCGGAGTCGCGCCGCTCGGATACTGACGGGCGATTCATTTTTTTGTGGATCGCATTGAATGCGGCCTACGCGGTGCAGTTCGATGACGGGGGACGGTTATCCGAGCGCACGGCCTTTCGCACTTTTTTGCGGCGTTTGATCGAACGAGATCCGGAAGGCCGCATCGCTGCGCTCGTCTGGCAAGAGTTTGGTGCGAGTATCCGCGGACTGCTGGAGAACCGGTTTGTGTTCCAAGATTTCTGGGAGTTCCAGAACGGGCGCACCACCGAGGAAGATTGGAAGCGTAGTTTTCAAAATGCTAACCGCGCAGCGAAACGTGCGCTGGCGGCGCAGCGAACCGAGATGGTGCTCGGTATTGTGTTGTCGCGCATCTATACGCTGCGCAACCAGTTGGTGCACGGCGGGGCAACGTGGGGCAGTGGACTCAATCGCGAGCAAATGCGCGACTGTCTGCGGTTCATGGAACGGTTGGTGCCGCTGGTGATTGATGTGCTGATGGATGCACCCACAGCGCTTTGGGGACCGGTGGCTTTTCCGGTGATTGCGTGAACGCTTAGGCGGTTTCGTAGACCAGTATGGCCGCTGCTAAATCTTCTAGTGCGGCGCCGACGGACTTGAACAGCGTGATTTCTTCGGCATTGCGTCGACCGGGTGTGTCACCGCGACAGAGTGCAGAGAGTTCTTGCAGGTCGCTGCGCTGGACCAGACCGCGGGCGAGCGGGATGCGGATGTCGTCCGCTTCCGCCAATACGCCCTCGCGGGTGTCACAAACGATGCGACTGGCGGCAACGAGGGCGTCATCGGCTTCGCGCATACCAGGCCGAAAGGCACCGACCAAGTCGAGATGTGTGCCAGGACGAATCCACTCCCGTTGCAGTAGCGGCGCGGTGGAGAGGGTGGCCGTGCTGATCAGATCGGCCGTAGCGACGCCGGTGCGTAAATCAGCGACGTGTTGGGCGGGTAGGCCGCGGGCGCTGAGTTCCGCCACGAGTCCTTGCGCGCGCAGCGTCGAGCGACTCCAGATCGCGATACGCGTCAAAGCAGGGCGCGCTTCCCAGTGGGTGATGGCCAGTTCGCGTGCAATGCGACCGCTGCCGATGACCAATAGGGAACTTGCATCGGCGCGCGCCAAGTGGCGGGCGGCGAGGGCGGAGGTGGCTGCGGTGCGGCGGCCGGTGAGCTCGTCGCCATCCATCATGGCCAGAGGAGTACCGGTTGTCGCGTCAAAAAGTATGTATATAGCCGATACGGCGGCCAAGCCCCGTGCGGCGTTGCCCGGAAATACGGTCACGAGTTTCGTGCCGAGATAACGGCCCGTCTGCCAGGACGGCATCAACAACAGGGAGCCATCGGCCGCACCAGGCACCGAGAGGGTATGGGCGTGGCGAACGGGCGTGTTGCAGCCCAGTGCAAACATCGACGCGAGCGCTTCCAGCAGTGGCGTCGTGGCCAAGCGTTGCGCGACGGTGGGGGCATCGATGAAATTCATGCGGCGATCATGCCACTGTGGCGTTACTTGCCGAGCAGGATCTTCGTCCCCACGACGGCCAACATGAGCGCGAGGATCAACCGCAGGCGGGGTTGTGAGATGCGGATGGCCAGTCGCGAGGCGAGTAGGACGCTGGGCACTGAGCCGATGAGCAGGTAGCCGAGCATGCCGGTATTGATATGACCGAGGCTGGCGTGACCGAGACCGGCTAAGAGCGTGAGTGGTACGGCGTGCGCAATGTCGGTGCCGACCAAGCGATCGGTTGGAAGTCGGGGGTACAGCCAGAGCAGGGCGACCGTACCAAGGGCCCCGGCGCCCACCGAGGTCAAGGTCACGGCCACGCCGATCAGGAAGCCGACCAACACGGTGAGCGCCAGCGGCGGCGTGGTCGTTGGGTTTGCCAAGGGCCGCGGCTGTGCACTTTTGGCGAGGCGCAACCGCACGATCCGCTCCAGCAGCATGCCAGCAGCTGTTAGAACCAGCATCACGCCAAGGCATAGTAGTAAGAACCGGTCTGCGTGCAGTGCGCTGCGGGTACTGAGCGAAAGCGTCGCCAACACACCGGCGGCGCCGGGCAGACTCCCGAGAGCCAACCGCCGCACGATGCGCCAGTCAATACGTCGGGAGGCGCCGAAGGAGAAACTGGCAGTAATTTTGGTGAGCGCGGCGAACAGCAAGTCCGTGCCCACCGCGACGGCAGGCGATTGGCCGAAGGCCAGCACCAAGATCGGGGTCATGAGGGAACCGCCGCCCACGCCCGTCAGGCCCACGAGCACCCCAACCAGCGCGCCGGCGGCGACGTAGAGGGTAGGATCAGTCAAGTACGGGGCTCCTCAGGGCGATGCAGACTGGCCGCGCGGACTGGGATGCGCAGCCGCCGCAGCAATCGGTCCGGACACGATCTTACCCGTTGCGCTTTCGCGGCGCGCAATTCTATTGGTTAGGGCAAAAGTGCGATTGCGCTTAGAAGTAGTGTGAAACCCGAATGCAGATAGCCCAAAGGCGGTGTGATGCACCCTAGAGAGGACGAATCTGACTGCCGATCCTTATGATTTATCTAACCTTTTGCACATTATTTTTTATACATGAGAACTGTTCATGTATGAGTCGCAGTAATGTTCTTTTGTCGGCGCCGTCTGGGGCCGGTACAGTTGCACCCATGGACGACGCGTGCGACGCGCTCCGACAGAACCCCCTCGGGGCGAGCATGATGCTTGCCCTTTTTTTTGTCTGCGATTTGGGCACCGAAACCCGGTTGGAAGGCCCATCCCGTGGGTTCGGTTGCCCAGCGGGGCGTCACGGTCGGGCGGGCAAATCCGGGGTCCGATCGTGTCTATACTGCGTGCGGTAGCCGCGCGGTGCGGCGGGGGCTAGCGCATGATCGGGACACCACCGCAGGCATGGGATGCTTGGTATCCGCTGGTGTGGATGCTCGGTTGCAAGCATGGACTGGACGCGGATCATATCGCCGCGATCGACGGGCTCACGCGGGTCCATGCGGCAGCAGGTAAGCGCGTCGCTGCTTATTGCGGTGCACTTTTCGCCACCGGTCATGGCGTGGTGGTCCTACTGTTGGCCGTGTTGGTGACGATCATCGGCGCGCAGTGGACTACTCCTGCCTGGCTTGCACCGATCGGTGCGCTGGTGTCCTCGATCGCGTTGATTCTCCTCGGCGTCCTCAATTTGCGTTCCGTGCTGACAACCGATGCGGGCGCTGTGGTTGTCCCGGTGACGCGGCGTTTCACTCGCTTTGGTTGGCTGCGTGCGCCGCGACCGTGGTCGGCTGCGGTGCTCGGCGCGCTCTTTGCCCTGTCTCTGGATACCGTCAGTCAGGTCACGTTGTTTGCTGGCGCTGGTATGCAGTCGGGTGGTCTGGGTCATGCCTTGGGCCTGTCTGGGGTTTTTGTGCTGGGCATGTGGGTTGCTGATCTGTGTTGCGGTCTGTGGATCAGCCGACTGCTGGCGCGTGCGGATCAGTGGGCGTTGGTGGCCTCGCGCGTCATGGGTGTGGCGGTGGCCCTGCTGAGTTTCTTGGTGGCCGCTCTACGGGGGATCACTGGGCTGCGCCCGGCTTTGACCGCGCCAATCGATGGAGGCATCACTGCCGGTGTGCTGGTGCTGGTGCTGGCGCTGATGGGGCTGGCATACCTCTTGGCCTGGTGGTTTGCACGACGCGCACCGGTGTACGGTGCGTGCGGGCTGAACACGCGTGTACGGTGATCACAACACGGTAGCGCTCTCGTACCTATCGATCGCGCTGTCGTGCAAGCCAACTCGGGTTTCTAAGGCGTTAGAATAGAGACCTAAGCGTAAACTCGGAGAGGCGCCGAGTTGCTTTCTTGCAACATCAGATGAGGACCCGTGCGTGCCATTCGGTGCCTGGGGGTCCCGCTTACGGGGGGTACGATGCGTTCAATGCTCACGATTTTTCTGGCAATCGGTGCGGGGGGGTTAACCCTGTCTCAGACCTCTGCCGCAGAAGCGCCACCCACTTATGCGCTTGACGAGATTGTGGTCACGGCACAGAAGCGCGCCGAAAGCGCGCAGTCGGTGCCCTTGTCGATGACGACTTTTAGCGCCGCTGCGCTGGAGGAGAAGGCAGTGACCACCTTCTTCGACTATGGCACCAAAGTACCGAACCTTGCGTTCGCACCCACCGGTGATGGCGTCGGCACCTCGCGCACGATTTCGATACGTGGCATCTCCGGTGACAACGTCACCGGTTTCTATGTCGATGAGACGCCGCTGCCGGACTCGATTGATCCGCGCATTCTGGACGTAGACCACATTGAAGTCCTGCGCGGGCCGCAGGGCACCTTGTATGGCGCGCGCTCGATGGGTGGCACGATTCGTGTCATCACCAAGCAGGCGAACCTGAATACTTTCGAAGGCGAAGCGCACGTCGGCCTGGGTAAGACCAGCGGTGCGGGTCGCGCTAACTACAGTGCCGATACGGTGCTGAACATTCCACTGATCGCCGACAAAGTGGCACTGCGGGTGTCTGGATTTTCCGACCGACAGGCGGGCTATTTTCAGCGTAGCTATTGCACGAATCCGGCGACGGCGGGCGTCACTTGTTTTCCGTTGTCAGGCGCCGGCCTCACCACCACGGTGGATGACGTGGGTGCGAAGGAATCCTCAGGCATTGCAGCGAGCCTGACCATCAAGGTCAACGACGACTTCACCGTGACTCCGCGCGTCATGATGCAAAACGAGAGCTACAACGGGTTCCCGATGGCGGACTTTCGCTCGGCTCCCAATAATGGCATTGGCTATCCGTATGGGCCGGACTATGCGGATGGCGCGCCGTTGCCGGCGGCGATGAAGCCCACCACCTTTACCCAGGCGCGTTGGTTCAATGTGCCAGAGGGTGGCTATGATCGTTGGCATCTGTATTCGTTGGGCATGCATTGGCACACCTCGATGGGTGATTTCACCGCGTCAACCACGTACTTCGATCGTCTGGTACGCGAGACCGAGGATCAAACGGATTTCGTCTGGGGCGCCATCACCTCGAATTTCGGCAGCTTGCCGCAGCCCGGTGCGATCACGGAGATCAAGAACTATCAGCGCTTCGTGCAAGAAGTGCGGTTCGCCTCCACTCTGCAGGGCCCCACGCAATTTGTAGTGGGTGCTTCCTACTCGAGCTTCCATGGCCGCCTGCCGTTTGCGGCGCAATACCTGCCTGCGCAGGTGCCAGGGCTTGACGATACGCTCGGTGGTCAGAACAACCCGGATTACGCCAATCTCGTGTTTGTGAGCGACTACCACACGAAGGTGGATGAACCGGCGGCCTTTGGTGAGGTCTCCTACAAACCGATGGATCCGCTCAAGGTCACGCTCGGTTTGCGCTGGTATCAAGTGAAGACGACGGCTTCCGGTTACCAGGAAGGCCTTGCCGTGGGCGGTGGCCCGGCGGTTGTCGATGCGCCCCGCACCAACACCGAGAGTGGGGTGACCCCGAAAGTGCAAGTGGACTACCACTTCGCACCGGAGCGCATGGTGTACGCGATGATTGCCAAGGGCTTCCGCCCTGGCGGTCTGGTGCCGTCGGTGCCGGCGGGTGTGCCGGGTACCCCGCTTGATTGTGTTGCCAATTTGGCCGAGATCGATCCGAACTTGACGCTCGATAAGGCGCGTGACTACAAGTCCGATTCGTTGTGGAACTACGAGATCGGTACAAAAACGGCTTGGCTGAACAACCGGCTGACCCTGAACGCGGCGGCCTTCCTCATCAAGTGGAAGAACATTCAGCAGCAGATCCTCTTGGGTTGCGGCTTCCAGTACCGCGCCAATGCCGGTGCTGCTGAGTCGAAGGGTGGTGAGATCGAACTGCGCGCCGCGGCGAACCAGCATCTGGAATTGACCGCCGGCGTCGGTTACCAGAACGCCAAGATCACGCAGGCGAGCGATACCTCACCGCAGGCTGTGGGTTCGCCGGTGTATCAGGTGCCAGATTGGACCGGCAATGCGTCGGCCACCTACACCACCCATCTCAGCAATGCGTGGGACCTGATGGCCGGCCTCGACTATGCCTACATCGGTCGCAGTTTCAGTGGTAATAATACGCCGACCATGCCGCGCGAGCGGTCTGGTTACAGTCTGATCGACGCGCGCATTGGCGTGACGCGGGGGACTTGGAATTACTCTTTGGTTGGTAAGAATTTGTCGAACGAACACGCTAATCTAGGCGACAGTCGATCGATTGCCGCAGAAACGCCGGGCCGTCCGCGTTTGTTCGTCAATCAGCCACGTACGATCGGCATCGAGATCCGTACGACGTTCTGAACCAGAGAGCCCCCGGGCGCTCTGCCCGGGGGCTGCTGTTATGCCGATTGAAACGCTGTTTGCAACGCGCTTGTATCGGGCGAAGTTGGCGAGCCGCGGCGTGGCGGCGCTGAACGCGCAGATGTTGCGTGAGTTGGCGGTGCTGCGTGAGGACGATGGTGGCGGCCGGCAGTGGTCTGCGGTCAATTATCCGGGCGGCTACACCTCGTACGGTTCGGTGTGCCGCTTGCAGACGGTGTCCCCGACCTTTGCACGACTAGAACACTGGCTGACGCCGCATATCCGCGCGTTTGCGCGCAGCCTGGATCTGGATTTGGTGGGTCGACCGCTGACGATGACCGATTGCTGGATCAACGCGATGCCGCAGGGCGTCACCCACTCCTTGCACCTGCACCCCACCGCTACGATCAGCGGTACGTACTACGTGCAGGTGCCCAAAGGGGCACCGGGCCTCAAATTGGAAGACCCGCGCTTGGATCGCATGATGGCAGCGCCGCCGCGGCGCGCGAACGCGCGTCCCGCGAATCGCACCTGGATCACCAGTCCTGCGGTCGCCGGTTACGTGACGCTGTTCGAGAGCTGGTTGCGGCACGAAGTGCCGGCCAACCCGGTGGCTGCGGAGCGCGTGAGCGTCAGTTTTAATTATTCTTGGTTCTGAAGCAGCGCGGCATAGAGCGGACGGTGTGGTGTGCCGACGATGTTCAGCGCGTGCCTTGGCTCTTCGCTTCTAATAATTCCCAGCGCTCCATCTTGCTCAGCAGCAACACGTCAATCGCAGCAATGCGCGCGCCGTCCTTGAGCACGCGCTGCGCATCCGCGTGCGGATAGTCCGGCGCAGATAGCGTTGCGGTGAGCGCGTGTTGCTCTTGTTCGAGCGCTTCGATTTCACCCGGTAGCGAGCCGAGTTCGCGCTGCTCTTTGTACGAGAGTTTGGCCTTGGCTTTGCCGAGCGCGGCCGCTGGCGTCGGTAGGAGCGCCGCGCTCGCCAGACTTTGGCTGACCGCGAGGGCCGCCAGTGCTTCGCGTTCGCGCAACCAGTCGCTGTAGCCGCCAACCGACTCGCGCCAGCGCCCTTCACCCAGCGGTGACAGGGTTTGCGTGACCACGTTGTCGACGAAGGCGCGATCGTGGCTGACCAACAGCAAGGTCCCCGGGAAGTCTTGAATCGCGCGCTCCAGCAATTCCAACGAATCAATGTCCAGATCATTGGTGGGCTCGTCTAATACGAGCACGTTGGCGGGCTTGGCGAACAGGCGCGCCAGCAGCAGCCGGTTGCGCTCGCCGCCGGAGAGGGCGCGCACTGGCGTGCCGGCGCGCTGCGGGGAGAACAAAAAATCGGCCAGATAACTGGTGACGTGGCGCTTCTCGCCGTGCACATCCACCCAATCCGAGCCGGGCGATAGGGTTTCGGCGACGGATTTGTCTAGATCCAGCTGCTCACGCATCTGGTCGTAGTAGGCGATGGACACTTGCGCGCCTTGTCGTACCTGTCCTGCGTCGGGTTGGAGTTGCCCCAAGATCAGGCGGATCAAAGTCGACTTGCCGGCGCCGTTCGGGCCTAACAGGCCGATGCGATCGCCGCGCATGACAGTCAGATCCAGATCGCGAATCACGAC
>CAIVRI010000002.1 GCA_903908265.1 uncultured Pseudomonadota bacterium
ACCGACGCCAACAGCGCGGCGACCGAGACGGCGAGAATGGATGAAATCTTACGCATAGAAACCCCTGGAGCTTTAGTTGGTGCACAGGCGTCTGACGACGCCGGACCTACTCTTGCTGTCGCCCGTAGCAGAATTTTGACGGCCAGATGAATATTCGTTGACGGCGGCGCAGGCCCATCGGGCCGGCTCTACCTTGCGGGCCCATTGCGCCTGGTAACGCAATCGGGGCGCAGCGCATGGAACAGATTTCGCCCCGGGCGTCTTGGTCACGCAGAACAATGTAAGTGCCAGCGCAAACGCAGCTCCACCCGCATACCGGCGGCTGTCGGACCAACAGCAGCACAGAGCGAGACCGCGACCGACCAGACGACCGGCGCTCGTACGTTGCGCGGGTGTGTCTGGCTGGGTGGCTGCGGTTGACCGGCTGGTGTACAGCGCGATCTGCGTGCAGGTCGGTCTGCCTGTGGGAACGCCCGCGTCGTCCAAGGCCTCTGGCGTCAGACGGCACGCACAGGCGCGGCCTCGCTGGCGCAGCGCTCAGCGGGTAAACGGACTACGGCGGCGGGGCGAGCGCACCGGCGTGACATGGTCGGCGGGATTGAAGGTGCGCCGTTGGCCCAGCAAGGGCGCAGCGTCGATGCGCAGGGCCAGGCTGTCGAGGTCGGCAGGCGTGACCGCACACGCTGCAAAGTGTTGCCGCCATCCATCCACGACGTCGATGACGCGCAGGACCGCGGCGGCCGCTTGCGCGGGGGTGTAGCCGAACAGTGCGCACTGCGACATCGCGTTGGCCAGGGTCGCGTCACGCAGCGCGGTGCCGACGATAAATGCCTGCCGTCCCTGCCCGGAGTTGGTCGGCAGTACGTCCTAGGCCGGTGCCAGTCGGTACCGGCCCTGCCGGGTCGGCGCCGGCACCCGCGAGCGGGGTTCTGCGCCTACGCGGCGCTCAACCCCCACCCGCCAGCGCGTCAAACGCGACGACGTCCGTGGCCTGCAAGGCGCGCCAGGCCGCCAACGCAGGCGCGGCTTCGGCCTGGAGTTCTGCAAACATCGCCTCTTCTTGGCTGGTGGGCGCGGCATCGCCGGAACCGACCAGCGCACCCAAGGCCGCTAGGGTGTTGTTGAGCCGCACCGGGTAATTGAGCGCATCCTCGGAGGCGTGCGAGCGCGGCTCAATCAGGGCCTGTTCGATGGCCGTCAACCGGCGCTCGAGTGCCGCCGCCGCACTGCCGACCGGGCCGCCCTGGGACTGGGCCGCGACCACCCGCACGCGTACGGCGCGCAGCGCGAGTACCGCGTCATGCACGGCACTCAACTGGGCGTTGATGGCGCTGTGCAGCGCAAACTGCTGCGCCAACGCCGCCGGCGTGGTGATGCCGCGCGGATCGGCCAGAATCTCCAGCGGTCGCGTTTGACTGACCCCGTCCACCGTCAGACGCACCTGATAGTGACCCGGCAGTGCGCGCGGGCCGGCCACGCTGCCCGCCCAGAGTGCCGCACCCGCAATATCGGTCGCTGCGGCGTAATGTAGATCCCAGATGAAACGGTTCACGCCGGCCACATGCGCCAGCTTGGCCGGCTTGTGCGCCTCCTCATCGTCCTCGGCTTCCAGCGCGGCCTCACCGGCGGCCAGTGGACTGGCCGTCGGCTCCGGGTCGGGGATGGAGCGGATGACCGTCCCGTGGGCATCGAGGATATCCAGACGCAGCCGCGTGTCGAACGGATCCGGCGTCTTCGGGTCCTCCCCCTTCGGCTCCGGCGTCTCGCTGACGCGGGCGGTACCGATCGCGGCCGACAGCAGGTAGTGGATCACGGCGCCGGCGGGCGGATTGGCGCCCCCCGCGGCGCGCAACGCACCGCCCTGGCTGCCGAGGTGGGTGATCGATGCCGGCGCCGGGTCGAACAGGTGCACGGACGCGCTCGCCAGCTGCGGCTGCCACTGCCGTACCGGGGACAGATCATCGAGCAGCCAGAACGCGCGGCCATGGGTCGCCAACGCCAGACTCGCGTCATGCACGACGAGGTCGTGCACGGGCACGATCGGCAGGTTCAACTGCAGCGACTGCCAATGCGCACCGTCGTCATAGGAGACGAAGACGCCGCGTTCGGTGCCCGCATAGAGCAATCCCGCCCGCGCGGGGTCGCGCCGTACCACATGTACGTACGCCTCGTCCGGCAGGCCCGTCGTGATCGCGGTCCAGGTCTGGCCGAAATCCGTGGTCTTGAAAGCATAGGGCTTGCGATCGTCCAGACGGTGCCGGTCCGCCGCCACATAGGCCGTCCCCGGCGCGGTCGGATCG
>CAIVRI010000003.1 GCA_903908265.1 uncultured Pseudomonadota bacterium
CGATAACTGATCCGTATCGACCCAAGAGGTGCGACGGCGACACCTGCAGTCATTTGTCGAGAGAAGAGTCGTGCAAGCGTGTGCTGATCCCCGGGGATGTGCCCGTGCGAAAGGCAGGCAGGGCCACACGGGCCGCATTGCTACCGCGCCGTGCCGCTCGCTGCATGGAAATCCCCCGACTGTCCGCGTCTGAGAAATCCGTCGCAGAGCGCCGTCGCTATTCCCAGGGGTCTACGACGCCGATCCCGCAATGCTCGAAATCGCGCACGTTATGAGTTGCTAACGTCGCTCCGGCGACCCGCGCTATGGACGCGATCTGGGCATCGAACTGCGAGATGGGCCGGCCGCGGCGACGCCTATCGCTGACAAGCTCCGCGTAGGAACGCGCCGCCGGACTGTCGAACGAAAGTATGCGGCCTGCAAAATCGGTCGCGAACATCGCCTCCGCGGCGCTCTCGATCGCCCGTCGCCGCCGCCCGGCGGGGAGCAGCATCACGCCGTGAAGGATTTCCGCCTGAGTGATGCTCGTCGTGCAATATCCGCTGCTGTCTCCGCGAGCGATCCACGCCAAGACCGATTGCGACGGCTTAGCCTTCATCAGTTCCGACACGACGTTGGTGTCCAGAATGATCACGTGCCAATCTTCGGGGGCTTACGGATTGGCGTGCGCTCCGCCAGCTTGAGGTTGACGCCGCCCAGTACTCGGAATCGTCGCTGGATGGATTCGCCGAGATCAATTGCCTCGGCAGGCTCCTCGCTCAGCGCTGCCTTCAGGATATGACGGACCTCGTCCTCCATCGAGCGTCGCCGATGCGCGGCGCGGACCCTCAGGCGGCTCTTAAGCGCATCGTCCAAATTACGGATAGTGATGCTCGCCATGACGCCTCCTGATTTCAATGATTGCATTGTAATCATTTGGTTGTCAGGGGCCAAGCCCTTTCGCGATCCAGCCGCCTTGGCTCTGCCGGTACGCCCCGGATCCTCCGGGTCCGCCTCTATCGCTTAGACAGAATTCCCGGGCCCGACGACGCCTTCAGCAGTCCGCCCCTTCCCAGCTTGCAAGGCCAGCGAAATGGCCTGGGCCGAGCGGGCGACCCCGCGCCCGGGGTTGCGAATCGGCGTGCTTTGTTTGCTAACAATAACGCCAATTTGGGTCAGTTCGCCCAGAGCCGCGGCGGTTCGATAACCGATCCGTATCGGGCCGACGCGCGTCCGGTGTACCGGAGGCAATTTCACCATTTCAGCAGCAAATCCGAGGTTTAACCTGCGCCAAGTGGCAGATAGAATTGTCGGGTATCTGCATCGCACAGACGAAAGCCGTATTTTCGATAGAACGCCTCGGCGGCGCCATCCTTGGCCTCGACGACGACAGCGAAAACGCCGAGGGTGGCCCGGGCCTGCAGGATTCGCTTGATGGCGTTCTGCAGAAGCAGTTCGCCGATCCCTTGCCGGCGCGCAGAGGCCGCGCCTGCTAAGCGTCCGATGCGCACCGCCGGTATAGGGTAAGCCGGCAATCCTTTGCGATCGGCTTCCGTCAGCGTCTCGAACGACAGAGTCGCCGCGCTCAACGTGTAGTAGCCGAGAATCCG
>CAIVRI010000004.1 GCA_903908265.1 uncultured Pseudomonadota bacterium
CGCCACCCGCCCGCGATTTAATAACCACACCGGAGTCTCCGGCACCGAGATTCGCAAGGGCAATACGACCAAACAGGGCAAGAGACTCGTGGCCAGCATCCAGCGCCACGCGCCGGGGGCCATCCCTTCGATGGCGTAGCCGATAAAATAGGCACTAGCGTAGCCTGCCGCCCAAGCCACGGCCAAGCCCGCCAGCACGCGTCCCCGCAGACTCTGCGGCATCCACTCCGCCAACATCGCCTTACTGACGACATAGTCGGTACCCAGTGTCGCGCCGATCAGGAAGCGACACAGCACCAACAGCGCCACCGAGCTCACCAGGCATTGCAGCACGGACAACAGCAAGAGCACCGCCATATTGGCGGCAAAGATCGGGCGCCGCCCAACCCGATCGGCTATCGGTCCGGTCGCGAGGGCGCCGATAAAAAGGCCCGCCAAGGCGGACCCACCGACCAAACCAGTCGCCAGGGGACCCAAGCTGAGATCCCCGCCGGCATTGGCGAGCGCAATGCCCACAATACCCAAACCGTAGCCGTCAGCGTACACACCACCCGCACCCGCCACGGCCAAGCGCCGATGGAAAGGCCCGGGCCGAACCCGATCACTGGTCATCACCGCCGTCTGCTCGTCCACGTACCCTCCTCGAGGATGCCGAACCACACTATATAGGGAGTCGGAGCGTGGATCGCACCCCAGCCAATCTGCCACACTGCAGCATCTGATTGACTAGGAGTCTTACTGTGACCCGACCACTCTCGCGTCTTCACGCTGGCCTTGCCTTACTGGGTATCGCAACCCTCGCGCTCGCAAGCCCCAAAAAACCGCTCGACCTCTCACCCGAGGCACGTGTAGCCCGCATCCTCGCCACTACCCCCCTCGTCGACGGCCACAACGACCTACCCTACGAATTGCGTCTGCGTGACGGCGGCGATCCCATCGCGGCGCATCTCGAGGTAGACCAGTCCACCCTGCCGGCGAACAAAGACCGTGCACCGCTCATGACCGACATGCCGCGATTGCACGCAGGCCACGTGGGCGGTCAGTTCTGGTCGGTCTGGATTCCCGCCACCGTGACGGGACCGGACGCCGTACAAATGACCCTCGATCAAATCGACATCGAAAAACGGCTGGTCGCGGCCTACCCTCGCGACCTCGAAAGCGCTCTGACCGCCGCCGACGTACGGCGCATCCACCACAGCGGCAAAGTGGCTTCCTTGATTGGCGTCGAAGGCGGTCACCAGATCAACGGTTCACTGGCGACGCTACGCCAGTACTACGCCCTCGGCGTGCGTTATATGACCCTGACGCACACGGCAACAACCCCATGGGCGGACGCGGCAACCGATACACCGAAGCATCACGGCCTGAGCCCCTTTGGGATTGAAGTCGTCCACGAAATGAATCGCCTGGGCATGTTGGTCGATCTGAGCCACGTGTCTCCAGACGTCATGCGCCAGACACTCGCTGCCTCTAAGGCACCGGTGATGTTCTCGCACTCCTCGGCGCGCGCGCTCGATGATCACCCACGGAATGTGCCCGACGACATCCTCAAACTCGTTGCGGCCAACGGTGGCGTGGTCATGACGAACTTTGCGCCGGACTACGTCTCCGAGGAATTGTTCCACTGGACCGCAGACGAGGAAGCGGAGAAAACCCGCTACAACAGCCCACCATATGCCGGCTTGTACATCGGTCAGCCGGAACGCGCCGCTGCGGCGCTGGCGGAATGGCATCGCAAGCACCCGCAGCCCAAATCGACGCTTGCACAGGTTGCCGATCATATCGAACACCTGCGTGCGATCGCCGGCATCGACCATGTGGGTATTGGTTCAGACTTCGATGGCATCGAAGAAGGACCGGTCGGCCTTGGCAACGTCAGCTGCTACCCAGCCCTGCTGATCGAACTGGCCCGTCGCGGCTGGTCGGATGAGGAGTTGGCTAAAGTAGCCGGTGAAAACATACTCCGGGCGATGGCGCAAGCCGAAGCCGTCGCTGCTGCGCTGCAGAGCGAGGCCCCCAAACTGCAGCCCCTAGCACACATGGCAGAGTGAGCCGGAGCCGCCATCTGATAGCCTTGCTGCCGCCTGCAGAGGAACCCTCATGGCCGATTACACGTTTGCGTTCGAGACCTCCACCACCCACTCGGGCTTTCTGAAGGCGCCGTCACTAGCGGCGTTCCCAGAAGCGCCCTATGTCATTGCGGGCATTCCATGGGACGGGTCGGTGACCAATCGCCCGGGCACGCGCTTTGGACCTGGCGAGATCCGCCGCGCCAGTCACATGCTCTGCGAGGGCACGCATACGCTCTGGCCAGTCTCTGCGCTGGGACAACTCGCCGATGCGGGCGACCTCACCTTGCCGAACACGTCGCTCGAGCGCATGCGTGCAGCGTTGATACCAAAGGCCAGCGCGCTACTGGCACGGCATCACATGGTCTGGCTAGGTGGCGATCACTCCATCACCTTGCCGCTCTTGCGCGCTTACCGTGCGCACCACGGACGACCACTGGCGATCGTGCACTTTGATGCGCATTGCGACACCTGGACGGATCACTTTGGCGAACCATCCGGCCACGGCACGTGGCTCCATGAAGCAGTCGTCGAGGAGCTTATTGATCCGACGCTTTGCGTGCAGGTGGGTATTCGTTCCTCCGCCGAGCGGGCAACGGCCGAATACATCCAGGATCGCGGCGGCCTGATCTATACGGCCCGCGACCTCCGCGGTCTGGTGAATCGGCAGCAGTTGGCACCGGTGATCGCCGAAGTACGGGTGCGCTTGGCCGGACAACCAGTTTATTTGACCCTCGACATTGATTGCCTCGATCCAGCCTACGCCCCAGGGACGGGCACCCCCGAACCTGGCGGTCTGAGCTCCGCGCAAGTGCTGACGCTACTGGAGGAGTGGGTAGACCTACAGTGGATCGGTATGGACTTGAGTGAGGTGTCCCCACCCTACGACCATGCGCAATTGACCTCGAATGCCGCAGCGCACTTCGTGTGGACCTACCTATCCGGTCGCGTGGCCGCGTAGGCGCGTTCGCTTAGAGACCGAGCGAACGCAGAAACGGCCGCGTGCGCTCCAGCCCTTCGGCGAGTATCGAGGGGCTGTTCGCATAACCGACGCGCACACAGCCTTCCAACCCAAACGCACTACCCGGCGTGAAAAATACGCCCGTCTGCTCGAGCAAACGTATGCAAAATTCGCGGGACGGTAAATCGTTGGCATAGTGCAACAAGGTGGTCGTGCCCGCCACGGGCTTGACCCAAGAAATACCGGGCTCCGAAGCCACCCATGCAGCCAGTACCGTCAAATTAGTTCTTACAATTCGCCGACTGCGCGCGAGAATGGCATCCGCATGCTCGAGCGCTAGAGCAGCGAACAGATCATCGATCATGCCTACGCTGATCGTGCTGTAGTCGCGGTGCACCTCGACGGCCTTGAGCACTTCGCGTGGTCCACAGATCCAACCGAGACGCAGCCCGGCCAGCGAGAACGCTTTGGACATGGAGCCAACCGCGATGCCACGCGCGTACAGATCCGCGATCGAAGGCGTCAACGCATCGCCCACCTGGGTCGTGCCCCGATACACCTCGTCACACAGCACATACGCGCCGACGCGATCGGCGATCGCAACGATCTGCTGCAGGTACGCGGCATCCATCAAGGCGCCGGTCGGATTATTGGGATTGGTGAAACTGATCAATCGCGTGCCCGGGGTCACCAACGCCGCGAGCCGATCGAGATTCGGCAGATAGCCCTCCGCGGCCTGTAGCGGCAGGCGAACCACCTCAGCGCCTAAGCTCTCAGGAATGGAATAGTGCTGCTGGTAGGTCGGCACCACCGACACCACGCGGTCTTTGGGACCGACAAGGGCTTGGTAGACCAACGCGTTAGCGCCGATGGCGCCATGCGCGACCAATACATCCTGCGACTGCTTGTTCATATAAAAGTGCGCAATTGCCGCGCGCAAGCGATCGCTACCCTCAATCGCCCCATAGGTGAGCTTCATAGGCAGCAACTGCGCGAGCAGATCCGCTGGACCGCCGGCCAGATCGAGCAATTCTGCTACCGTCAGCGAAGCCACACAGGTTTCGGCCAAATTGTAAGTGCAGCGCAGTTCGAACTCGTTCATCCACTGTTCGACGGCAAACGGTTCAATTTTCATCCACAACTCCAAACCCGAAAACTCACCAAGGCCATTCAATACCCAGCAGTATCTGCCGGGACGGCACACGGTACCACCCCGAGGTGCCCGTCACGGTGACGGCATGCTGTAGTTCACTGGTGGAGACCGGATCGCGACGATCGGTCAGATTGGTGCCCCGCAACCGCAACCGACCACGCCCGACTGGCCACGTAGCCTGCGCGTCCCAGGTCATATAAGACGGCGCCTCTAGGGTGTTTTCCGGATCGAGCCAACGGGCACCGGAGAAACTCGCGCCCAAAGCCACGGAATGGCCGGCCGCATCATCCCAGCGCAGACTCGTGCCGGCCAACGTGGCGGGCGACATCGCCACCTGTTTGCCGGATAAATTCACACCCGCCTCATCGGCGCGACTGAGCACCCGCGCATCGTGATGCGCCACGTGGGCATCGATGAACCACTGCGTACCGACCCGGAAATGTGCTTCGAGCTCAGCGCCCTGATAGCGATTTTCACCCCCATTGCTCGGTCCATACCCTTGTGCTGTCTCGGCATACGTGAGGCCATTGGCCAACGTCATCCGAAACACGCTCGCGTCCACCTCGATCCGGCCCCCAGCTAGCCGGGACTTCAAGCCCAACTCGAGGCTACGCCCCGTCTCCGGTTTCAGGACCGCCACTTCGGCCTCCGGACCAAAATCCGTGGCGAGCGGTTTGAAACTGGAGCGCGCATCGGTGTACAGCGTCAATGCGTCCTGCGCGGCACGCCAGACATGCCAGCTTCCGCCAAGGCTGCCGGTCAGACGGGTGTTGTTGCCACGGTCGCTGCCATCAAACACCACCAGCGGCGTTTCCCCGGTGTTGTCGATGGCGATACCGCTAGCCCGTTCGCGCGTGTGATCGAGGCGGACGCCCGCCACCAAGTCCAGCGGACCGACCGCCCAGTCGCCTTGGGCATACAGCCCACTAAAGTCACGGGTATTGCGTGACTGGACGATTTCATCGGCATGGTGCGCGCCCTCACAGGGAATTTCTATGCCCCGTGCATCGACGCAGTAGCCAAAGTTGATCGCATGCTCACTGCCGGCGCCATGCAGGTGGGAAGCGCCGATCGTGAGACTGCCACCCGAGAACGCATGCACGAGGTGGGCATCAAAGTAGATATCGGTGATACCCCGCGTTTGCGAATAACCATCTGCCTGTAAGCCATCGCCCACACCCGCATCCGGTGGCAGTGCAAACGCGTCCCCACGCAAGTAGCCGCGCAAAATATTGTCGAGACTGCGGGTGACTGCGAGCGTGAGACCCCAATCACCCCATGCGCTGCGACCATCCACCGCAACGACGCCGTGGTAACGCTCACCCCGCAAATGGGCATCCGCAGGATTAAAGTTCACGTCCGATGAAAATTCAGGATGCAGCACGCCGGCGTCAGCCAGCAGCAGGTTGCCTGCGGGGCTCTGGGGTACCGAAGACAGGTCCAAATCGACGCGCACCCGCGTCTCGCCATACAGCCCCTCGCCGCGGTACAACGCATGCGCACGGCGCCAGTCGGTGCGGTCTTCCGTGTAGCCGCGGTGTTCCACGTCAGCGGTCAGCGCCTGATGCCACGCGCCGACATCGGGCAAGCGGGTACTGGCCGAGGCCAGATAACTACCGCCCGTTCCCACGCTGAGCGCACCCGTCCGTGGGGTCTCGGCCGCAGACCGATGGATCACGTGAATCACACCCACGAACGAGGTGGCACCGAACATCACCGGTGCCGCGCCGCGCAGCACTTCGATGCGCTCGACATTGGTCAGGTCTACCGAGGCGGTCGCCGGATTGAATGCGCCACCCCATGGCACCCCATCCACCACCAGCAAGAACGCATCCGCTTCGCGCAAACCCCACAGGGCAGGCACGCTGCCCGCCGGACCCACATCGCCGCCTGCAGTCCCCTCAACCCCCGCCACGCCCGCGAGGGCCGCACGCAAATCCCGCGCACCACGGGCTTCAAGCTCCGCGCCGGTGACCAGCGAAATGGAGGCCGGCACGTCATCCACTAACTCCGGCTGACGCGTGACTGTGACTTCCATGGGAAGGCTGCGTGACGGGGGGTCCGCAACGGCACTATCCATCCGCAACAGCGCCATCACGACCAGAATCGAGGCCGCAACGCGGCGTCCGAGCAATATGCGCATAACCAGTCGCTCTATAAACCGCTGATAAGACAATTCTAGCAGAGCGCCCAAATCTCCGGCCTCAACGCAAACGATGCCCATGAGACGGATGCGCTTGATAGACCCGTCGGCCCTGAAACCAGGTTTCCAAGACCTGCGTCTTGGCCACCGCATCACCAGCACCTGTATCGGCTAGGGCGATAAAATCGCGATCCACCACCACAAAATCGGCGCTCTTACCCACCGCGATCGAACCGCATTCGTCCTCGCGACCGAGCATGCGTGCGCCATTAATCGTGTAAGCGTCCAGTACATCGCGAATGGATACGGTCTGCGCTTGCGATAGCATCGGCTTGCCCGGCAGACGCCGGGTGACCGCCATCGCCATATTCATGAAGGGACGTGGATCGCGACTCGCCACCGGCGCATCGGAGCCGGCGACGAGAATGGCGCCGGCGTCTCGGCTAGCACGCACCGGATACATCTGTTCCTCGAAATATGGATCGTGATCGGACGTACCAAGGAAGGGGAACACCGACGGATCATAATCAGGATCGTGTGAGGCCCATGAATAGGTATAGGCCAGATACAAGTGATCACGACCCATGCGCAGCACGTCATCAGGATGCGCGAATTGGATATGCGCCAGAGAATCCCGGGTAGTCTGATTACCATCCGCGGCGCGAGCCGCCTCGATCGCATCAATCGCAGTGCGCGCACCACGATCACCGATCACGTGGATATGTAAATTGAGTCCAGCCAAATGCATCCGCCGCGCCCACTCCAGTTGCACCGCGCGTGGGTACTGCAAAACGCCGCGTGCACCCGGACAGCGTTCGTCTGCAGCGTCATCGATGACCTCGCAAGTCGGTGCGGCATAACCGATCAGGTGGGGACGACCCTCAGCAGTTCGCGAAAAAATCGGTGCGCGATACGGTACCAACATCGCGGCATTGCCATGCAATGGCGGTATAGCGAACGGATTACCTTCAACTTCACCATCCGCAAACATCTTCACGAAATCAGCACGAATGAGTGGATGATGCGCGAAGCGGTCCCGCATTTCGACCGCACGAGCCACGAGCAACTCATAGTCCGGACTGCCATCGGGCGTGAGGACATGCGCCGGATCCTGATGCTGTGCCAGTGACACGCGCAGGGTAAGCTGATTGCGCTCATAGAGCGTTTCGTACACCGGCAGTGCTTCCGGGGAAAAAGCGGCTTCCATCACCGCGGTCAGCCCCGCGGCATTTAACGCCTGCGGCAAACGCTCAGGTCGCTGGAGCAGTTTTTCAACTTGATTATCGTAGTGCGCGTGCCGGTCGCTGATCAGGCGGCGTGCCCCCTCGTCGACCCGACCATCGGGCTCACCTTGATCATCCACGCCAACAAACAACCGCTGTGGCGCGAAAATTCCGTCCAGCGTAGTCCGACTGAGACCGACCATCCGACCGGCCGCGTCGTGCGCGCCGGCCAGCGCCCGACTGTTATACGCACTGTGGTGTCCATCATCCCCCATGAGCTCAATCGGACGGTCCTTCGCAATTGCATCGAGTGCAGCGCGCAGCGTGGGGTAGTCGCCGCTGGGGGTATTTCCAGACGTTGCCGCCCACTGCCGGATTGACAGCCACTCACCGGCTGGCAAAGGATGGCGCAACAAACAAGTCCGTCCCGCCCGTACCAGGGACGGCAAGTCCAGCGCTTGCGCGCCGAGGTCGCATTCGCCTAAATTGACGACGTCGATCGGGTGGATGTGTGCATCTACCAAGCCAGGGATAACCCGCCGGCCCTGTAGATCATGTCGACGCGTGTGGGGGCCGCGCCAGGCTTCAGCACCCGCTGCATCACCGACATAAACAATCTTACCGGCAGCGACGGCCAATGCCGTGGCCTCTGCCCGCTGCTCGGCCGTATAAATGCGCCCGTGCACATAGAGATCATCGGCCACGTCCTGCGCCAACGCCCCTAGCGGAGTCGCCAATGCCAATAAGACGATCCAATAGTGCATCCGAAGACCCCTGTCACTGTGACAATACTGACCGTATCATGGCCGTTCCTTGGCCCCACTGCGAGTCCATTATGGTCTATCCACTGTTTCGCTCGGTCGCCCTGTTTGCGCTGACCAGCACGGTTGCAATAGCGGCAACGCCCGCCGACACCGTCTATCGTCACGGGCACATTTACACTGCTGATGCGCAGAACCGCGTGGTGGAGGCAGTCGCCGTCAGCAAAGGCCGACTCGTCTACGTCGGCGCGGATACCGGTGTCGTGGCCTACATTGGGCCAAAGACGCACGTTGAGGATCTCGCCGGCGGCTTTGCCATGCCTGGACTTGTTGATGGGCACATGCACCCGATGGAAGGTGGTATCCGGGCCATCGGCTGCAATCTGCATTACGATGCACTGACCGTCGCGCAATTGCAAAAACGGCTACAAAAATGCCTGGATGCAGACCGTCAGCATGAACCGGACGGTTGGTTGGAAGCGACCAACTGGTTCCAGCAAGCGATGCTGCCGAGCGGCACGGTCACTCATAAATCGATGCTCGACAGCTTGAAAACCCGGCGCCCGATACTGGTACGAGATGCCTTCGGCCACACCATACTTGCGAATACACGGGCGCTGGCAGCCGCGCACATCACGCGCGCATCAATTGATCCGGCCGGCGGTCGCATCAACCGCGATGGCGCCGGCGAACCCAATGGGCTGCTCGAAGACGGGGCCTATGCAGTCTACGAGCACATCATCCCGCCAAAGACGGCCAAGGAAAACGACGCGGCTGCCCGTGCCGCACTCGCTGAGATCGCCACGCAAGGACTGACGACCGTGTTGGACGCCGACACCTCGGAATATGCGATGCAGGCTTTCCAAAACGTACAGAAGACCGGTGGACTGACCGCGCGCGTGCACTTCGCACCGCAAATTCAAATCAGCGATATCAAGGATCCAGAAGCCGCCGTGCGTCGCGTGCTGGCGCTGCGCCAGCACTACGATGGCGGACCAATCGGGGTCACCGCCAGTCTCACGTTACGCAATGCAAAGTTCTACATCGATGGCGTCATCTCGGGACCCGCATTCACCGGCGCCATGCTCGAGCCGTATCTCATCAACCAAGGTACAGCAAAAGCACCCAAGTGGGTCCAGGGGCCTACCCGCGGTCCTGAACCGTACTTTGCCACCGCCCCACTGGCGGACTTGCTCACCAAACTCGGTCAGGCGGGTATCGATCCGCACTTGCACGTCGATGGCGATCGCGCCGTGCGTACCGCCTTGGATGCGGTGACGGTCCTGCGCAAGAATGTCGGCGATCAGGATGTGCGTGTAGGCTTTGCGCACAACGAGATCGTGCACCCAGCTGACTATCCGCGCTTCAAGGCGCTCGGCGTGTATCCGGTACTGTCATTTCAATGGGAAAAGCCGGCGCCGGATACCATCGACCAGTCCAAAGACTTTTTGGGACCCGCTCGCTTCTCGATCTTGGAGCCTGCCGGCTTACTCGCTAAGGCAGGGGCTCCGATCGCGTTTGGTAGCGATTGGCCGGTCGATGCATTAAACGAGTGGTTTGCTCTCAAGGTCGGCATCACTCGCGAGAACGATCCATCAGCCGGTGTGGCCTATGCGGGACGCTTGGGTGATGATCCGGGGTTGTCACGAATCGAGGCGCTCCGTGCCATCACCATCATGGCAGCGCGTGAACTGCACTGTGACGATGCGGTGGGCTCACTGGAAGTGGGCAAAATCGCGGACCTTGCACTGCTCGACCGCAATCCACTCACGATCGAAGTGCACGACATTGCGCACGTGAAGGTCTTGGCCACCGTCCTCGGTGGCCAGACGGTCTATAAAGCGCACTAGCCTAAGATCGGGTCCGCTACCCATGATGGGCAATGGGTAGCGAGTACCTGCATGCTGTTAAGGCGTCGCGGCGTGCCGCGCGATCAGTTCATCATGGGCCACTTGTTGCAGGGCGAGCGCCACAGCCGACTCGATACCGAGGTCGGCTGCAACTAGTTCATGCGCGCCCAATCGCAGCGGATCGTGCCCCGTCACTGCCCCAAAAATCACCAGGGCTTCCAGGTAATACCCTGCATTGCTGGCGTGATAGTGATCGCTAGCCCAAAGATCAATCGTGCCCGGGTCAATACCATCGTACGGATTGGCATCCGCAATACCGGCGTGGATGGCACGCGTCCAGGCACTGCCGGTCGGAATCACATCCCGAATGAGTGGCGCTGCTGCCTGCGCCTGCGCATAACCGGCATAGACGTCTTCGGCCATTGCTGCAACCGATTTGCCGTACCAATGCCCGGTGGGTAAATACGTCTGATCCGCGCGTGTCCAAGTCGCGTTAAGATAAATATGGACCGCCGGGTTAGCCACTAAAAAGAAGTGTGCCAGTAAGGGCGTGTCATGTAACAAAGCCGTCGGGTCGCCAGGATGCTCGCGGTCCAAAGTGCTATAACTGCTCATCACCACCGTATCCCAGACCCCCACCAAGCGGTCCAGACGATGCTGGTAGTGCTCATCAAAACCCACTCCCGGCACGGCTTCCAACGCGACCTCGGCGTCCATGCCGACTTCCTCGGTCAAGCGCTTGAAGAGTGCCGGCACACCTCCGTAACCCGTGCCATTCAGGTCTTGCACCGACGTCGGACGATAATGTTCGACCGACGACAGCGCGCCGTAGAAGAAGCTATTGCCCACAAACAAAACACGCGTGGCAGCGGCTACCGAGCCGGCAGTCCATAGGGTAGCGACCAGGAGGGCAATTCGTGCAGAACAACGACGGGGCAAGGAAGGTCTCCTGCAACGGGGGCCGTCACGTTAGCATGGTCGATGGCAACGAGCATCCAAGACCCGGATAATGCCGGATGGGCCCAACTCTCTGGAGTACTGCACGGTGGAGGAATTTGACGTCTGTATTATCGGCGGCGGTATCGCGGGGGCCTCGGTGGCCTATCACACGGCGCCTCATGCCCGGGTCATCGTGCTCGAACGGGAAGCACACGTCGGTTACCACAGCACCGGTCGGTCGGCCGCCGTCTATTCCCCGCAGTACGGCAGCCGGCTCAATCGCCAACTCACCGCCATCGCTGGGGATTTCCTGCGCGATCCGCCCGCTGGATTCGCGGCGGCGCGGTTACTGAACCCGCGCGGTTTTTTGGCATTGGGCCATGACGAGGACCTCGAGGCCCGCCGCGAGGCCATCACTGATGCCGAAGCCACGGGCAACCCCTTGGTCCCGCTGACCCCAAGCGAAGTGCAATCTCTGATCCCCTTCCTGAAGCCGGAGTCGGCCTCTTGGGGCCTGCTCGACACTCATGCCGAAGACATGGACGTAGAGGCAATGTTACAGGGGTATCTGCGCGGCGCGCGCGCCCACGGCGCAGTGCTGCGTACCAACGCCGAAGTCCTGTCCTTGACGCGCGAGGGGGGTGTTTGGCGTATTGAAGGGCCTGATCTTGCTATCCGGGCAGCGCGCCTCGTCAACGCCGCCGGTGCGTGGGCCGATCCACTCGCCCAGTTGGCCGGCGCGCAGGCCCTCGGCGTGATCCCCCACCGTCGTACCGCCTTCATCTGCGACGTACCGGCAGGCACCGATCTGACACGCTGCCCCATGACCGTCTGGGCGAATGAATCGTTCTACTTCAAACCGGAAGCCGGCCGATTACTCGGCTCACTGGCAGAGGAAAACCCCACCGTGCCGGGTGATCCACAGCCTGACGAACTGGACGTGGCCATCGCCGTCGATCGTATCGAACACGTCCTGTGCTTCGAGATCAAGAAATTGGTGCGCGCGTGGACCGGACTGCGCAGTTTCGTACACGACCGCGATCCGGTTTCCGGCTATGACCCAGTCACGCCGGGTTTTTATTGGCACGGCGCGCTCGGTGGCTACGGCATCCAAACCAGTGCCGCTCTGGGCGCCTTCGCTGCCCATCAATTACTCGAGCGACCATTACCGGCGTCGTTCGCGGAAGCCGGGATCGAAGCCGCACAACTCGCACCCGCCCGCTTGCAACCGCACGTATGACGGATGTCTTCACCTTAGGCATTACCGCGGGCCTGGGCTGGAGTCTTTCACGCGCAAATCTGTGCTCGGTCGCCGCAACCCAAGAGGCCATCACGGCCGAGCGCGCCACGGGCCTGTACCTGCAGACGATCGCGCTGACCACCGCCGCCATCGTCTTGCTTGGACTGTCTTGGTGGGTCGGCGATTTCGGCCGACTCACCGGTGAAGGGGGCACGCGAGTCACCGTCGCCGCAGCGGCGATCGTCATGGCACTTGGTGCCTGGCTGAATGGCAGTTGTTTCCTTGGCAATCTTGTGCATCTGGGCCGTGGCAATGCCAACTATTTGTTCACGCTTGCTGGCATCGCGCTCGCAGCGCACGCGCACCTCGCAGAGCGTTGGGGGCTGGCCTCAACGCTAGCACTGCAGCCGCCGCCGAATCACCGCGTGCTTGGTATGGCGATCCTCACCGCGGCGCTGATCGCCCTTGCAGCCGTGCGCGCCATCGGACGTGACGAGGGCCCCGGGGATGCGACACGGTGCGGTGAGACCTTAAAGGTCGGTCTATTTGCTGGCGCGCTCATGTTGCAGGCGCCAGGCTGGAGCTATGTCACTGTCTTCAATGCCGCAGGTCATAGCAGTACGGTGCCTTTCGATGCGTTGCTGATCGCACCCGCGGCCGCGTTGTTTGCAGGGGCGGTTGCCAGTGCACTCATGGCCGGCACATGGGCGCCTTGCGCACCGACCGTCCTGGGCGCGCTGCGCTGTCTGGCCGGCGGATTCGTCATGCAAAGTGCTGCGCACTGTATACCGGGTAGCAGCGATGTCTTGCTACTGTGGGTCATACCTGGCCTCGGCGGCTACGGGCTACTTGCCTACAGCCTGTTCGTATCGACCCTGTTGCTGGTCTGGCAATTTAAAAAATCCGCGTTGACGGTCGGCTGATAACTCCCTAAATACCCCGGCATCGTTTTAACGAATCTCGAGATCAGCCTCCAATACGCCCTCACGGACTTTTGAGCGCAGAGCACTGGGAAAACCCCAATAGACGTCGCTGCACGGGTTGCACATCGTGGCCCCCTGTAAACCAGAAACGACGCCGCCATGGACCGTACCGCCCCCCTACCGCTCGCGCTCCTGCGTGGCACCGCCACCGTACTACCCCGAGCAGTGATTTCGGCGATCACAGCAGCCCTCCTGCGTGGGCTGCTCAAAACGCATCCAAGGCTACTCGAAAACCTCACGCGATTAGAGCCGGCCATCGTCCACGTCATCGCCTCCGACTTGCCCTATCGCTTCGCCATCACCGTTGGACGCGCACCGATCACACTGACGGTCGTTGATCGCATCGCCACCGGCGCAGACGCACAAGTGAGCGCGTCGGTAGCCACGCTGGTCGACCTGCTCGAGGGCCGGATCGACAGTGACACCTTGTTCTTTCGCCGTGACCTGCGCATCGCCGGCAATACGGCCGTCGTGGTGGGCCTACGCAATGTGCTCGATCGAGAAGAATTGTCCATTGCCAACGAACTAGAAGCCCTGTGTGGACCTCTCGGGGGGACAGCTCGGCGTCTCGCACGGGCGCTTGAGGTCATTGCCGATAGTGCCGGCGCGCGCCTTGCCGCGATGCATCGCACGCTACACCCGCCAGGCACCGAAGCACAGGACCTAACGGCAGACGTCCGCCGCTGCCACGAGGAAATCGCAGCGCTAACCGCACGGCTTGGCACACTCGAATCGCGCCGCAAGCGACAAGCAGACAAAATCGCATGAGCATCCGCTACCTAGAACTCGTCTGCCCGGCCGGCACACCATCGGCACTACGCACGGCAGTTGAGGCCGGCGCTGACACGGTCTACTGTGGATTCCGCGACTGCACCAACGCCCGCAACTATCCGGGCCTCAATTTCGATTTTGACGAACTGTGCGCAGGGGTCACCTACGCGCATGCCCGCGACTGCAAGGTGCTCGTCGCAATCAATACGTTCCCACGCGCGGGCGACGAGAGCCCGTGGCATCGCGCAGTCGACCACGCCGCTGCCGCCGGCGTCGATGCAGTCATTCTGGCCGACCTCGGCGTACTCGATTACGCAACCCGATGCCATCCAAACCTACGCCGCCACCTGTCGGTCCAGGCCTCAGCGGCCAACGCCCCGTCGATCCAGTTTTATCGCGACCACTTCGACGTCCGCCGCGTGGTCCTGCCGCGCGTGCTCTCGGTGGAGGCGGTTGCGGAGTTGATCGCCGAGACTGGGATCGAAACCGAGGTATTCGCGTTCGGTAGCGTAGGTCCCATGTCCGAGGGTCGCTGCTACCTATCGTCCTATCTGACCGGACTGTCTCCCACAAGTGAGGGGGCCTGTGCCCCGGCCAGTCACGTGGCCTATGAGGAAATCGACGGACGCGTCCTATCGCGCCTTGGCGGCGTAACCCTCAACTGCTTCGCGCGCGGCGAGCCGGCAGCGTACCCAACGCCGTGCAAGGGCCGCTACGTAACCCACGGGCAAGCTTCCTACCTGTTCGAAGAACCCGTCGGCTTAAATGCCATCGAGATCCTGCCGCAGTTAAAGGGCGCCGGCGTCACGGCTCTTAAAATTGAAGGCCGTCAGCGCAGCCGCGCCTATGTCGCCGAGGTGGTCACCACCTTTCGGCGCGCACTTGATGCGCTCGAGCGCTGCGACGAGGGCACACCGACCGGTCAATTGCATGGCAATACGGAGGGCGGCAAGGAAACCTGCGGTGCCTACCAGAAGGGTTGGCGATGAAGCGCGCACGTCTGACACTGGGCCCGCTGCTGTTTCATTGGTCAGCGGCAAAACGCCGTGACTTTTACCTGCGTATCGCCGATGAGGCACCAGTGGATACCGTGTACGTTGGCGAGGTTGTCTGCGCGAAGCGGGAGCCGATGGTCGCATCCGTGCAACAAGAGATCATCGCGCGGCTGCGGGCTGCCGACAAAGAAGTTGTACTCTCCACCCTCGCACTCGTGACCACGCTACGCGAAGTTGAGCGCATTCGGGAATTGGTCAACGGCGACTTGCTGCTCGAAGCAAACGATGTCGCCTGCATACAGCTACTCGAGGGAAAAGCACACGTAGTAGGACCGTATATCAATGCCTTCAACGAAGGTGCACGCGATGTGCTGGTGCGCAAGGGCGCGATACGCATCGTACTCCCGATCGAGATGAATAAAACAGGACTCCAGGTCGTCGCCGGCACAGCCGGGGATACCGAATTGGAATATCAAGTATTTGGTCGCCAGGCACTGTCGGTCGCGATGCGCTGCTACCACGCCCGCGCCCACCGTTTGACTAAGGATCATTGCCAGATCATCTGTGGCATCGATCCCGATGGTCTGGCGGCTGACACCATCGACGGCATTGCACTGTTCACCATCAACGGCACCCAGACCCTCACGCACGGCAACGCCGTCCTGCTCAGCGAACTGGCCATGCTGCGCGAATTTGGGGTCACTCATTTTAGATTATCGCCGCAGGACCTCGATATGGTGGCGGTGGCAACGCACTACCGGGCGGTGCTCGACGGGGAGCAAGCAGCCGACGAGGTGACTGCGGCGCTGCGCACCCTGACCGGCACAACGCCGTGGATCAACGGCTTTTTACACGGACAGCCTGGCCGTCAATGGGTATGAGTCGGTGAACCGAGCGCCAACGACTCCCGCTATAGAACCGCCGGCAACAGTTACGAATTCTCTACACGCCGACTGGTAGCGCCGCGCAATAGCCCGAGACGTACTCTCGATGGGACGGCTGGCTCGCTACACGGGTCGCAATCCGATTTTTGATGCCTTTCAACAGTTCGTCCAGTTCCTTCGCAGAGAGAGTCTCCGTGAAAGGATGATACTGTTTGGGAATGATGCCCTGACCGATGAGTACCGCAACCCAAGAAGGCTCGGAAAACAATTCATTGTCGTCGCGAAATATTTTTCCGCCGGTGCTAAAAAGATCAATTTTATGCCGTAGCGTCTCCGGAATGGCCATGGTACGACATGCGTCCCAATACGGGGTGTCGGCCCGGCACGTGGCATGGTAGTGGAGAATGATGAAATCGCGGATGTGCTCAATCTCCATCTTCACTTCTCGATTAAACTGATTGATCTCTGCCTGGTAGGAATTGCCGGAGGGAAACAACTTAATCAAGCGAATGATGCTGTTATGGATCAGATGAATACTCGTGGACTCGAGAGGCTCTAGAAATCCACTCGCAAGACCTAGCGCCACACAATTCTTGTTCCATTGCTGGAGACGACGCCCGGTCCGAAATTTGATCACCCGCGGATCGGTCAGCGGACGACCGTCGAGGTTATCCAGTAGCGACTTGCGCGCCGCCTCGTCCGACATATAGTGACTGCTATACACCAACCCATTGCCCACTCGGTGCTGCAACGGGATCTTCCATTGCCAACCACAGGAGCGCGCGGTAGAGCGCGTGTAAGGCAATGGGGCTCCGACGGACTCCGTCTGCACCGCAACTGCACTGTCACTACGCAGCCACTGGCCCCAATCCTCCCAGCCAGTCTGTAACGCCTGTTCAATCAGTAATCCGCGAAACCCACTGCAATCAATGTACAGGTCGCCCTCAATGCGCTGACCGGACTCCAACTGTACGGCATGAATGAAGCCAGACTCCCCGTCGAGACGCACATCTACGACTTTCCCCTCAATCCGGACCACCCCGCGTTGTTGACTGTGCCGGCGCAATAGAGCGGCATAAAGGGCGGCGTCAAAATGGTACGCGTAGTTGGCTTTAGGCTCCCCTACCTGACCAAAGCGCCCCGCACGGGCGAGTACGGCCTCGTAACTGAAGGCATCAATCGGTGGCGTCTCACCTTGCTGGCGGGCGCGCAACCAATAGTGATGGAACTGGGCCGCCCAACGGTCGACCCCGTGCCCACCAAAAGGATGGAAGTAGCGCTCGCCCAGTGCACCCCAGTTCTCGAATTCGATCCCCAGTTTGAAGGTCGCATTCACGGCCCGCATGAAGTCGGCTTCACCAAGTTCCAAAAGGAGGTGCAAATTGCGAATCGTTGGGATCGTCGCCTCGCCGACACCAACCGTGCCAATTTCGTCCGATTCGATTAACTGAATCGAAAGGCCTGCGCCGAAGGCCTTTGATAACGCAGCGGCAGCCATCCATCCGGCCGTACCGCCCCCCACAATCACCACCCGTCTTGGCGGACTGTGCATTACGAGGCTCTGGTCTGTAATGCGAGGGGTATCAGCACGACAATCACCGGTTTAAGTTAGCGCGTAGCAAAGCGCGCATTTTGCGTGCGCAGTCTTCATCTATCGGCCCCAGCGGACCGCGCCGCGCCACCGGAATATGGTCCGCGACCTGCGCACCGGGCTCGAACACATAATGATTGAAGATGCCCTGCCAGGCGCGTCGGTGCGCCGGCGGTAGGTCGCGGATATTCAAAATGGCATGCAACAACGCGTCGCCTGGTGGCCCCATGTGTGGGGCTGCCTCGCGCCACCAATGGTTAATCAACACATTAAACGGCGCCAATGCCTGTACGTGATGCCACCACATGCACGGAATGAAGATCGCATCACCCGGTTCGAGCACCGCCGTCACGGCATGGCTCAATGCTTCAGCGAACCGCGGATGGAGCGCGAAGTCTGGTTGGTCGAAGTTCACGAGGCTGATTGCTTGGCCCGCGGGCGTGAAATCGATGGGCCCGACGTACAGGTTAGCCAATTGAGCGGGAGGGAAGAGCGTGAATCGCCGGCGCCCGGCACAGACCACCGCAAGGTTATCGAGCGCATCGTAATGAGCGGCGACTGTCGTCTGGTTTCCAATCCAGACCCGAACGGTGGACTCACCACCCTCTAACGGCCATGAGTTGGCCTCGGCGATGCCCGGCAGGACATGCTCTAACGCGGCGGAGCCCATATAGATCGTCGGGGAATCAGCACGCGCCTCACCGTCACGGATGCGATCGAGCAAGCCCGATAGCGTGGTCTTGACCTGCTGGAAATTCGTGTTGGCGAGCCCGTCGGTATAAAAAATCCGCCCGTCATGCTGGGCTTCAGCGACAAAGGCATGCACAGGGGCACCTCGGTAAAAGCCCAGCAGATACGCCATTGCAGAGGCACTGGACACCAGACTTGCCTGAACGAGCGGCCAGTGCGAAGCCGCCGCACGGATTACCACTGGCGTCTGCTCGGTGGCTAAGCACTGCAGGAGTGCCTGCGGGGGCCTGCCGGCGAGTTCCCGCATAGCGCTCGGCCCTGCCATCATGTTGCGCTGCGCAAGTCGGACAAGCGGCGGTTTTTTCGCGCCACAAGTCGCTTCACATTCAGTAACGATGCCAACATCATGTACACGTCCTGCAGATGCCCTCGGCTGTGGAGGGCTTCTAGACCGTTTGCGCGGAGGCCACGAAACTTCTCGTCGTTAACGGTATAGAGGCCCTCCAGACTATGCTTCGTGCCGTTCTCAAATTCCACATTGATGGTGATGGACTCAATCAGTTCTAAACCAACCAATACTTGCGATAGCGAGCGTGCCGCCTCGTGGCCCGCGTAAATGGCGGCCAGAATGGAATGGATGCGATCTAAATAGGGACTCTCTCCACCCTGTGGCAGAAAGATTGGAATGCCTTCCGATACACTGACACTCGGATGCTCAACGTCTATATGGGTGACAGGCACTTGCTGGGCAATGCCCTCCAGCAATCGGTCCTGAAACCCGATCAAAAATGGCTGGCGCTGTACCGTCAGCGGAATATGTTCCGCATCCCACCCACTATCTGTGAGATACAAGTTTTCGTGTTCGGCAAAGCCCAGCAGCGCCGTTGGCTCAAAATGACCTGATTCCAAGTTCTTGACGAAGAACAGCGGGTATTCGCGTTGTAAGTTGGGCAGTTCCGATGGAAATGCACGTGCAATGTTGAAGTCATAGCCGCGATTGGGGCCATAAATGGTATGGACCCGTAACCTGCGATGCGTCACATTGTCGAGCAATTCGTGTTTACTCATGGTTCCTCAGATGCGGGTGTGCATCCTCTGTGTGCCGTTTGAAGTTGCGCGTTCAACGCGCCGATCCGGACTCGAGCAGCCGCCGCAGCAGTTCGCGGTGACCCGGCAAGTGGTGCAGCAAGTGTCCCGCTCGTTCGCGATTTTCTGCAAATAACTGCGCGGCCCGAGCGGCTTCCACCTCCCGTACAAGGCGGACCGAGGCGCGGGTGGAGAATCCCATTCCGTAGAGAATGTACTGGTAACTGGCAGAGGAAAATATTTCATCGCGCTGGTGGAAATCACTGTGCCATGGCGCGTGGTATTCCCAAAGATGCAACAGTTCCTGCAGGCGTTCCGGAATACTCGACGCCTGGCGATGGTCCACCCAATACGGGCCCTCTCGGCGACTCAACACATAGTGCAGTTTCAAAAAGTCGATCACCCGCTCCCAACGATAGAGAAACTTCTCGTTGTAACGTCGGGCGATGATGTCCATAACACCCCGGTGTACGGGCAGCTCCTCACCGATCATCGTTGCGGCCAGTTCCACCAACACCAGCGCACTGGCTTCCAGCGGCTCGAGGAATCCCGCCGACATGCCGACCGCTACGCAATTGCGATGCCAAAAGCACGCTCTGTAGCCAGGACGGAAGCTGATTTTTCGCGCCTCAAAATGCGGCAACGCCGAAGGCGCCGTACGCGCGACATAATCGTGCAGCACCGCCTCCGCTGCCTGGTCGGTTGTATGCTGACTGGAATACGTGTAACCGACTCCGCGCCGCGTGGTCAGTCCAATATCCCAGATCCATCCCGCGGATTGGGCAATGGACAGTGTCTGTGAAGCGATCGGACTCTGCGCCGATGAGTAGTCCACCGGGACAGCGAGGGCCGAGTCGTTGAACAGCACATCGGCCTTATCGATGAAGGGGACGCGGTAATGGCGGCCTAACAACAACGCGGACAGTCCCGTACAATCAATGAACAGATCCCCGGGGAGATCGCCGCTGTGCGTAGTGCTCACCGACGCGATGTCCCCATCCGCGGTGTTATTAATGCCGGTGACGTGATCGAGGACATGTCGGACCCCTAGCTGCGTCGTGCAATGCCGCTGCAACAGACCCGCAAACTTGCCCGCATCTAAGTGATAACCATAGTTGAGAACCCCCGCATAAGGCGGTGTCGTGGCCTGCTTGGGCGCAAGTGACGCGTCACATATATAGCTTTGCGCACTCACCGCTTGCGCGAAACTGCCGCTGTCGCGCTGGGCCAACCAGTGCGGCACCAGATTGATCTCGGCATAGCCTGTAGGCGCCGTAAACGGGTGGTAGTACTCGTCATCTGCTTGCCCGGTGACCCAGCCGCGAAACTGCGTGCCCTGTTTGAAAGCGCTCGAACATTCTCGCAGGAACTCCAACTCAGAAATGCCGATCTGCTCGAGTGAGGCACGCATTGTGGGCCAGGTCCCCTCGCCGACACCGATGGTGGCCACATCCGGGGATTCGACGAGCGTGATCTGTACCCCTCGCTCGCCCGCCGTGCGGTGACGGGACGCAAGCAGGCCCGCCGTCAGCCAACCTGCACTGCCGCCACCGACGATCACGATCCGGGAGAGAGGGCGTTGTAGTGGCTCGTTCATAAAAAAAAGCCGCTGGGGGTCCAGCGGCTCTAATGTAATGGCTATATCGCTGGATTAGAAGCGATAACGCGCGCCAATATTGAAGCGGGTCCCGTACTGATTCCCTCTGAGGAACTGCTCGGGATACCGCACGTAGGTGCGCTGGGTCTGATGGGTGAGATTAATCGCCTCGAAGAACACGGCGAGGTTATCGGTCGTTTTCCAGGTGGCGTTGTAATCCAATTGCCCATACTTCTGCTGATAGACGGGCGAACCGAACTGATCGAAGCCGGAGAGGAACTCATCGCGCCGGTTATAGGCAAGACGGGTTGATACACGCTTGTTCTCATAAAATCCGGTGACGTTCGCAGAATTGCTCAGACCCGGCAGCGCAAAACTCTGCCGGATCACATTCCGGTCTGCATTGACATCACCGCCGACGATCGTCACGTTGGCCTGGATGCCAAATCCGGAGCGACCAAACATGTGCTGCATTGCCAGTTCAACGCCATGCAAGTTGCCGACTTTTTGATTGGCGGTAGAACCCACGGTAAAGACCGCGAGCGGATCGGTTGGCAAGGCCGCGATATGCGTACCGGCTGGCTGCCCGAGATCCGTATTGATCTGATCAAACACTGCCTGGTCAGTGATCGCAGCACCTGCCGCTGCCAACTCTGCGCGCGCTTGCGTCGCAGCAGCACCGATATACGGATCGGTGATCCCGGCGATGGTCTGCTGGGTGGTGGAACCAACGAGGAAGTTATTCACCCGCTTGGTGTAGTAACCGACCGACACATAACTGCCCGGTGCGTAATACCACTCCAGCGAGAGGTCGAAGTTGTCTGACACATAGGGCAGCAAGTTCGGATTACCCACCGTAATCGACCGCGCATTGTTGTTTGGCTTGGCGGAAAAGTCCCGCGTGGGCGACAACGCCCCAATCGGTGGACGCGCGATCGAGCGACTGTAGGAGAAGCGCGCTTTTACCGCGCTGCTCAAGGCCATATCTACGTCCAGGCTGGGGAGCCAGAAGCGGGTTTTGCCCCTGCCCTCGGCAGTGACTGGTGCGCCAAAGGTGTAGGCGAATTCGTTGCCACCGGCCCACTGAATCCCAGTAGCCGGGATTTCCTGACCGTAGGACCGTGTGCTGCTGTCTTCGTAGCGGATTCCCAACACCGCATTGATCGGCATACCTTTGAAACTGTCTTGCATGACCATTTGGGTATAGAACGAGCTAATGGTCTCCTCCACCCGCGAATCAGGTCCCAAGGGACCCGGCCAGAACCGACCAGCTGTGTGATCCGCATTCTGGAAGGTCGGTCCCCAACTCGGCCAGTACACGTTGATCGGATCGTTAGTGCCAATGGTCTCGAACTGCCGGACAGCCGTGTCAAAGGGCACTGTATAATAAGAGTTCAACGACTGATTAGCGCCGGAGAAATTGCTGAGCAGCCCCGCGAAGCTTCCCTTTTGCAGTACACCGTTCTGCCAGTACTGCGCCGAGGTCAGCCAGTAGCCAGCTGGGAGGTTGTTCGAATAGGCATTCTGCTGGTCGAACGTTTGCTTGGTGTAGCCATAGCCGAAATCGACGGACTTGACCGGGCTTTGTTCGGCGTTCTTCCACTTGCCCCCTAACTGGATCTGATCGATCCCATTCTTCTGCTTGGTGTTGAACGCTTGGCCGAACAAGGAGCCAATATCGCCCTGTCCTGGGAAGCCAATCGGATTGCCATTCCCGTCAATGAAGGTGGCATTCATAATCGGCACACCCGAACTCGAGAAAGTGCCAGTCTTCTGGTCAATCGTCGCGGTGTTTGGCCCAAATCCTGGACCTGCGCCGGCACACCACGGGCAGGAGGTATTGCCAATAATAAGGTTCGCTGAACTGGCGTCCTCACCGCCGACACCAGCACCGCCAAATTTCGACGATGAACTGTGCGCATCCAGGTTCAACGTGAGGTTATCGGTGGCCTTGAACGTGACATTAAAACCAACGGAGTTGTTTTCTTTGATGGTGTGATCGCGCGCGATATTGGTGGACCAGTCGCCGGGTGACCCGCCGTTCTGGGTCACCTGCGTCACGGTGCCGCGTTCATTAATCACCGCATCGACATTGGGGCCGGCAAACCAGATGCCAACACTATTTGCGTCTTTGAGCAGTTCCAGTTTGGAGTACGTGTAATCAAGGGTCGCGGTAACGCGATCAGTCGGCGCCCACTGCAAGACGGCCTGACCGTTCGTGCGCGTACGCGTAATGTCAGCCCAACCATAGCCGATGTTCTGGGGATGCCAATACACCCCATCCGCTCGCTTGTTGTTGTTCTCGACCGTGCCGGCGACGAACGGGTTGTTGTTGCCCCCGGTACACTGGTAACTGGGGCACCAGTTATCAACGGCGGCGTTCTCCTCGCGATTATCGCGCTTCTGGTAGGCGCCGGAGAGGAGCACACCGAACTTGTCATCGGCAAACGTGTCGCTGACGATGCCCGAGATTTCCGGCGTGAGTTCATGCAGTTTGCGGATACTGGATTTGGATGCCGAGTTCTCGTGCACGCCCTTGGCGCTGAATGCACCATGAAATCCTGCTTCGTCCAAGGGGCGCGCCGTGCGGATATCCACGGTCGCACCAATGCCGCCCGTGGGCAGATACGCTTTTGCCGTCTTGAAGACCTCCACCGCGCTGATGCCTTCGGTGGCAATGTCATTGAAATCAAACGAACGGCCACCGGCCGTGGGCATGGAGCGGCCATTCAACGTCACGAGGTTGAATTCAGGGCCCATGCCACGGACCGTGATCTTCGAGCCTTCTTCGTTGAACCGGTCGATCGAGACGCCCGGAATACGCGCCAACGCCTCGGCGAGGTTTTGCTCCGGGAACTTGCCCATCTCTTCTGCATTAATGGCTTCCACAACGCCGGTCGCATTGCGTTTGACGGCTACCGCCGAGGTCAAACTGGCACGAATGCCCGTCACCACCACCTCTTCAAGGGTGTCGGCAGGCGCGTTCTGTGCCCAAGTGGCCGACGAGGCCGACATCGCCAACGCAAGCGCCACCGCGCGAGCGACCGGCGTATTCAACGAATGACGAGTATCCATTGCAGCATTCCCTCTAGGCTGAAGTCTTCATTGATGTCGATGCGAATCAACTTCTGTTGGGCTGCCTTATCAGACAGTCGAGTTGCCAATCCGCCGCGCACGATGCACCTGAGGCGATCGAACCGCGGACGACCCACCACAAGAAACATCTCATAAATATTGAAAGCGATTTCTTAAAGCGACTGAAACATCTAATTAAGGTCTTTGCTAATCAGAGGTTAGACATTTGCAAGCGCTTTCAAATACAGAAGTTAGCAAGCCGCGTAAACTTATGTCAACTGCTGATGCTGCAAAAGACGCGCCTGTAGTTTTCGAGCGACAAAAGTCCGCCCCGCTGCCTTTACCCAAGCAGAGGCGCACGCAAAACCTAGTTGCCTGCCTATCAGCCCGAGCGAATCCGAGCAGGCTCCTTGGATTCCGATCCGGGTGCCTGAGAGCCGAGTGCTGCGCACGCACCGGGATTCCCTGCACGAAATCAGCGCAGACCGCCGAGCACCTCGAGCAGTGCATCCACTTCCGCTAGCGTGTTGTAGTGGGCCAACCCGAGCCGGGCAACGCCCTCCGGCCGGCCGACCCGCAGCGCCGCTTCCATTGCGTAAAAGTTGCCGTACCAGATAAATTGGTTGTGCTCGGCAAAACGTTGCGCCACCGCTTCCGGTGCCTGCCCGCGCACCGAGAAACTAAACGTCGGTACGCGACCGGCCACCGCGGCTGGATCCGCAATCCCATACAAGGTCACGTGCGGCATCGCCCGCACGCCGTTGAGGAACCGAACCGACAGCGCCGTTTCATGCACCGTCGCGGCCGCCAGACCGGCACTCATGCGCGCCCGTAACGAGGCCGCAGGGCTCGCGCCACCGAACTGCTCACCCAACCACGCGAGATGTTCAAAAGCGCCGTACGTGCCCAATTGCGCCTCAAACGATGGCGTACCCGGGGCATGGCGATGCGGCATCGTCATAGGTGCGGGGCGCACTTTGAGGGGTGGGACCAAGCTATCGGCGAAGTCGCGCCGTAAGTACATCAGTCCCGCATGCGGGCCAAAATATTTGTACGGCGAGGACGCCAGGATATCGCTGCCAATGGCGCGCGCATCCAAAGCCATATGGGGCGCGGACTGCACCACATCAACGACCGTTACCGCACCAACCGCTTTGCCCGCTGCCACAATACGGCGCACGTCATTGATGGTGCCCGTAAAATTCGAGGCATGATTGCAGGCCACGAGACGCGTGCGCGCGTCAATCAACTGATCGAGTTGGTCGTAGCGGTAGAGAAACGTTTCGGGGTCAAAATCCAGAAAGCGCACCGTCACGCCACGTTCTTCGGCTGCCAGAATCCACGGACCGACGTTGGCGTCGTGATCCATGCGCGTGACCAAAATATTGTCGCCCGCCCGCCAGTTGCGGGCGATCATCCGCGAGAAATGAAACACCAGTGTCGTGGTGTTCAGACCAAAAACTACTTCATCGGCGTCGGCATTAAAAAACTCGCCCGCCGCCTCGTGCACGCGCAGCAGCCACTGGTCGGTAGCGACCGAGGTGCAAAATGGGCCGCCCTCGTTCGCGCAATGGTCAACCATGGCCTGCCGCGTACGCACGATCGCTCGTTCGCAGACCTGAGTACCCCCGGGTGCGTCGGCATAAAGTCGTGCTAAGCCCTTGTCAGACAAGGAAAGTGCGGGGAAAGCGCCGCGAACGGCCAGATCATTCCAGGAGGACATTCAAAACTCCACCAATCGGGCCGCTCATCCTACGCGATGACGGTTGCTCGTCACAGGGAGCGCGCTACACTGGCGACCTCTTTTCCCCCTCAGTTGCGGAGACCTGCATGTCTTTTAACCTCTACGACGCCTCGGTACCAGCCCTCAAGCTCGCCCTCACCAATCTGTCGGCGATTCTCGTCAAAGCCCAGACGCACGCCGAAGCGCACAAAGTCGACACCAAAACCGTCGCCTCAGCCCGGCTCATCATGGACATGCTGCCGCTGACCAAGCAGGTCCAGATCGCCTGTGACACCGCTAAAGGCGCGGTGGCCCGACTCGGCGGCGTCGACATGCCCAAGTACGAGGACAATGAAACGACGGTCGAGGAATTGCTGGCCCGGATCGCCAAGACACTGGCCTTTATCGACACCGTCCCCGCCGCCGCCATTGCCGGCGCCGAAGACAAGGCGATCGAAATTGTGTACCCGTCGATCACCATGCGCTTCATCGGACGCAACTATGTGACGCACTTCGTGCTCCCGAATCTGTACTTCCATATCACCACCGTCTACGCAATCCTGCGTGCCAATGGCGTGGCGATTGGCAAGGGTGACTACCTCGGCGCGATTCAGTAATCACCGAGCGCCGGAGTGGCATGCATGACAGTCAAAATCAACCAACCCAGTGAGGTTGGCGAATACGACGAGGCCATGATGCTGCTCCTGCAACTGCTCTGGGGGGATGGGTTCCTCTCCCCGGGCGGCCCTGCGGAAGTGGCCGAGTTACTCGAAGGCAGCGACCTTGCCGGCTGCCACGTGCTGGACGTGGGTGCCGCGCTCGGCGCGGTAGACGAACTGCTCGTCGTCACCCATGGCGCGGCACGGGTCACCGGCATCGACATCGATCCGGTGATGCTCGCGCAGATGGATGCACGGATTGCGCGCGCTGGGCTTCAAGACCGCATTGAAAGCCAACTGGTGACGCCGGGACCTCTGCCCTTTGCCAACGGTTCGTTTGATCTGGTGTTTTCCAAAGACTCCATTGTCCAAATCCCGGACAAACCAGCTTTTTTCGCCGAAGTACATCGTGTACTGCGACCGGGCGGTCGATTTCTCGCCAGCGATTGGTTGCGTGGTAGCGTGGGGGCTTACTCGGCCGAAATGCTCGAGTACTTTCGCCTCGAAGGCATCACCTACAACATGGCCACGCTCGAGGAGACCGCCGCGGTACTGCAGCAGGTCGGCTTCACCGAGATCGTAGTCCGAGACCGCAATGCGTGGTACCTCCCCATTGCAGAGGCCGAGGCTGCCTCCTTGGCCGGCCCCATGCGCAGTATGTTGATTACGCGCATCGGCCTTGCGCGTACCGAACATTTCATCCGCAATTGGGAGCAACTGGCGCTGGTCGTACGACGCGGCGAACTCCGACCTGGACACATCAAGGCCCACAAGGCCGCTTAGGATACCCATGACTGCGCAAACCACACTGATCGATCGCAACGATTCCATACTGATTCTTATTGATTGCCAGGAAGGCTTTCTCAAAAAACTGGACACCGCTCGGCGCGACAGCGTCCTCAGCACCATGTCGTTTGTCGTCGAGGTGGCCGGTCGCCTCGGTATCCCGACCTTTGTCACGGTCGAGATGCCCGACAAGCACGGGCCGACCGCTACCGCGCTGATGGCCCAACTACCACCGGGTATCACCGAATACACCAAGAATGTCTTCAACCTCGCTGCAGCGCCCGATCTGATGGCGGCCTTGCAGGCCCAACCACGGCGTACCGCCGTGCTGATCGGGCTTGAGACCGACGTGTGCGTGCTGCAGTCGGCCGTCGGCCTCGCGCAACTGGGCTTTCGTCCCGTCGTGATCGCCGACGCCACCGCCTCACCAGCGCCCGAACATGCCTTCGGTTTGGATCGAATCCGCATCTTTGGTTTTGAAGTCCTGCGTGCGAAGGGGCTGTGCTACGAATGGACCCGACAGGTCGACACCGCGGACGCGCTATTTGGCGACGGACGCGTGCGTGCGCCAGCGGGTATCGTGCTGTGAGGCGCGCCCCGCGCAGCGCACGTACATGAAACTCCTACGCTACGGTCCCCTCGGCCAGGAGCGACCGGGGCTGCTGGACGCACAGGGGCAGCTACGCGACCTTAGTGCCCATCTCAGCGACCTCACCGTGGAATCGCTCGGGCCGGCAACACTCGCCGCTCTAGCAAGACTCGAACCGGGGTCCCTGCCACGCATCGAGGGCGACCCACGACTCGGTCTGCCGTTCACGGGCACCCGTCAGTTTGTGGCGGTGGGTCTGAACTACGTCGACCATGCGGCGGAGGCTGGCATGCGCGTACCGCAAGAACCCATCCTATTCACCAAAGCGGTGTCGTGCCTGCAAGGCCCTAATGACGACGTCCGACGTCCGCGCAAAGCACAGAAAATGGACTGGGAGGTGGAACTCGGCATCGTGATTGGCCAACACACCCACTATGTCGAGCCCGAGGAGGCACTGCAGCGGGTTGCCGGCTATGTGCTCGTGGATGATCTTTCCGAACGGGCCTTCCAGACCGAACGCGGTGGCACCTGGGACAAAGGCAAGGGCTGCGAAAGCTTCGGTCCAGTCGGCCCTTGGCTCGTCACACCGGATGAAATCAAGGACGTGCAGGCGCTCGGGCTGTGGCTCGATGTGAACGGTGAACGGATGCAGACTGGCAACACTGCCTCCATGATTTTCGACTGCGCCACCTTGGTCAGTTACATCAGTCAATTTATGCAACTGCTACCAGGTGACATCATCACCACTGGCACACCCCCGGGTGTTGGTATGGCTAAAACGCCACCCCGCTTTCTCAAAGAGGGCGATCTGGTTGAACTGGGTATTGAGGGGCTCGGCCAGCAACGGCATCGCGTCATCGCTTGGGACCACGGACGTTAGGCGGCCTGCATTACGCAAAGGACACCGTGCATGAAATTTGAGGAATTCACGCCCGGCCGGGTCATTGATGCGGGCGCCGCACCCGTCACCGAAGCGGCACTGATCGAATTTGCCCGGCAATGGGATCCACAACTCTTCCACATCGATCGGACTGCCGCAGAGCGGTCCCGTTGGCAGGGATTGATCGCCTCAGGCTGGCATACCTGCGCGATTGCCATGCGACTCGCCGTTGACAACGTGTTACGCGGGTCAAACGCGAGCGCCTCGCCCGGCATTGATGAATTGCGTTGGCATGCGCCCGTACGAGCCGGTGATGTCCTGCGCCTGACGCTGCATGTACTTGAGTCGCGTGTCTCTTCCTCTGGCCAATACGGTGTCGTGCGTTGGCGTTGGGAAGTGCACACGCAAGCGCAGACGAAGGTCTTGACGCTGCTCGCTACTAGCCTATTTGACCTAGTGGAACCGGCAACCTAAGACGCTTTCGGTACCGGCGCCGCCTCGATCCAATCCATTGGTGGAGCCTGCACGAGCGCCGTGGCGTCGGCCAAACTCCCGTAGAGCCAATGCTCATAGGCCTCCCTATCGATCGCCACCACAGAGCGTTTATCCTGCGCATTGGCGGCGAAGGCGGGATCGGGTTTATGCATGCGGCGCATCAATGGGTGCTCGTCGGCATTCACCGTCAGCATCGTATAACTCTCGATCGACTCCCCCGTTGCCCGATCAATCCATGCATTCCAAAGGCCAGCGAGTGCCCAAGGCACACCGTCCCGTCGGCGAAATCGCCACCACACGTTACGTCCGGTTTCCCAACACGGCTCATCGAACGAGTCTGCGGGAATCAGGCAACGCTGCCCACGCAACCACGGCATGCGATAGGACGGCTTGTCGAGCAGTTCCTCAAACCGTGCGTTATAGGTCGCAAAGCGCACATCTGCAGTGTTTGCGAATGATGGAATCAGACCCCAACGACCTAGCAAGCATGCAAGGCCCGCCGCAGTGCGCAACGGCCGAATAAAGACGCCCGGCGCGCGCGGATACATCGCAGCGCCCGGCCAATCAACCACTGGCGCCGTATGAAAGTGTTGCTGGAGGGCGCGCTCGGACGGACTTTGATATTTGGTGCACATAAGAGCCCTCGCTCAGAATCGCACGCGCTGTCGCATCACCACAGCGCGCGACGTGCTCGCCTCACTGCACTACATGCCACTGGGTTTGTCGTCCCGCCAGGAAGGTCAGCGTCTGGCCATCAAAGACCGCGTCCTCTTCCAACATGATCTGTAGCGGCTCACTGTCCCACTCGGGTAAGGACACCCGTACACCGCCCTCGATGGCGTAGGTGGTTGACGCGTGGAGCGGCCAGTCACCGGTACCAACGGTCGGGCCCTGGTTGTCCCACATGCCAATGGTAGGTCCCGGAGCGTGACCGACATATCCAAGCGGGTGACTATAGGTCCAAGACTGGATGCCGGCAGACACCGCTGCGCGCTGTGTATCCGCCAGAATCTCGTTGCCGGTTCGTCCTAGCTGAAACTGAGCGGCCAGCAAGTCCTGCCAACGATTACCCACGGCCAATGCCGCCTGCAGGCCCTCTGGCACCGCTACCTCGTCGGCACGAGGCACGTACGCCATCTCCTGCACATCGGTGCAGAGCTTGAGATAGCAAAAACCGACGTCGGTGTGCAGCACGTCGCCCGGTTCGATTAGTCCCTCCTCACCACAGTGCGGCACCGCCTCGGCGCAACGCAGCCCTTGGCGTTGCCGATCCACCGTCGGCATGAACCAGGGTTTGAGCCCCAAACTCTCGAAGCGCTCGCGGATATACCAAGCGACCTCATCCGTCGTGGTCTGCCCGGGCTTGATCACCTGCACACTGAAGGCCTCGGCCACAACTGCGCGGGTGATCTGCCCAAGCTGTGGATACAGCGCTAGTTCTGCCGCCGTCTTGCTTTCAAACCAACGCACGACCAAGTCGGCACTACTGACCAGCCGCACCGCATAGCCCTTGGGCAAGTGTTGCGCGAGGCGCTCCTTGAGCGAGGCCGACAAGCCGTCCGCTTCCGGCCAGGTGTCGGACACATCGATACCAATCCGTTGTGGGTTGCGCGCCGTAATCAGTTGCGCCAGCGCTTGCCATTGCGCCTCTAGATTCCCGCCCGACCAGGCGGACGTATACGGAGGGCCCAAGGGATAACGATTGACCGCGAGCCGCTCCACCGAGCCGTCCGGTCGGCGTGCAAACACCAGCAAAGTGGTGCGGCGCGCCGCGAAGGTGGGCTGCGGCACCAAGGTGAAATACACCGGGTCCTCGGCATACTCGCGGTTGAGCACTAGCCACATGTCCAAATGGGTCTCGGCCATTAGTTGCGGCAGCAGCGCCTCCAGCCGATCAGAGAGGATCTGATTCTCGATCTCAACCCGATCATGCGCAGGCAATACGCCGAGCGTCGGCAGCGCCGCACGGCCGACGGGGCCGACCAAACCGAGCCCCAAAATACCTCCCAGTACCCAGCCGTAGACGCGCACCAGCATGGGATCCCCTCCTAAAACCGCGGATTAACCGCAAGTCTAGCGCGCTCTGGGCGCAGCCAGAGCCCGAATGACCGAGGATCTCCACAAGACACCTTGCAGCGAAGCCCGACCTCCCCCACCATGCCGGCATGGAAGCACCACCCGAAACTGAAATCACCCCCTGCCCTTGCGGCCAACCCGCCGCCTACGAGGCGTGCTGCGGCCGCTGGCATGCAGGCCCCGAACACCTGCTCGCGCCGGACGCGGAGCAACTGATGCGCTCCCGCTACAGCGCCTTCGTGCTGGGCCTCGGCGATTACCTGATGGACACCTGGGACCCGTCCACGCGGCCGCCCAGCTTGGATCTGAACGAACCCCGCGTACGCTGGACCGGCCTTGAAGTGCGCGGCTACGACCCGATCGACGAAACCCGTGCCACGGTCGAATTTGTTGCCTACAGCCAGCAGCGGGGCCGGCGGATGCGTCTGCACGAAACTAGTCGTTTCGAACGCAAAGACGGCAAGTGGTTTTATCTGGATGCGCTGAACATCAAGTTCAACTGACCGAAGGGGCGGTCACGCAGCCCCTTGTAGGGCCCCGGCAACCGACCCAGTGTGCCGAGGAAAGTGGCGCCAGAGCGCGCGCCAAAGGCCGCGCAAGCGCGGCGGTGTTGGCCTGTGCATCGTTAATGCCGATGCGCTAGGTCCTGTCGTCGATGGCACTGGCGCACCCTGCTACCCAGAGCAGAACGCCGTGCGCTGCACAGATAAGCACCTGCAGGGTAATGAAGGTACACATGACAGATGACAACGAAACCCTTGCGTTCCTGACCGCGCTGTCGGCACTCGCCACCGCTTTGGCTGCGGAGCGCATCGTGTTGCATTCGGTGAGTTACCAGTCACAAGGCTTCGGCGGTTGGGAACTCGAAGCCGGCCAATGGCGCAAGCGCGTTCTGGTAGCTTATTCAGGTAAGGACCGCCAACTGCGCATATCCACCGCGGCGATGGCCCCCGGCTCGTCCGCTCGACAGTGGCTAGTCGTCGAGGAGCATGACCACCGTAGTCGGCGACCCGCGCTGCAGCAGTTGTTCAGCACCGTCCACAAAGCCATCTTGGCGCATCTCTCAGCGCCGTAGCAGACCCGATGCGCATAGCCCCTGCGGTCTTTGGCACCGCAGGGTTGTTCAACCGAGAGCCCCACCTAGACGCGGTCAGTGCAGAGGGGCCTGCGCATCGTTGGCCGTGAGTGTCGGTTTCAAGCCGCCCCATTGCGCCAGCACATAGTTCGCCAATGCCGCCCGTTCGACCGCGCTATAGCTGACGCCGAATGACGGCATCGGCGTCCCTGTGCCAACGCCCGGCGGGGATCCTTCTACCAGCAAGCGCAGCAGATTGGTGCCGCGTGGATCCAGAACCGTACTTGCGCCAGTGAGGTCGCCATAATCAGTGGCCACTGCGCTCGGTGCGAGATCGTGACAGCCCGAACACGCCCCCGCATACAGGGCTGCGCCGGTGGAGGCGGGATCCGCCACGCTACGCGGCACGATCGCAGCGACCGGATCCGCCGTGCGGCCGGCGAGCAGGTAGTGGACCAACGCCTGCCGATCCGCGACGGTCAGTTGCGCCGTATCGAAGGCAACCACTGCTTTCATCGGTCCCGCGGCACTGCCATGCCCAGGCGCATGACCGGTGGCGAGGTACGCATCCAGATCGGCCACCGTCCAATGAGACAAGCCGGACGCCGTGATGTCGTAGGCCTTCCAGCCTTGCGCAATGGAACCCGACAGGGCCTGCGCGGACTTGAGCGCATACGCGCCATTGCGGGGCGTATGACACTCCCCACAGTGGCCAAGCGCATTGGCCAGATACGCACCCCGATTCCAATCCGCATCGTGCGTCCCATCCGCCGTATAGCCGGCGGCAGGCTGATAGAGCGCATTCCAAAACACCATCAGCCCACGCTGCGAATACGGGAACGACAGCGTATTGGCCGGGATCACATTTTTAATCGGCGGCAGACTGTCGAGATAGGCCTTGATCGCCAGCACATCGTTGCGCGCCATGCCAGCATAGCTCGTATAGGGATGCGCCGGGTACAGGTGTTGGCCACCGCGCGCGCGGCCGCTACGGACAGCGGCAACAAACTCGTCATCGGTCCAACCGCCGAGACCGGTCTCGGGATCGGCTGTGAGGTTGCTCGAATAAATCGTCCCAAAAGGCAACTCAAATGCGACCCCGCCGGCGTAGTCGTTACCACCCGGTACGGTATGACACGCCATGCAGTCCGCCGCAGCCGTCAGATACCGTCCACGCTGCACCTGCGAGCCGCGCAGCAGCAAGGGACCATCGGCCGCACCTTGATCGACCAAGGACTGACTGTCGTGATGCCGGGCATAGCTCCCACCACCAAGCAACGCGACGGCCGCAACGATTAACAGAATTTTCACCGTGCGCATCTCAAATCACCACCTGGTTTAAAGACGCCGCGCGGCTGGCCAACGCCGCGTGCGCAATCGGCAAGGTACGCACGCGCACACCCGTGGCCGCGAAGACCGCGTTGGCCAGCGCTGGCGGAGCAATGGCCGTGGGCGGCTCGCCGATGCCGGTCGGAGACACGGTGCTCGGTACCGTATACGCCTCAATCACTGGGGTTTCCGGCAGCCGCATGACACGGCTGTCATGGAAGTTACTCTGCTCAATCTGACCGTTCTTCAGGGTCGTCCCACCCCACAGCGCCGCAGTCAGGCCAAAGATAAGGCCGCCCTGCAGTTGCGCTTCCACGGTGTTTGGATTGACGACCTGACCGCAGTCAGCCGCCGTCACAGCACGGCGCAGTCGCACCTCACCTTGCGCGGTCACGCCCACTTCCACAATTGCACAGATCAACGTTCCCATTGAAGTGCCCAGCGCCACGCCACGACCGATGCGCAGGCTGTCAACTTTTTCCGTCGGCCGGTCCCAACCGAATTTCGTCGCCGCCAGATCCAACACGGCGCGCGCCCGCGGGTTCTGGCCCAGTAGCGCACGCCGGTAAGCAACCGCGTCTTGACCGGCCGCGTGGGCCAGTTCGTCGATAAAACTCTCCACCGGAAACAGGTTGTGTGCAGCCCCTACGCCGCGCCACCAACCAATCTTCACGGCCTTGGGCAGATCATGCCGTACCCACTCCACCTTCAGCGCCGCTATTGCATACGGCGGTTCCGTGGCGCCATCGATCGTGTCCGGGTCGAGGCCATCTTTGGGCATGTCCGCAGCGCTATAGCGCTCCAGCACTGTGTCACTGGTCACGCGATGCGTCCAGGTGACCGGATAGCCCTTCGCATCCACGGTCGCAACCAGATGATCGTGATAAGGCGGTCGGAAGAAATCGCCCGCGACATCCTGCTCGCGCGACCAAACTAATTTCACTGGATAACTGACGTGCTGCGCGATCGCAGCGGCCTGTTCGGCGGTATCCGACTCGAGACGGCGACCGAAGCCGCCGCCGATATATTGGTTATAAACCGCAATTTTCTCTGGCGGCAGCCCAGTCACCCGGGCAACCGCGGCGACCACGCGGGTCGGCACCTGCGTGCCGATCCATACTTCAACATGGTCCTTCTTGACCGAGACCACCGCGTTCTGCGGCTCCATGGTGGCGTGCGCGAGCATCGCTGACTGGTACATCGCTTCAATGGTTTTGCCGCCGGGTTTGGTACCGGCGCCGACGTCTTTGCCGACCAGCGCCTTGCCCGTGCGTGACGCCGCGGCCAATTCGGCAACGATCGCGGCGCTGGAGATCTGGCCATTCTTGCCGTGATCCCAACGGATCTGCAGTGCATCGACGCCCTTGCGAGCGGTCCAGTAATCACCAGCCGTCACTGCCACCATCTCCGCAAGCACCACCACATCGACCACGCCCTGGATGGCGCGGGTCTTGCGATCATCCACATGCGCCACCTTGCCACCGACTACCGGCGACAGGGCCACAGCGGCAACTTTCATGCCTGGCACGCGCACGTCGATGCCAAAAGTCGCCGACCCATCGGTCTTGGACGCTGTGTCGAGGCGTGGCAGCGACTTGCCGATCAACCGGTACGACTGCGCCGACAACAAGACCGGTTGCGCCGGCACCGGCTGATGCGCTGCGTCCGTCGCTACCTGTCCAAACGTCAGCGTGCGATGCGAGGCATCATGCTGGATCACGCCGCGCACAACGCGACACTGCGCCACGGGCACGTGCCAACGTTGCGCCGCGGCCCCTACCAGCATCGTGCGCGCAACGGCACCCGCCTGGCGCAACAAGTCCCAACAAGCGCGAATCGTGTTCGAACCACCGGTGTTCTGGCTGCCTTGAATTTCCAGTGCATACAGCGCATCGCTCGGGGGGGCGTGCTCGAGTTGGACCTGATCGAGATCCACCCCGAGTTCCTCCGCCAGCAGCGTCGCCTGACCGGTATAGGCACCTTGACCCATCTCGACTTCGGGCATGACGAGTCGAATGCTGCCGTCCGTACCGATGCGGATAAAGGCATTGGGCGCAAAGGCCGGATTGCCATCGGCGCGCGCCAAAGCGGCATCGCCGGGTTGTGGCGTCGGCTTGGCAAACGCCATCGCCTTAGAACCAGTCAACCAAGTAAAACCAATGACGAGACCGCCCGCGGCTTTGAGTAAGGACCGTCGGCCCGTATCCACTGGTGTGGGCTCGGCATCCGCCACCGTCTGTTCGATCGTCATGCACCCCTCCGTCATCGCACCGTGCGGTGTAATCCACCGCAGCGGCGCCCATTGCGTATCACTGGTAAACCCATCTTAACCCCTCCGCCGCCGTTCGCGTTTAGCGGAAGGCAGCAACCTGTTCCAAGGGTACTTTGCCCACCCGCTTGACGGTACGCAACGCAATGGAGGACTGCATGTCGCGCACACCGGCCAGAGCGACCAGACGCTTCAAGACGACGTTGCCGAGACTCTCGAGATCAGCGGCCAAAACAGTCAGCAGAAAATCATAGTTACCAGTCGTCACATGGCAACTGACCACTTCCTCAATGGCCTCCACTGCGGTCATGAATCGGTTCATCGTCTCATCGGCGTGCCGCTCCAATTTGACCTGCACGAACGCGGTGACCCGCAGGCCCACCGCCGCCGGGTCGAGGATCGCGGTATAGCCGCGGATCACCCCGGCGTCCTCGAGGTGACGGATCCGCCGCAAGCAGGGGGTGTGTGTCAAACCCACGCGTTCGGCGATTTCCACCACCGACTGGCGGCCGTCGCGCTGCAATTCGGCGAGGATGCGGACGTCGGTCTTATCGAGTGACATAGTGATATTCACTAAATTAGTTAGATTCAACGCTCATTATGCGCATCAAAATGATTTTAAACACCAAAAATTGGCGATCTCGCCTCCCCTACCGGATCTAAGATCGGTATTACCAAGTCCGGTAGTTGGGTAGGTGCAGACGATGGCCGCAAACCGCATGGCACGCCTCGAGCACAGCGACGCCATTCCCGCGCCGGATCCGGCCGTGGATTGGCGCGCGGTGGTGACCAATACGCTGGTCTCCCGTGCCCTCGATGGTCTGGAAGAAACCCGCCTGCACCCCGCGCGGCAGGTGCTCTACCAGTTCTCTGCGCGCGGCCATGAAGTGACCCAATCTCTGCTCGGCAAGGCCCTGACGGGCTCGTGCGACGGCATCGTGGCGTACTACCGATCACGACCGCTGTTGCTGGCGCTGGGACTGTCTTTGGAAGACGCGATGGCCGGCCCCATGATGCGCCAAGGCAGCGTGACCGAGGGTCGCGACATTGGGGTGATGTTCAACCTGCCGCGTCGGGACGGCCCCTGCGTACTGCCAGCAGCCGGTGGCGTCGGTTCGCAATACACCCCCGCCGTGGGTTGGGCCCAGAGTTTGGTCTATCGCGCCAAAGTGCTCGGTGATGCACGGGCCGTCGGCTCCATTGCGGTGGCCACCGGCGGCGACGGCTCGACCGCCACCGGCGGTTTCTGGGCGGCGTTGAATATCGCCACGACGCAGCGCCTCCCGCTACTCTTTTATATCGAAGACAACGGCTACGGCATTTCCGTACCCACAACCGCCCAAACACCCGGCGGCGATATCACCGCGAACCTAGACAGCTTTACGGACCTGGCCCTGTTCCGAGCCGACGGCGAGCGGCCATGGCAAGCGCGCGAGGCCATCCACAGCGCGGTCCACCACGTCCGCTCCGGGGTCGGGCCTGCCTTGGTGCGCCTGCGCGTGCCGCGCTTATCGGGGCACTCCAGCCAGGACAATCAAGCCTACAAGAGCGCAACGGAGATCGCCGCAGAACACGCACGAGATCCCTTGCACGCCTTGCGGCAGTGGTTAGTGCCACAGGTCTTCACCCCGGCCGTGTGGGAAACACTCGAGCAGGAGGCGAACGGGCGCGTCGCAGCCGCGCTCGCGGCCGTCGAACAACGCCCCGCGCCGCGGGGCGAACACGTGACGCGCGCTGTGTTCACGCCCCTGGATGCCGAGGGCCAACCGCAACTGCAGCAACAGGGGGGGGTGCGTCCCGAGGGCGTCGTGCTCGCAGCTGGCACACCCGATGCACAGCCGACAGGCCCGCGCATCAACATGGTGGCTGCCATACGCCGCACCCTTGAGGTGGAATTGGCAAGCAATCCACGCGTACTGCTCTATGGCCAAGACGTCGGTGGCAAGGGCGGTGTCCATGGCGTCACGCAAGGTCTGCAGCAACGCTTCGGGGTCGATCGCGTCTTTGATACCAGCCTGAATGAGGATGGCATCATCGGCCGTGCCATAGGACTGGCGGCCGCGGGTCTGCTGCCCGTGCCGGAAATTCAGTTCCGCAAATATGCCGATTCGGCTACGGAACAGCTGCACGACATTGGCACGCTGCGTTGGCGCAGTGCCAATCGCTTCGCCACACCGATGGTGGTACGCATCCCCGGCGGTTATTTTAAATGCGGGGATCCCTGGCACAGCCAATGCAACGAAGCAGAGTTTGTGCACGCCATCGGCTGGCAAGTCGCCATGCCCTCGAATGCCGAGGATGCGGTGGGACTACTGCGCGCGGCCTTGCGTGCAAACGAGCCGACCATTTTTTTTGAGCACCGCGCCATGTTGGACGCTGCATGGGCGCGGCGCCCGTATCCGGGTGATGACTACGTCGTGCCCTTTGGGCAAGGCCGCATCCTGATCGCCGGCCAGGGCGCTACCGTGGTGACCTGGGGAGCCATGACCGAACGGTGTCAGGCGGCCATCGAAAGCGGTGGTTTTGATGCCGAACTGATTGACCTGCGCACCCTCGCGCCGTGGGACCGCGGCCTCGTCCTTGCCTCCGTCCGCAAAACCGGTCGCTGCCTCGTGGTGCATGAAGACAATCTGACCGCCGGTTTCGGCGCCGAGATTGTCGCGGTACTCGCGCGCGAAGCCTTCTATGCGCTGGATGCCCCGATCGAACGGCTGGCGATGCCCGACATCCCCAGCCCACACAGCCCCGTATTGCTGGAGGCGTGCTTACCCGACGTGCCAGCCATCGCGGCGGCCATCCGCCAGTTGCTGGAGGCCTGAAATGACCACGAGCACCGAAGTACGCGTACCCGACGACCTCGCGGAGGGCAGCCGCGCGCAGGTGCTGCGCTGGTTCAAAGCGGTCGGCGACACCGTGCAGATCCATGAACCGCTGCTCGAACTGGAGACCGACAAGGTCACCCTGGAAGTCGCCGCACCCTGCAGCGGGCTATTGGTGGAGATCACTGCAGGCCCGAATACACACTGCCCGGCTGGCGCCTTGCTCGGACGCGTGACGGCGGACACGGCAGCGTCGCTGACCGAATCCACATTGTCGGCCTCCACGAGTGCGCAGATCGCAACGGTCGTGGCATCGCCAGGGCCCAACCTGCTACTCAGCCCCGCGGTCCGTGGCCTGATTCAGGAACACGGGCTCGATCCCACAACGATCAAGGGCAGCGGCCGGGACGGTCGCCTCACTGCGGCCGATGTCAAAGCGCATCTGGCGACCGCAGCGCTATCACCCCCCGCGAGCGTAACGCCCGCAAAGAGCGCCACGCCACCCGCGCCACCCGCAACCACCGCGCCCAGTGTTGCCACCGGCTCCCAGTCCGTACCGCACAGTCCCATGCGCCGCCGGATCGCACAGCGGATGGTAGAGAGCCTCTTACACACCGCACCGCATGTCACCTCGGTATTCGAGGCCGACCTCGGCGCTGTATTAGCGCACCGCGCAGAGCACCGCGCGGCACTGGCCCGCCGTGGCGTGCAACTGACGCTGACCGCGTACTTTGCACGCGCCTGTGTGGCCGCGATACAGGCCGTGCCCGAAGCCAACGCACGCTGGCACGAAGACACGTTGGAACTGTACGATCATCTGGATCTGGGGATCGCCACCGCCCTCGATGACGGCGGCCTCGTTGTACCGGTACTGCGGCACGTGGAGCAGTACACGGTGGAAGCAATCGCCGAACAACTCACGGACCTTACGCGTCGGGCGCGGGCCGGTGCACTCACCCGCGCGGACGTCGCCGCCGGCACATTCACACTATCCAATTATGGGGTCAGTGGCAGCCTGCTCGCTGCGCCGGTGATCATCAATCAACCGCAAAGCGCCATACTCGGTATCGGCAAACTGGAAAAACGCGTGGTGGTGCTCGAACACGACGGCGTGGATGTGATCGCCATTCGGCCGCGCTGCTACGTCTCGCTTACCATCGACCATCGCGTGATGGACGGCCTGCACGCCAACCGATTCCTCGCCCGCTTTGTCGAGGCCTTACAAAGCCCCTGAAGCCTGCCACCGGGCAGGCCGCAAGCCTAAGACGTCGCCGCTCCTCTCAACGCACCGCAGCGACGGCGTTGGCCTGCACAACCGTCAGCGTGGCCATATTCACAATCCGACGCACCGTCGTCGAGGGCGTCAGGATATGCGCCGGCCCATTACAGCCGAGCAGAATCGGGCCGATCGCGACCCCATTACCCGAGGCTGTCTTCAGCAGGTTATAGGCGATGTTCGCCGCATCGATATTCGGCATCACCAGTAGGTTCGCGCTGCCCGAGAGGGTCGAATCGGGCACCGTGGCGCGACGTATCGACTCATCCAGCGCACTGTCGCCGTGCATTTCTCCATCAATCTCCAGACTCGGATCGCGCGCCTGCACCAACGCCAGCACCGCGCGCATCTTCAGCGCAGAGGGCGCCGTGCTGCTGCCGAAATTCGAGTGGGACAGCAACGCGACCTTAGGCACAATGCCAAAGCGACGGATCTCAGCGGCCGCCATGATCGTAATCTCAGCCAATTCTTCTGCCGTCGGGTCTAGGTTGACGTGCGTGTCTACCAAGAACAACTGCCGCCCCGGCAAAATCAACGCATTCATCGCCGCATACGCCTTACCGCCGGGCACCTTGCCCAACAACGCATCGATGTAACGCAAATGCCGCCGCGTATGCGGCAACGTGCCACAAATCAGGCCATCCACTTCTTTTTTGCGCAACATCATGGCGGCGATCAACGTGCCACGCCGACGCATCTCGATCTTCGCATACTGCTGCGTGACGCCCTCGCGCTGCATGAGCGCAAAGTAGCTCTGCCAATAGTCGCGATAACGCGGGTCGTGATTGGTATCAACGATCTCCACACGTTCGAGCAAGCTTGCGGTCAGGCCCAATTTCTTGATGCGATCCTGAATGACTTCCGTGCGACCGACGAGCACCGGTCGGGCAATCTGCTCATCAACGAGAATCTGTGCGGCTTGCAACACACGTCGATCCTCGCCCTCAGCAAAGACGATTCGTTTGTGCGCCGACGGCAGACGGCGGGCAATCACGAACAGCGACTTCATCAGCGATTCGCTGTGATATACGAACTCCTGCAAGCGGTGTCGATAAGCCTCGAAGTCAGTAATCGGGTGTTTGGCAACGCCCGAGTCCATCGCCGCCTGCGCTACCGCCGGCGCGATCGTGGTCATCAATCGTGGGTCAAATGGCTTTGGAATCAGATAATCCCGCCCGAAGGCCGCAGCGGTAATGCCATAGGCACTCGCGACCACGTCACTTTGCTCGCGATAGGCCAATTCCGCGATGGCGTGCACGGCAGCCACTTCCATCTCGCGGGTAATGGTGCGCGCACCCACATCCAGCGCACCGCGGAAAATATAGGGAAAACACAGGACGTTATTCACCTGATTTGGATAATCACTGCGCCCGGTGGCGATGATCGCATCCGGGCGCGCGGCGATCACGGCTTCGGGCATGATTTCCGGGGTAGGATTGGCGAGCGCAAACACGAGTGGATTGGGAGCCATCTGCGCGAGCAATTCGGGTTGCAACACGCCACCCGCCGAAAGCCCCAAAAAAGCATCCGCCCCGACGATCACTTCGGCCAGCGTGCGAGCGTCGGTAACTTGCGCAAAGCCTGCTTTCTTCTCGTCCATCAGTGCCGTGCGACCGGCATAGACCACACCGGCCAAATCGGTCAGCCACACATTCTGGCGCGCGACGCCGATGTGCACGAGTAGCTCAACGCAGGCTAGCGCCGCCGCACCAGCACCAGACACGACCAGTTTCATTGTATCGAGCGCTTTGCCGACCACCTTCGCGCCGTTTAGGAACGCCGCCCCGACAATGATCGCGGTGCCATGCTGATCGTCATGAAAGACCGGGATGTCGAGCCGCGCCCGCAGCTGCTGCTCAATGTAGAAGCACTCCGGCGCTTTGATGTCTTCGAGATTGATGCCACCAAAGGTCGGCGCCAACGACGCGATAATCGCTATCAACTTATCTGGATCCTGCTCATCGATCTCGAGGTCAAACGCGTCAATGCCCGCGAACTTTTTGAACAAGACCGCTTTGCCCTCCATCACTGGCTTGGCAGCCAGGGGCCCGATGTTGCCCAAGCCCAAGACGGCCGAGCCGTTGGTGACTACGCCGATCAAGTTGCCACGCGCGGTATAGCGGTAGGCATTGGCGGGATCGCGGACGATCTCGTTCGACGCGGCCGCCACCCCCGGCGAATAAGCCAGCGACAAATCGTGCTGGTTCACCAGCGGTTTGGTCGCGGTGATTGCCAACTTCCCCGGTGTTGGGAACTCGTGATACGCGAGCGCCGCGCGCGCGTGCTCAGCCGTCGAACCGGCGTCCTTCTTTACATCTGACATCGCGCATCCATCATCCAAATTACTACAACGCTTAGGCGTTCACTGCGCCGGGCGACGGGCGTAGATACCGTAAGCGAGAATCACGAAGTAACACAGTGCTGGCAGCAGCAAGGCAAACGCCAGTCCGTGCGCATCGGCCAGTGCGCCAGTCGCCGGCGGGATCAACGCACCACCAACGATCGCCACACAGATGACGCCGGAGCCTTCGGCGGCGCGCACACCCAACCCTTCGGAGGCGAGCGAGAAAATGGTGGGGAACATGATCGAATTCATCAGGCCCACAGACAGCAAAGCCCAGCCCGCGACTGCGCCCATGGTATTGGCCGAATAGGTAATCAGTACGATGGCGCCAGCGGCCACAACCGCCAGTACCCGGCCCGGCGATAGATAACGCAGCGCGACCGAACCGATGAAGCGACCGATAAGTGCGCCGCCCCAGTAAAAGGGGACGTGTTTGCCAGCCGCCTCGGCGGTCAAACCCAATACTTCGGACTGCATCAGATAGTTCACGATCAACGACCCAATCGCGACCTCGGCGCCAACGTACAAAAAGATGCAGAGGGCGCCCATGCCGAACCGCGGTTGCTTGAGTAATTCAAAGGCTTTGAAGATGCTGCCGTTGTGCGTGTGTTGATCCTGGATGCGGTTACGGCGCAACCAGACCACGGCGGCCACCACCGTCAGCGCAATCGCCAGACCCACATAGGTCATCACGACCGTATGCGTCTCCGCCATCCGATACGCCTTGAGCGCCCCACCGCTCAAGGTTTTCGGGTCCACCGTTGAGAGACTACCCAAGATCAGGATCGAGCCCACATACGGGAAGACCGTCGTACCGAGCGAATTAAAGGCCTGCGCGAACGTGAGCCGACTGTGGGCCGTGTGCGGGTTGCCGAGCAGACTGATCAGCGGGTTCGAGACCACTTGCACAATCGTGATGCCGGCGGCGAGCACGAATAACGCGGCCAAAAACACGGCGAAAGCGCCGGAGGCCGACGCGGGAATGAACAACAAACAACCAACCGTCATCGCCAACAATCCGATCGACGCGGTGCGCATATAGCCAAAGCGCCGCACGATGGCCGCAGCCGGCAGCGAGATGAGTAGGTAAGCGGCAAAGAAAGCCGACTGGACCAACATCGCCTGTGCGTAGGAGAGGGTGAAAAGATCCTTGAGCTTCGGAATAATGACGTCGTTGAGACTGGTGATGCCGCCAAAGACGAAGAACAGCACGATCACGAAGATCCGCAAATCCGGCGCGTCCACACCGTTCGCAGGCAAATTCTGGACGGTGTTCGGCGCGTCAGTCGACGGCTTGGAGGCAGTTAAGCTCATTCGGTCATTCCTCCACAAAGCGTATACGGGCCCTCCCGCGTCGGACGACTATGAACCAGTGGACGGGCCTGAGCAATGCACAGGTCCGCTGGACGATGCAGAACCGGCGCTCTGTTTAGGAAATCAGCGCCGCCGACCAGGCCACCAGCAGCAGCAATCCGGCCAACAATGCACACAGTCGCTGCAGCGCTGGACCTGCAATGGACGCACCCCGCAGTAGCCAGCCGGCGCTAACGCCCGCCAAAAAGCCGAGTGCATGCGCCGTCACATCGACATGTACATCGCCGGCACCGAGCAGCCCGAGTAAAGCAATGGCGCCACCGAAGGTAGCGGCTCGGGCCATCCACGGGGCCAATCGACCTCTGGCGGGCCAGCGGACCGGCGCCAGTAGACCCAGTGCGGCGAATACGGCCGTCGAGGCGCCAAGCGAACTCGTCCCTCCAGGCAGCCCGGACGCCTCCAGTAGGCCCGCACAACCCGCCGCGACCAGCGTCAGCAATAGCGCGACGCCCCATCCGTACACCCGGGCCGCGAGACCTAAAAACACCGCCCCGAAGCCCAGATTGGCGAGCAAGTGCGCAAAGTCCGCGTGCAAGGTGAGCGCCGTGATGGGTCGCCACCACTGGCCGCTACGAAATGCCGGCCCCTCGAGCACACCGCGGTCCACCCAACTGAGTCCAAAGGCACTGCGGCTGGCCGCCACTGCGACCCCAAACTCACAGAGCACATACAAAAGCGGGGCTTTGATCGACCCAACCGCGAGCGGCCGCGGTAACGCCGCGGGTGGTGGTGGACGGTTTTCCAGCACATAGTCGCCAAGCGCCGCTTGCGCAGCATCGCGGTACTGCGGTTCGACCCACACCACGTGGCGCCCCGCCGGCTCGCTCAGCGTACGAGAAGGAATACCGAGCGCCAACAGGACCAGCGTCACCTCACCGGCCATCGGCCCAGTCGACACGGTGGCGACCGGCAACCACTCGGGGGCGGGTTCGATCTGCACGGGCGTCTACAGCAACGCCCCGAGGGGCTGATCACCCCGGAGTGGGCCCGACCAACCAGAATTTCAAGCCATCCAGGTCAACGACGCAGTTCAGCCAGCGCCCAACTCACAAACGCCCGGACCTCTGGACGGCCGCGATCCTCGGCCCTAAAGACGAGGTAATAGTTATCGCCCGATTCTACTTCCACGTCAGAAATGCGCTGCACGCGTCCCGGGCGCAAGCGCCGCTCGCACACAAAGGTCGGCACCAGCGCAACGCCCAGCCCCCGCTCGGCGGCCGCAATGGATGCCGGAAACGTATCGAACTGCAGGATCGAACCGGAGCGACGTGCCGGAATTCCACTCATCTTGAACCACTGGGTCCACAGATCCGAGCGATGCCGATAGACGATCCGACGCATCTGTTCAAACAGTTGGGGACCGAGTTCTTTGGCCACACTCGCCAACGCGGCGGAGGTTGCAGCCACAAAGCGCGGGGTCAGCAATTTCATAGCGATCACATCCGACGGCGGCTCCGGCGCAATCACGATCGACACGTCCGCTTGCGGTGAGTGCAAACTCGGTCGCGCCATCGCGCTATTGATCTCGACGTCTATCTTGCGCTGCATGCCATAAAAACTTTCGATGTTCGGCAGCAGCAAATCGGTCGCGATGAACGGCGGCACCGCGATGCGCAGTAGCCGCCGGCGCGCGCGCTTGCCGGCCCGATCGAGGGCGGCATCCAGCGAAGCGAGCAAGGGATCGATCTCATCCAGCAACGCCCGCCCCGCATCGGTGAGTTCCACCGCACGCGTCTTGCGCACGAACACCGGCTGACCCAAGTGTTCCTCTAAATCACGGATTCGATGACTGATCGCCGAGGGCGTTAGGAACAGCACATCCGCAGCCGCCTTGAACGACAACTCACGGCCAGCGATCGAAAAGGCGCGCAGGGCATCCAGCAAGGCCTGCCTCGGTACGCGCAACGACGTGGCCATCTCAGGCCGCCGTCAGACGGTGCAATTCAGCCCATAGATGCGGCCGATAACTGGCATGCGTCCACAGCGCGTAACCGTCTGCAAGGCGCGCGACCCAACACGGGCAATCAAAGAGAACCACCGCAGCGCACCCGCGACCCTCGAGCACCGCGAGAATATCAATCGCCGCACAGAGCACCGCCGTCGCCCCCGGCCCGCACAAGTCCAGACGAGACCTCTTGCCCTCGACCTCGACCAGTGCGCCGTGCGCGACACACGCCAAGAGCAACGACCGTGTCGCCGCACTCGCCGCCGGCGCAAACCACCGCCCCGGGGCCACGTGCAGCACGGTGGGCGCTTCGCTCTCATACAGCACCGCACCGGGCGCCATCGGCAGCGCGGCGAACACGGCTGAGGGCGGATACGTGTAGGCGACGAACTCGACGTCGCGACCATCTGGACGGGCTTCGAGACGGCAAGATAGCGTCATGACTTCATCCGATCGGACTTCGGGTCGTAGTGCACCGGACTGACGACCTTCACGGTCGTGTCGCCGCCACGCAGCGGATCGCGCACATACAGTACACCGCCCTCGGCCACTTCCCGCGACACCAACGCCAGCCCAATCCACTCGCCGAGTGCTGGACTGTAGGCCGAAGACGTCACGTAGCCGGCCGGCACCGCCGTCACCGCATCCTCAGTCAGTTGCGCACCACCCAAGAAAGGACTGTGCCCATCCGTCGCTCGCAGACCGACCAGACGCGGCCGATGCGGCTCATGGAACGCAGGCCGATCCAACAGGTCGCGCCCTACGCACGGGTTCCCCAGCGCCACCATCCCGTCCATGCACAAGTCATAGGGGGTTGTTTGACCGTTCAACTCCGAGGACACGAGATAGCCCTTCTCCAACCGCAGAATATCGAGCGCCTCCAAACCATAAGGCGCAAGGCCCGCCCCTACCAGCGAAGCCCATAAGGCCATCGCAATCGCCGGACGACAGTGCAACTCAAACGCCAACTCGCCCGAGAAGCTCGCACGCAATACGGTCAGATCATGTTCCTCGTGCTGTCCAGTCGCAAAATCCATATGCCGCAAGCGCGCCAGGGTCTCAGCCCACGCATTGCCTAGCAACGACGCCAAGACCGCACGACACTCGGGTCCGGCGACCACGATCACGGCCCAGGCATCGGTCACATCGGTGAGTGTGAGCGCAGACGATGCCCACTCCGTCTCCCGGTAGTGTTCAAAGTGCGACACCATGTGTTCGGTGTGACCGGTGCTGACCGTGAGCAGAAAACGCTCCGCGCTCAAGCGCAAGACGATGCCATCGTCTAGCACCATGCCATCCTCACGCAGATTCACCATGTACTTGGAACGGCCCACCTTGATGGTGCTGGCTTTGGTCAAATACAGCTGATCGAGGAACGCCGCCGCATCGGGCCCCACCACTTCGATCTTGCCGAGTGTCGAGCCATCGACGATGCCACCCTTGGTGCGGACCCTACCTGCTTCGACAATGCCGGCATCGGTGGCGTTATTGCCGTTAGCGCGGTAGTAACGCGGTCGCATCCATAACCCCATCGCCTCCATCACCGCGCCCTGCGCCACATGCCACTCATGCAGGGGAGTTACCCGCGCGGGTCGCAAGCGCGCACCGCTACGATGCCCGATAATTGAGCGCACCGTGACGGGATGGAACGGCGGACGCAGTTTCGTCGTGCCCACTGCTGGCACCGGCTCGTTGCGCAACTGCGCCACAATGGCCGCGCCCAACTGCCCCCCAAACTTGGCCTGGTCAGTGCCAAAGCCGAGCGCCGTGTAGCGTTTAACATGTTCGATGTCGATGAAGCCTTCCGCCAAGGTCGTGCGCAGATCCGCGACCGACACGTCGTTCTGCGGATCTACGAACTGCCGTTTCTCCTCCGTCTCATCAGCCGGCGAACGCCAGAAGGGCTGCAACTGCGGTGCCGGATCGCCACTGGCCGCTGGGGTTGCGGCCATCGCGCCGCGATGGCCCGCATGGGCCGCTGCAGCCACGCCCGCCGCCACGCCGCTGTGCAACACGCCGGCTAATTCCATCGCACCATCCGCACTGCCGGCCGTGGCGCGCCAGTCCGGCGCGTCGGTGGCGACGAAGGCGCCCAAGGCGTCCGCATACCGTTTGCTACCGCCCTCTTGCAAGGCGGCGTGGATCGCCGGACCCCAACCACCACTGACCAACAGCGCATCACAGGCGATGACGCGCCGAGCGCCGGGTGCACTGAGTGACGCCACGGTTGCGCCCGTCACCCGGACCCGACCCTGCGCGGCGAGGATGGCAGAGCCAGCCAGACACTCGGTACCCATCGCCATCAGTGCGGTGGCCACGCGCTGCGCTTCGGCGCTGAGCGCGCCGGAGGCGCGCGTATCCACGATCGCTGCAATGGTGATCCCTGCGGCCGCCAGTCGCCCGGCCGCCACATACACGCGATCGTGATTTGCAAACAGCACCGCGCGACGTGCCACCGCGACGCCGTAGCGCACCCAGTATCGCTCCGCGGCACCGAGCAAAAACACCCCCGGTCGATCGTTGTCGACAAAGGCAATCATCCGTTCTACCGCACCGGTAGCGACCACCAACGCCCGCGGTCGGAGTTTGATCACCCGGGCCGCGCCGGGCATGCCCGCCGGTTCGGTGTGCAACACCATCTCACCGGTACTGCCCGCAACCAGTGTCGTATCGGTTAGCACCCGCGCGCCGAGGCGCGCCAGTTCCAGCAGCGCTGCCGCAGTCCATGCAGCGGACGTGCGCCCCTGAATTTGCGCCTGCTCAAATTCTAATTCGCCGCCGACGAGCGGTTCGCGCTCGGCGAGCACCACCCGCGCGCCATTGCGTGCCGCCGCCAGCGCCGCCGCCAGACCGGCAGGTCCTGCGCCCGCTACCAACACATCGCAATGCGAATGCTCCAAGGACGGGGCCGGCAAATCACAGCGTCCGGGCGCTTTGCCAAGCCCTGCAAGCCGTCGGATCATGCCTTCCCAAAAGTGCCACTTCGGCAACAAAAAGGTCTTGTAATAAAAGCCCGCCCCGAAGTACGCGCTGCCCAGTTGCAGCACCGAGGTCAGATCAAAGCGCAGCGTCGGCCAACGGTTCTGGGTCTCGAGCACCATCCCATCGGTCAGCTTGAGTTGTGTCGCCGGCACATTCGGCACCACGGCCGGTGCGGTACCGACCGTAAACAAGGCATTTGGCTCCTCGGGACCGGCCGTCATGACCCCGCGCAAGCGTCGGCACTTTACACTACGGCCCATGGCCCGCACGCCGGCGGCCAACAAGGCCGAAGCGGCCGTGTCACCGACCTGACCGGTATACACGCGGCCATCGAAGCGAAAGCGCAACGGCGTCGCCGACAAGCGTGCGCCTTGACGGGGCGCGTTCATGCCACACCCGGCGCGGTGGCCAAGCGCATCACGAGAACGGCGCCCGTGGAGGGGTTGCGCTCAACATGCAACCACGCGCGACAGCCCTGAATGTGCTGCCAGTGTTCGACACTGTGCGTCAGACTATCCACGCGCAGGTACACCCGTTCAAAAGGCGTGTCGCCGGCATTCGGCAAGGTCTTGTGAAACTCGAACTCACGCAGTTCACGCGGCCCACAGAAGGGGCAGATCAAACGACTCATAGACGCACCGGGAAGGGACCACCGCCACGCTCATCAAGCAGGTGGCCAGTCGCAAAACGAGACAGACGAAAGCCCCGCGCGATATCCGGTGCAAGGCCCGTAGCCACCAGCGTCGCACACGCAGCACCAGACGCCGGAATCGTCTTGAAGCCACCGTAACACCAGCCGGCGTTGAGGAAGACATTGTCATACTTGACCCGATCCATGATCGGGCTGCCATCCATGGTCATGTCGTTGGTACCAGCCCACTGGCGCAGAATGCGCAAGCCGCCGATCTCCGGCAACAGATCCGCCGCACCTTGCACCACCTCTTCAAGCCGGTGCCACTGCCCCTCGCGCGTGTAGGAAGGGAAACCATCCAGATAGCCACCCATGACGACACCGCCACGATCGGACTGCAGCACATAGGTCTCCCCGTGACCGGGGTGCACGTAGATCAGCACGGAGTTAATGAGTGGCTTGATCGGCTCCGTCACCATCGCCTGCAGCAGGTGCGTCTCGATTGGCAGCGGTACGCCGAGCATGGCGCCCACCATGCCGGTGTGCCCCGCGGTCGCAAACACCACTCGGTTGGCCCGCACCAAGCCCTTGCTGGTCTCCACCCCAGTGGCAACGCCCGCCTCGGTGCACAGGCCTTGGACCTCACAGTCCTCGATGATATCAACCCCAAGCGCGGTCGCGCCCCGCGCATAACCCCACGCCACCGCGTCATGGCGGGCGGTACCGCCACGCCGCTGCACCAAGGCGCCGACGATGGGGAAGCGTCGACTGCGTCGCGGCGCGAGTTCCGGCGCAAAGCGCTCCAGCGCATCCAGTTCCATCAGCTCGGAGTCGATCCCGGCCAAGCGCATCGCATTACCGCGACGCGACGCGGTGATCATGTCGCCATCCGACAGACACAGGTCCACCACGCCGCGCGGGCTGTACATGACGTTGTAATTGAGATCGCGCGACAAGGTCTCCCAGCGACGCAGCGAGTCTTCGTAGAAATAATGGTTTTCCGGCAATAGATAGTTGGAGCGCAGGATCGTCGTATTGCGACCGACGTTGCCGTAGCCGACCAGGCGACGCTCCAGCACCGCCACTTTGAGGCCGTGGTCCCGGGCCAGATGGAACGCGGTCGCCAGACCATGACCGCCGGCGCCCACGACGACCACGTCATAGGCGGCCTTGAGGGTGCGACCGGTCCACAGGGGCTTCCAGTAGCGTGCGCCTTGAAAGCGCGCGCGCAGCAGCGCCAAGGCCGAATAGCGGGGCATGGGACCCTTCATACAGTACGTAGTCCTTCGGGTCGGAGACGAATCAGTCGGTCACGGACCCGACGGGTGGCGAGGATACACTGCGCGCCGCGTGCACGGAATTGCCAAACAGTCCTTTTGGGCATCAAGACGATCGCGTCACGGCATCGATCAGTGCCGTTACCAGGCGCTGGCGCCGCACCGGCGTATAACGGGGCGCCTCCAACACCACGCCGAGCCAAAGGCCATCGATACCCATGACCAGCAGATCGACCAGATCCTTGGTCGAGGCGGTGGCCGTGACCGCACCTTGGCGCCGCGCTACGCTTAGATTGGCAGTGATGGTCCGCCGCCAACGCGCGTAGTAGGCCTTATGGACGGTCGCCAACGCCGGATTGTGGCGCGCCGCACTCCACAGGGCCAGCCAAACCCCCGGATAGGTGACCTCACCACGCGCGGGCACCATAAACGACAGCGATGCCGCAAGACGCGCACGCCCCGGCGCCGCCGCAGCCAAACACGCATCCAGCGCCGCAAACGAATCCCGGGCCAGCCACGCAAAGGCGCTCGCGATGAGTTCGTCCTTGTCGCGAAAGTAGTGGGTCAGCACGCCCATGCTGAATTGGCCGACTTCAGCAATCCGCCGAAACGTGGCCGCTTCCGCCCCCTCGGACTCCACTACCCGCACGACGAGTGCGGCCAATTCGTCGCGGCGGCGGACATGATCGACTTTCTTGGGCATACGGCTCCCACTCGTTAGTCGGAATTTACCGCAACAACAGCCGCCGCGTCAGCCTATAGCGCCGCGCGCTACCGCCTTTCGCATAACAAATGTTATAAATGAGGAAAAGGGGAACCTTATGGCTGAACACGATTCGACGCGAGGACACGCTCGGGACGCACGCCGCGCGGCCCGCTCCCGTCAGGGACTCGCCAAACTCCCCTTTATCCGCCGCCGCATCCCGGTGGTCGAACTGATGTCCACCGAAGCATGCGAGATCATCGAGCACAACGCCGAAACGCTGCTGGAAGAGGTCGGCATCGAGTTCCGCCGCGACCCCGAGAGTCTGGCGCTGTGGCGGGGCGCGGGCGCGGACGTCAGCGGCGAGCGCGTACGCATCCCGCGCGGACTGGCTCGCCAGCTGCTGCAGACCGCCCCGCGTGAATTTATGGTGACCGCGCGCAACCCGGCTCGCTCGGTGCGCTTTGGCGGTGACGCCACCGTCTTCTCGCCGGTCGGCGGCCCCCCGTTCGTATCGGACCTAGAACGGGGTCGCCGCTACGGCACGCTGGAAGACCTGACCAACTTCATCAAGCTCGCCCATGCCGCCCCGGCGATCCACTTTGCCGGCGGTTGCGCGGTCGAACCGATGGACATTGCCGAGGGCAAACGCCACCTCGACACCCAATACGCGTACTTCCGCCATACCGACATGGCGTGCGAGGGCACCCCGGAAACCCCAGGCCATGCACTCGATGCGATTCGCATGGCGGAGTTGGTCTTCGGCGCCGAGACCGTGGCGCAAGGGCCCGTGATGCTCGGCAACATCAACTCCAACTCGCCGCTGACCTTCGACGGTCGGATGCTCGGCGCGCTACGCGCCTTCTGCGCGCACAACCAAGGCGTGATCATCGTGCCGGCCGTCCTCGCCGGCGCCATGGGCCCCGTCACCCCAGCCGGTTGCATCGCGGAGTTACTCGCCGAGTGTCTGGCCGGCATGGCTTTGACCCAGTTGGTGCGCCCGGGCGCCGCGGTCATCATGGGTTCCTTCGTCGGTGCGGTCTCCATGCGCACCGGCGCGCCGACCTTCGGCACGGCCGAGGCCACCCAAATGATCTTTGCGACCGCACAGTTGGCGCGACGGCTCGGTGTCCCGGTACGTAGCGGCGGGTCCTTGTGTAGTGCGAAAGTGGCCGACGCCCAAGCGGCCTATGAGAGCGCGCACACGCTGCTGCCCACCCTGCTTGCCGGGGTGAACCTGGTGACCCATGCTGCCGGTTGGCTCGAGGGCGGCCTCGTCGCGTCCTACGAGAAGTTTGCGATGGACGTCGATCAGTTGGCGATGATGCAAGCGCTCGCCGGCGGACTGGATGTGTCCGAGCGCGGCCAGGCGATGGACGCCCTGCGCGAAGTCGGCCCGGGTGGGCACTTCCTCGGCTGCGCGCATACGCAGGCGAATTTTGAAACTGCCTTTCACCAATCGAGCATTGCCGACTACACCTCGTACGAGCAATGGTCCCAAGAAGGCGCCCTGACGGCCGAACAGCGCGCCAATACCGTCTGGAAGCGCATGCTGGGGGACTATGTCGACCCGGGACTGGACCCCGGCATCAACGAAGCTTTGTTAGATTTCATGGCACGGCGTCGCGCCGTGCTCGGCGATCGCGTGGAGGAAGAATAATGAAGTCGCATTATCGCGTCGTCGTCATCGGCGGCGGCATTGTCGGTACGAGTGTGCTGTATCACCTGGCCAAGCGCGGTTGGACCGATATCGCCCTGATCGAGCGCGCCGAGCTCACCGCCGGTTCCACCTGGCATGCCGCCGCCGGCTTCCATTCGATTAATGACGACCCAAACATCGCGGCGTTGCAGGCCTACACGATTTCTCTGTACCAGCAGATCGAAGCGGAGAGTGGCCAGAGCGTGGGCCTGCACATGCCCGGCGGTTACATGCTCGCCAGCACCCCAGAGCGTTGGGAGTGGTTGCGGGGCGAGTGTTCGGTCTACGAAACACTCGGCATCCACGCCCGGATCGCCACGCCCGAAGAAATCGTCGCCGAATGCCCGATCGTCAGCCCCGAGGGACTGCTCGGCGGCCTGTTCGATCCGCACGAGGGAGCGGTCGATCCGCACGGCACGACGCACGCCTTCGCTCTGGCGGCCAAAAAGCGTGGCGCGGAAGTGATTTTGCGTAACCGGGTATTGGCGCTGACCCCACTACCGAACGGCCACTGGCGGGTCGACACCGAGCAAGGCACCGTCGAGGCCGAACACGTGGTCAACGCCGCCGGCCTCTGGGCCCGCCGCGTCGGCCGGATGGCGGGCTTGGATCTGCCGCTGACCCCCATGCAGCATCACTACCTGATCACGGAATCCTTGCCGGAACTGATGGCCATGGACCATGAGATGCCGTGTGTCACGGACCTCGAAGGCTTCACCTACCTGCAGCAAGAAAAGAAGGGTGTACTGCTCGGCGTGTACGAGCGCGACCCACGCCATTGGCACACCGAAGGGGCGCCGTGGGATTACGGCATTGATCTCATCCCCGAAGAGATCGACCGCATCGCACCGGAACTGAGCATCGGCTTTCAACGCTTCCCCACCCTTGAGCGGGCAGGAATCCGCCGCTGGGTCAATGGCGCCTTCACCTTCACGCCCGATGGCAACCCACTGGTCGGTCCGGTCCCGGGGCTGAAGAATTACTGGACCGCCTGCGGTTGCATGAGCGGCTTCTCCCAAGGTGGCGCGATCGGCCTTGTGCTCTCGAACTGGATGGTCGACGGCGATCCGGGCAGCGATATCTTTGGCATGGATGTCGCCCGCTACGGCGCCTATGCGTCGAACACGCGCTACCTGCTCGACACCACGCGCCAGTTCTATGAGCGGCGCTTTGTAATGGCGTATCCCAATGAGGAACTGCCGGCCGGACGACCCCTGCGCACCACGCCCGCCTATGACGCACAGTCTGCCGCCGGGGCCCGCTTTGGCGTCGTCTGGGGCATGGAAAGTCCGCAGTACTACGCACCCAACGCACCGGACTTCGTCGACAAGCCCACCTTGCGCCGCTCGGCGGCGCATCAGTTCATCGCCGAAGAAGTGCGCGCGACCCGCGATGCCTGCGGCCTGATTGATACGGGCGTCTATGCGCGCTACGAAGTCCGCGGGCCTGGCGCCAGAGGCTATCTCGACCACTTGTTGGCGAGCCGTTTGCCAGAGACCGGGCGCGTGCGCTTGGCGCCGATGCTCGCGCACTCCGGCAAGTTGCTCGGCGACCTATCGGTTACGTGTCTGGCGCCCGATCACTACTGGATTGTGGGCTCGTACTACCTGCAGGAGTGGCACCTGCGCTGGTTCCGTGAGCACCTGCCCGCGTCCGGCGTCTCCTTGCACAACCTCTCGGATGCGTGGATGGGCCTATCCTTGTCGGGACCGGCCTCGCGTGACTTACTGTCGCGTCTGGTACCCGACGATCTATCCGATGCCGCGCTGCCGTTTATGGCAGCGCAGCGTTGCCAAGTGGGCCTCGCGGATGCGGTGGTGGCACGCCTGTCGCTCACCGGCGAACTCGGCTACGAGATCAATGTCCGCGCGGCCGCCTTGCGCGGTCTCTGGCACGAACTGACCACACGCGGGCGCGAACACGGCCTGCGGCCCGTGGGCATGCGGGCGCAAGACTGTCTGCGGCTGGAGAAAGGCTACGGCATCTGGTCGTGCGAGTTCTCCGCCTCGAATACACCGAGCCAATGCGGCCTGTCGCGCTATGTCGATTACAACAAGCCCGGCTTCATCGGCCGCGACGCGGCACTGCAGGATCGAGAGGCCCCGCCCGCTGATCAACTGGTACTGCTGGCGATGGACGGTGTGGATGCCGACGTCAACGGCTACGAACCGGTCCGTGCCGATGGCCAGCGGGTCGGCTATGTCACCTCCGGCGCCTACGGCCACCACATTGGCCGCAGTCTGGCACTAGCGTATGTGGAGCGCGCCGCGCTCGATTCCGGTGCTCCGCTGTCCATCGATTTGATCGGCACGCCGATTTGTGCGCAACACCTCGCCACGCCACCGTATGATCCGAGCGGGGCGCGCCTGCGAGGTTAACCGCCACAGCAGCAACGGCGCCGCGGGCGCGGGGAGACGGGGCAATGACGGCACAGCGCGGACCGATACGCATTCGGTGGTGGATGTTCCTCTACCTGTGCGCGTTCGCACTGCTCAGCTATCTGCAGCGCACCGGTGTCTCGGTGGCGGCCGAGGCGATGATGCCGGCGCTGCAGCTCACACACTTTCAGATTGGGCTCTTGCTCGGCACGTTCCCACTGACCTACCTGATCTGCCAGATCCCCGGCGCCACCTTCGGCCGGCGCTTCGGGGCGCGCGCCACCTACGCCGGCGTCGGCATCATCGGCATGTTGGCGTTGATCGGCATTCCTGTGGCGCCGTATTTATTTACGGGCGCGGGCCTGTTCGTGGCTTTGGTGTTGGCGCAAGGCCTGCTCGGCGCCTCGCAAGGCCCGGTATTCCCACTCGTCGCTGCCGTCGGCCAGGTGTGGTTTCCTGAGAATCGCTGGTCGTTCATCAACGGCACGATTTCGACCGGCATGAATCTTGGCGGCATGATCGCACCGCCGCTCATTATGTCGCTGCAAGGTCGCTACGGTTGGCAAGGGGCGCTGTTGTGGCTCACGGTTCCGAGCTTGGTGCTCACCGTGGCGTGGCTACGCTACGCCCGCAACACCCCGCACGAACATCCGAAAGTCACCCAAGCAGAAATCGACGAACTGCCGCCGCCACCGGCACCGCCCCCGCCGCTCACGCTGGTCCGGTTGTGGGCGATTGCCTCGGACCGCGACGTGATTCGTCTGGCCGTGTCCTATCTGTGCATGAACTATGTGTTCTATTTGATCTCGTCCTGGTCGTTCATCTACTTGCGTGAAGTGCGGCATTTAGAGGGACTGGAAAGTGGGCTTGCCGGCGCGCTGCCGTGGATCGGGGCGGCCGTGGGCGCAGCGCTCGGCGGTGAGTTCGGTGATCGCTTCACCCGGTGGTTTGGGCCGCGCTGGGGCTTGCGGCTGATTCCGCTCGTGACGATGCCGATCGCGGGCCTATTGCTGCTGGTCACCATTCATGTGTCCACCACCTACGTCGCGGTGCTGGCGCTGACCATCGCCTTTCTCGCGGTGGAATTGAACGAGGGCCCCTACTGGGCCGCGACCATGCGCGTCGCCCGCGCCGATACCGGCGCCGCGACCGGCGTCCTCAATACCTTTGGGAATGGCGGCGGCATTATTGCCGGTCCGGTCGTTGGTTGGTTGTCGGGGCGAGGCGGCTGGGATGCGGCCTTCATCACCGGCACCGTGTTCGCCGTCGTCGGGGCTTTGCTGTGGCTGTTCATCAATCCGGGACGGGAGACCACACCAGCCGCCTGATCAGGGCATGGGGGCGCCGCGCGCAGCGACAAGTACCGCATACCACTGCGTCCGCGTCAGATGCAGGCCAGTGGCTGACGACACGTCGCGCAGGCGTTTCGGCGACTGACTACCCATCAACGGCACCGGACGACTGGGATGTGCCATGACCCACGCCGCGGTGACGGCCCCGCGCGAGACACCATACTCAGTCGCCAAGGCATCCAACACCGCAATCACCGCGCCCTCGCGAACGGTAGAGCCTGTACGCATCAGCCGACCGCCAGCGAGTGGCGACCACGCAAGGACCGCCACATTCTGTTCCATTGCCAAATCCAGTGTGCCGTCCTGCAACGGATCGACGCACAGCGGCGAGTACTCCGGTTGGACTGATGCCAACGGCAGCGTCAAATGCGCAAGCAGTGCCCGCGTCTGCGCCACCGTGTAATTAGACACGCCCACCGCGCGCACTTTGCCATCGCGATGCAAGCGCTCCAGCGCCGCTGCAACTTCCGCGGGATGCGTCAGATGATCAGGGCGATGGATTTGATATAGATCGATCACGTTAACGCCAAGGCGGATCAGGGACGCTTCACAAGCGCGCACCAGATAGGGGGCGGACGAATCGTAAGGAACGGGCGGCGTGATCCCACCCTTGGTCGCCAGTATGATTTGATCTCGCAGCGCCGGACGGGCCTTCAGCACCCGACCGAAGAGACGCTCCGCGCCGCCAAACCCACTGCTTGTGCCCAGACCATAGATATCCGCCGTATCGAACAGCGTCAGCCCGGACGCAAGCGCGGCGTCAATCGTAGCGAGCGTCGCATCGAGGTCATCACCCCCCATGCGCCACATGCCAAAGCCGAGTGGGGAGACGTGCAAGCCGCTGCGACCCAAGGGCACCCTGCCCGTCAATATGGTCATGTCGTTATTCTATTCGTTCGTCAACCAGTCCGTGCAACAGACTCACCTAGAGTGTGCGTGCTTCTGTTTTTTAGTATCGCACGACCTGCCCGAGGCACCGCTCTAGGCAGCGCTGCGCAACCGGTTGCGTCGCCGGCGGACTGCGCATCCGGGCAGACGCCTCTCGGTTGCACCGTGAGCGAGGTCAGTCGTCAGAAGTGCTTCGTGATGTTGACACCGATCGAACGCGGCTTTTGGTAGTACAAGGGCTATTGCTCTTAGCTACCGGCGTACACGTCAGTTATCGGACTCGTATCGGTCCGATTACTGATCCAAACCACGGCGCTCCCACCCTCTGCAAGCGCACGAAGTTCCAGACGGGCCTTTCTCACCTGCGCTTATGCTTCCGACTGAAGTAAGCGTTGGCGACACTGAGCTGGCGTGAGAATGCGAATGCCTTCATGCACAACCAGCTCGAGCAGATCGCCGGCCCGCTGCATGGTCTGACGCAGGTCCTCGCGCGTCATGCGCTGCCGACCGGCGTAGCTCTCGGCAGAAATCATCACCACGGAGGGCCGACCATTTCGCGTGATGCTGACAGGATGACGCTGCGCGGCTTCCATCACCTCGCCAAGCCGTTTTTGGCATCAAGGGCCAACAGCGCTCTGCAGCGAAACGGACCGTGGATTACGACCGCCTAACCGCTGTCCTTGCCAATCGACGCACGACCCGAGAACACCTACCGGCAAGAACGCGAACAATGATTCCGTTTTTTCTCTACGGGATGGTCGACCGGGCGCGAAAAATCGCGCAAGACACCCCAGCAAGCAGCACGTTTTATCGTTATTGCCCCGAGACGCAGGACGCACTACCGCGGCCCACGTTGGTAAGGCGGTCAGAGTGCCCCGCCTTACGGCGCCCGATAGACCGTACGGCCCTCCTTGATGGTCTCGACCACTTTGATGTCCTTGATCGCCATCGGGTCGACGGTGAGCGGATTGCGGTCAAGAATCACGAAATCGGCGAGTTTTCCTGCCGCCAACGTGCCCTTGGATTTTTCTTCGAAGTACTCATAGGCGCCATTCGAGGTCATTGCCCGCAGCCCGTCGTAGGGACTGACGCGCTCCGCGGCGCCAAGCAACACTCCGGAACTGGTGACGCGATTGACCGCCGTCCACAGTAGGAACAACGGGTCCAGCGGCGTCACCACCGTATCGGTGTGATTGGTCGCCCGCAGGCCCATGTGCAGTGCACTGTTCATGGGGCTGAGGTAACCGGCTCGGTCGGGTCCCAAATTGCGCAAATGCACGTCGCCCATGTAGTACACATGGTTGGTGAAAAAACTAGGCAGTAACCCGTTGGCGCGGTAGGCCTCTAGTTGGTCCGAGCGCATGATCTGCGAATGAATGATCACCGTGCGCCGGTTGTGGTTGTCCTCGCCCAGTTGTGCCTCGGCATATTGGTGGCCTTCGATCATCATATCGATCGCGGCATCGCCATTGCAGTGTGAGTACAGCTGGATGTTGTTGCGATAGGCCAGCAGGACCAGTTGATTGACCTCGTCCTGGCTCATCGCCGGAAAACCCACGCAGTGCTCCGTACAACCAGGCACCGGCGTCAGGTACGGCTCGGTGAGGAACGCGGTCTTACCCTGCGGTGAGCCGTCTACTGCGATCTTCAGACCTTGGAATTTCAGACGATTCGCATACACGTTCCATTGGATGCGTCCGGTCCCAATCACGTCCTTGGCGATTGTGTAAGCAGGCAAAGCAACCACATCAATGGTCAATAGTCCGGCGCGGGCGGCGTGCTCAAGCACGGGCAGTTTCTCCCCCACCAGCAGATGCTCGGCCGCCGTTGTGATGCCAAAGCTCTGGTAATACTCGACCGCCCGACGGATCAGGTTGTCCTCGAGCTTGGGGTCGCGCGCCCCCTTCAGAAAGCCAATGAATGCGAACATGCCTTTTTCTTGGATCAATCCCTCGGGTTGGCGCGACCCAGGGATTCGAATGATCGTCCCGCCCTCGGGATCGGGCGTGTCGGCAGTGATTCCTGCAGCCTTCAGCGCGGCAGAGTTCGCCACCAGCATATGACCGGAGCCGTGTACGAGGATGACCGGATTGGTGGGGAACTCCGCATCAAGATCTGCGGCCGTCGGGTGCCGCTTCTCGGCAAGACCATCCTGATCGTAGCCTTGCCCGATGAGCCACGTCGTGTCATCCGCCTGCATCTGCGTTTTCAGTGCATGCAACTTAGCGAGCACCTGTGCGATGGAGGCGACCGTGCCATTCGGCGGCGGACTCAGGTCGGCCTGTACCAAGGAATCGGCGTAGTTCAGTAGGTGGCTGTGCGCATCAATGAATCCAGGTAGCAAGGTCTTGCCATGCAGATTCACGACGCGGGTCGCCGGGCCCTTGAGTGCGTCGGCACCCGCACGCGAGCCTGCGTAGGCGATCTTGCCCTTACGCACCGCAAGCGCTTGCACGTAGGTGGGCTTATCGCCCTCTAGGGTCAAGATGTGACCGCCGGTATATACCGTGTCTACCGGGCTCCCTGCAGCGGCGATACCGCCACCTGCAAGCGCCAGCAGGCCAAAATACTTGCGCAGCTCTTTCAGCACAGATCCCCCCGAAATTTCGTGATTTTCGCTCGGTCGGCAAATTGTAGCGGAGCGAGTAGGCCCGTGGAATAGCCCGGCAGTGGCATCAGCTGCGTACTGGTCTTGCCGGGGTGCGCACCGCGCGCGCCGAATGCAACACCGCACTCTCGCCACGCCTCATTTCCCGGCCAATTCGCCCTGCCAATGCTGACAGGTTTAGGCCTACAGGATCCCGTCACATTGCGTTCTACTTGCTAAGTACACGTGTGGACCCCGTACGTTGCGCGTGAGGGGCCACCGGGGGCTCTCTACAAGCTGCCCTACTACTACCGCTTGCGCTGAACGAGATGCTCGATATCACCAAGACGCGGGTGGTCGCGACCCAGATCCAGACGAGCGCGGCACCTTCGGCATGTTGCTGTAGGCGGCCGTCATGGCCTGCACGTATTATATGATTGTCGATCTCGCATCGCCGCGCTTCGGACTGATCCGCATGGACAGGGGCGACCAAGCGCTGATTGCGCCGCGGGAAAGCTGGCACTGATCGTCTACGGCAGGCGCCCTTCGCGGCCCGGCGCTAGTCGGCCGTGCCTAGCGGCCGCACGACCGATCAGTACTCGAACTGGTACGACAGTCCGATACTGCCATCGGGATTATTCTCCGGTGTTGTGCCCTGCGTAATCGCATAGCCGTTGCCGAGCTTGGTGCGCAACTTCAATCTCTGGGTCAGATCGACATCGACCTGCACCTGGGTCGAGCCCGTAGTGCTCTGCTCGACCTCCACATACACATGCTTGCCCACATAGCGTCCGGCGCCGATGGTGGCGCCGAGCGCGTTGCCGGTAGCTGCACTCGGTGCGGTGGCGGCGTTACCACTCGTGCCGATTGTGAGGCGATCCAGACGCAGCGCCCGCTGCAGCGTATTGAGCGGATTGAAGCTTGACACACCCGCGCCGACGCCACTGAGGGTAGCCAACGCCGCGGCTATCTGCGCAACTTGCAAAGCGCTCATTTGCGCGGCGCTCTCACCAAAGAACAAGCGCGCCAAGATCTCATCCTGCGGCAGGCTCGGAGTACTCGAGAATTCGAAGCGCGGCGCGTCCACAAATCCTGCCACATGCACCGTCGTGGTCACCCCCGCCGCGAGCGTCTGTGCCGTAAAGTCCAAGCTCGGGTTGATCTTGTTGTCAAGGCCCATGCCTTCGAACCCAATGCGTCCCGAGGTGAAGGCCAGCTGACTACCCGCGAGCGTAAAACTGCCGCGCAACAGATCAAATCCACCCACCGTGACCGGCGCTGCAGTCGTCCCAGTGAGGCGCAGTTGGCCACCGAGTTCCGCATCCAGCCCCCGGCCCGTGATCAGTATTTCCTGCGGCGCATCGATCTGCACGTCAAGACCAAGCGGATAGGTACGCGTCACAACCGGCGGCGGCGCTCGGCCGCGGCGACGCACGTCCAACACGGCGACGTCGACGGGGAGACCCTTGGGCAAGGTGATCTGCGTACGGTGCAAGTGCACCGCGCCGGCCAGCGTCATCGGGCCGCGTACAAAACCACGCAACGCCAGTTCCGCATCTACATGGCTGTTAAGCAGACCGGTTGCAGCCGGCTGCGCGTCGCGCGCCAACAAGCGCAGATCGACCGGCAAGTCCGGCTGTAGCAGCCCGAGCGTGCCGGTCAGCGCAAGGCTGCCGGAGATTGCCCGCCCGCTGAAGGTACGGATCTGCAGTTGTGTGTCGTGGGCATCGATCTGCGCATTCATGTGATCAATGTGCACGCCATGGCGAAAATCACGGAAGCTGGCAGCGCTCAGCCCGAGGGTGCCCTGCAGGCGCGGCGCGCCCGGCGTACCGACCAGCGCGGCGTCAACCCGCAACGCACCGCTCACCTGTTGCCCGCGTGCTTGAAACAGCGGGTTGAGCCACTCGAGGCCAAAGGCCCCCTGCGCGACCAAGTCGAACGCGCCGGCCGCCTCTAGCGGGGCCTCACCGGTGACCGCGAGCAGCGGTATCTGCCGCTGCGAGAGGTGGCCCTCGACATGCATCCGTTCCTCCTGCAACTGGCCCGTCAACTGCAGACCAAGAGGCGGTAGCGCCCGACCCGCTTCACCGCCGAACTGCAGGTCCTTGGCATCCAATGCGAACTCGCCGCGCGGCCGGTTCAGGCTACCCTGCAAGGACAGCCGCCCATCCACGCGCACAGCGCTGACACTCTCAGGCAGCAACGCATTAAGAATCGCGGCATCCAGTTGCTGCAAATCGACCTGCAGATCCAGCGCAGGCGAGAGCCGGCCCTCCGCGCGCAGCGTGGCCTTGCCGGCGCGGAGTTGCAAATGTTCCATCCGCCAACCGTCGTCGTCAAACAACCGCAGCGGTCCTTCTGTGGCGAGTGTGAGCGCACCGAGCGTCGCCTGCGCATCCAGCACTTGCAGCGAGCGACCCACCGCATCCAACACGCCCGAAGCCGATACTTGCGCCGGCAGTCCCAGCACCGACGACAGCGCCAGGTCCGCATCGAGCGCGAGATGCGCCGCGGCACCACGACCGGAGATGTGCAGTACGCCGTTGTGCCCACCGGCCGCAAAATGCGGGCTCTCGAATGCAAAGCGCAGCGGCGCTTGGGGATGCGTAGGATCGATCGTCAGATCAGCCCTGAGGCTCCCCGCCAGCGTAACCCCTAGCAGTGGTTGTAGATCAGCAAGGTCCGTGATGCGCAGATGCAGTGCGCCGACCGCGGCGTTGCCGGCGACCCCATCGCCGGCAGCGTGCACACTCTTCCAATGCGCGCGGGAGACATGCCAATGGACCGCAGCATCCGCCTCACGCTGCACGCTCGCCACAAAGGTCAGCGGTGCGCCTTCGAGCGATCCGTCCACTTGCAACTGACCGCGCGGCGCAGCTGGCAATCCCTGCGCATGCAACTCAGCCCCCAGCGCCTCAGCAGGGGCTCCGCGCACCGACAGTCGGGTCGCAAGACGTGCATCCAGCGCTAAGGCGCGGCGCGGGCCGCGGAGCGTCCCGGCAAGCTGGACGCCCCCTGCAAGGGCCGGTGACAGCACGGTGGCATCGGCAATCTGCAACTGAAAGCGCAGCGCGAGCGGACCGTCCGCACGGGCCAACGCCCCGTCAAGGCGCGCCGACAACGGACCACCGGAGAGCGTGAGGCGCTGTAACGTCAGTCGCGCCCGATCCCAACTACCGGTCGCACGCCATTCGCTGCGTGGGCCCAGCAGGGCGCGCCAGCGCGCCTCCCCAGCGGTCAGGCGGGGACTGAAAGCAGCGGTAAACGTCTGCCGTGCCCCGTCACCGTGGACCTGCGCTTCGAGCGTCGCCGAACCGCCGACATCCGCACCCAGCAGACGACCCAGTGGCGCCAGATCCGATAAGCGGCCGCTGAGCGTGAGGTCCGACCGCGTGGCGTGTGGGTCGTGGGTCGCCTGCAGGTGCAGCGACAGCAACGGGTGCGACACGTCCACCGCAAGAGGCCTGGCGGTCTCGTCGAAATGAATCGCCGCCGCAATACGCAATGGGTCGCCGCCGAACAGCGCCGGAGTGGGGCCGGGGAGGGTCAGATCCTGCAACTGCGCGGTGGCGTACAAGCGACCGCGATGGCCACCCAGTTGTGCGGTCAGCGCACCGACGCTGAGCGCACCAGGCAAGCGCAGTTGCGCGACGGTCAAGACACCTTCGGCCTCGGCCTGCGCGAGTGCGCCCTGCCAACGCCCGTGCATATCGAAGTTCTGCCATCGGAGGTCCGCGCGCGGCGCCATGGCCCCCGCCGCAAGCGCGTACTGCAGATCGGCCGCAGGGTTCACCAGATCTACCTGTCCGCGCACACTGCCGTGCAAGGCCCCCGCGTTGACGATGAAATCGAGCCGGGCAGCAACGCGCGGGCCGGCCAATTGCAGGTTGGCGGCAAGAGCGCCCAGACCCGGCAGCGTCAACAGCTGCTGCAAGGGACCCTGCGCCGGCTCGCGCAGTTGCACCGTCGCGCCAACGCGCGCCCCATCGGCGCGCCAATCGGCACTGTAATGGCGCTGATCGGCGTCATCGCGCGCCAGCAGCACGCCGTGGGTGTCGGTGAGCCCATGCCAGTCCGCTTGCGCAGTAAACGCAAGGGTCGGCGCATCCGCCGCCGCACCGAGCCGCAACTGGCGGACCACCGCGCTGCGCACGCGGATCTGCGGAATCCAAGCGTGGTCATCCGACGGCGCCAGCGCAGGCAATCGCCACAGCCGCAGTTGCTGCACAGCAACGACATCGATCTGCAGCCGGCCCAGCAACAGTGCCGAGGGGTGCCAACCTACCGTCAGCTGCTCAGCACGCAGCCACAGGCCGTTCGCATCGCGCAATTCCAAGCGCTGCAAGGTCAGTTGTGCGGGGAACGCGCCGGCCAAACCCGCAATGCGCACCTGGCCGTGCGACCAATGCGCTGCCAACCGCTCCAGCATCGCGCGGCCACGATCGCTGTGGCCGGCGATCCAGAGTGTGCCGAGCGCAAGGCCGAGCAACGCCCCCAGCGTCGCGAGCAGCCCAGCGCACAGGTATAGGACACGACGCATCAGAACGCCTGTCCGAGGCCAATATAGACCTGAAAGGCATCGGTACCCGCACTGCGATGGGTGGGCAACCCAACGTCCAGGCGCAGCGGGCCGATCGGCGTGTAGTAACGCAAACCCACACCGACGCCGGTGCGTAGCACGCTGGGCAGTGGCTTGAGCGTGGAGCTGACCTGCCCGATGTCAGCAAACACGACAGCACCAAACGATTCCGCGATGCGTTGCCGCCACTCCACGCTCGCAGCCACGATCGCCGTGCCGCCGATCGGTGTGCCATCCGCAAACTGCGGACCGACCGACTGATAGCGAAAGCCGCGGATCGTGCCGCTGCCACCGCCATAGAAACGCTGGTCCGGCGGCAAGCTGTACTGACCTGCACCCTGCGCCACGCCGGCCAATGCCCGCACAGCCAATATGCTGCGCCCGACCGCAGCGCCAGTCAGCGTCTGCAGGTCGAGATACGCAGACGCCTTCAACTGGCTGACCAGGAAGTTGGCATTCGGCGTACCAAAGGAGGTCGTGGGTGCCAGACTGAGCGAGGCGCGCGCACCGCGGCGTGGATCGTCCAGCGGCGAAGCCAACTGCGTAGAATCGTACGAGAGCCCGAGTGGTAGCGCGATCAGCGTGTACCGGTCGATTCGGCCTTGCTGCACGACACGCTCTTCGGCGGCGCTGATGCCCATGCTGGCACGCCACTCAGTACCCCACGGCCGGCTCACCGTCACACCCAATGTTTGCGCCTCTTGGTCGTACGCTTGCAGTGATTGGCGGATCAAACCCATCGACACTTGCAACGTCTGCCCGGCGCGACCCCAGTCGGTAGTGATGTATTTGGCGCTGGCGTCGTAACCGACGTTCTTGCTGGCGTGACCACCTAGGTTGGTGCCTGCCGCTGCGATGACCAGTTGATCGGCGGTGCCCCGAAAATCCCGATCGGTCCAGGAAAATCCCGCGCTCCCGCCCAGATCTGTCGCGTAAGCCGCGTTGACGGCTACCGCATGTTGGCGTCGTTCGCGCACTGCGAAGCCAACCGCCACGTCGCCGTTCGCATCCGGCGCTTCGGCCAGTTGCACACTGACCGTGGCGAACACGCCCAAGGCCAAGAGTTCGCGACGGGCCTGCTCGACCAGCGCCGGATGGTAAAGGTCACCGTGATGCAGGGCGATGCGGTGACGTATCGCGCGTTCTTGCACGCGCTCTAGACCGCTGTACTGGATCAGCCCGATATGGGCCGGCGCGCCACTGCGCACGCGAAAGACCAAGTCGAGCACGGGTTCCGCGCGATCTTCGTAGGCAACAGGCGCATCGACCACAGCGAACGCATAGCCTTCGGTCTGCTGCGCCTCGAGCAGCCGGGTGCGCGCGGCGAGCACACTCGCGGCGATTGCCGGATCGCCCGGCATCAGTCGCAACGCCGCACGCGATGTTACTGACACGTCGCCGTCGATATCGATCTGGCGCAGGTGGTACAGCGGTCCGAGTGCAAAGCCCACCGCCACCCGCGCCACCTCCCCCACCGGCAGCGCCGCAAGGATCTCGGGTAGGGCAAAGTCATCGAGCAGTCGGTCGTTGATCGTGATGCGCACTGTCGACTGGTAGTAGCCGAAGCTCTCCATAACGACCGCGAGCCGTTCGGCATCATGGCGCGCCCGCGCGATCAGCCCGTATCCACTGACCGGCGCTGTCTCTCGTGACGAGACCAGTTCTGCGGTGGCAGCGACGGCGGCGTCCAAGGCATTGCTGCCCGTTGCCGCGATACGTACTTGGTAACCGATCGGGTCGGCTGCCGTGTCGGCAACCGCGGCCTGCGCCCGGCCAAAGAGCAGCAGCGAGATCAATACGAGTGTTTTGCTGAGCTTTACGCGCATACCAGCACGTATGCTAACGGACGCGCCTGCACCAGTACTAGATACGGATACAGCCCAACGGCATCTCCACTCGCATCGTACCGCTGCCGAGCGCGGCGCCTCCACACGCGCACGGCTGCACTAAGGCAAGGGGCTACAGTCTTCCGGGGCCATGCGCCCGTGGGCCCGCTGCACCAGCGGCTTGGCACCGGGCGTCTGAAACAGAGTCAAACGGCCATTCGTGTAGACGCGCGCGGACGGCGCCTGCGCGGGGTCCTGCAGCGGCAGCGTCCACTGACTACCGTCCGGCAACCCCACATAGGCGGCACCGGCTTCAAACGCGATCTTCAGAATCTCCGCGCCGCAGCGATAGGCAGTAGGCGACGGCGACACCCCTTGATGGGCGATCGCGCCACCGGCGGGCAAGTGCTCGGGTTGTTGGACAAAGCGCAGGCTGCGGCCTTCCGGTCCGGACAGGATGCCGCTGCCATCCGCCGCCCAGATTAGCGTGTCGGCGCCTTGCAAGCTGCGCAACAGGCGCGCCTCGAGCTCCATTCGCTGCGGCGCGCAGGCCATGCGGCCCACGGCGAGCGGACCGAGGCGCACCGTCGCACCGTGCACTACCAGCGTTCCGCTGTAGCGATTGCAGCCGGCGGAGCCGGCAATGTGGCCGGGCTGCGCAAACACCAGGATTGGCAGTGGCTGCTCGAGCACGCTGCGCTCATCCACCGCGCGCACCTGCCACGTGCCGGTCAACCGCGCGGGGGCCGCCGCGGCCCCGTGCACCGTTGCACACAGAACCAGCACCCCACAGGCCCTACGGGCGACTAAGCGAGGATCCCTAGTGACCATGTGCTGACCTCCCTAGCGGTGTGTGACGACGGTAGAGGCTGGCACGAAGTGTGTCAATCGGTGGGGTGAGCGCCGCAATTGCGACCGTCACATTGGGTCATTACGATAGGCATCCTCCACGGGGGGACTATTCCAATACAAGAGGGGAACTGACGGATGAAGCAATTTACGAAACGCGTCTTGTGCATCCTGGCCATGACGCTGTCAGGTGCAAACGCCCTAGCGGCGACCGACGCAGAAACCGTCGCACTATTCAAAGAAGCCGGGCAGAGCGCTAGTTTTTTCAGCCGCAGTTACGGCTATGCGGTATTCCCGACGGTTGCCAAGGGCGGCATGGGCATCGGTGCGGCGCATGGCAAGGGTGGCGTCTATCGCAACGGCAAGTTGACCGGGTCCGTCACCTTGAATCAGTTGAGTATCGGATTGCAGTTAGGCGGACAAGCCTACAGCGAGATCATCTTTTTCGAAGACCAGCGTGCCTACGACGAATTTGTTTCCGGCAACTACGAAGTCAACGCCGGGGTCAGTGCCGTTGCGCTCACGGCCGGTGCCTCCGCAAGCGCCGGCACCCAAGGCGCGACCAGTGCCGCCGGCAGCAGCAAAGATGATCACACGACCGACAGCGTGGGCTACTACAAGGGCATGGTCATCTTCACGGTAACCAAAGGCGGCCTGATGTACGAAGCCTCCGTCGCGGGGCAGAAGTTCAAATTCAAGCCCGCTGAGAAGTAATCGTTCGATCCGCTGCGTTGGGGCGCGCCCGGATCAACCGTGGCGCGCCTCGACTGCAGACGGTGTCGGTCATTGCACCGACACCGCCCACGCACTGCATTGCCCATCGATTGCTGTCGCAGCGCCGTGGACCCTAGCGCCTGAGAGCCGCTACTCGACCGAGTATTCCCGCGCGCGCATGCACGCAGAAAACGCGCGCTTCAATTCAGCCACCGCATTGGCCTTCGCTTGTTGCTGCTGCTGTTGCGCCTGCGCCTTTTGCGCATGGGTGGCTTCGCGCTGGCGCGCCGCACCACCCAGCAATCCGGTGACCGCGCCAATTTTGGCGCCTTTCCCGGCATCACCGGCCACGGCACCGATCGCAGTACCCACGACCGCCCCACCCACTGCCCCGCGTACGGCACCGCCCTTGGGCTTGTCCTGCGGCGTGGGCGCAGCGGATGCGCTGGCCATCGCTTGATCGTAACCGGACGCGGACTTCGCGTTGGCAAAACAGGCTTTTTCATCCCCTGCCTGCAGGTCCGTGGACTGCTCCTTCTTGCCGAACACATACAGGCCGAGCACCTGACTCGGCGACTTGTCGAGACTGGCGATTTCATCCGGGGTCGCCGCTCTAACAAAAGCAGGAGCACTGATCAGCGCCGCCCCTAGCAGGAGAGTCACATATCTATTCACGTCTTTCGTCCTCTGAGTGGTTTGTCCAAGCCGTTTGATTCTGCAATTTGCGCATAAAATAGCGTGCAGCTCAAGCCAAGCAAGCAGTGCGTCTGTGGTGCACAGGACAGCCTATAGGTTGCTTCTGCCGGCCCGCGCGCAGACCCTCCTCGACGATGCACGCTGCCTGCAGCCTCTGGCCACGCAGGCTAGGCCGCACGGTTTGGACCGCGTCTAAGGTCCCGTCCACGGTCGCTTGCCGCGATCGCAAGAGCGCATTAACCGATCCCGCGCACGCCGTCTCACGCTCGCACAGTGCAATTCGCAGCGGCGGCGTCTTCCACCGGCAGGACCTCGACGAGCCGCGCGCCTTCCGTGACGCGATCGCCACTCCGGTAGTGGATAGCGCTCACGCAGCCCGCGTACGGGGCGACAACCGCATGTTCCATTTTCATCGCCTCAATCACCATCATCGTCGCGCCGGCGGCGAC
>CAIVRI010000005.1 GCA_903908265.1 uncultured Pseudomonadota bacterium
GCCGCTTGGTGGCCTCGCCGGTGGTCCCAGTTCACGAAATCGGTGGTACCCAACTCAGGAAATCGGGTGGGTCCGAACTCAGGAAATCAGGTGGTACCCAACTCAGGAAATCGACTGGGTCCCATCAGAGGAAATCGTGCACGCAAAGCGGTCAAAGAATCTGACGAAATTGAAATTGGCGAATATGACCCGGCCAAACATGGCGGAGAAATCGCGCCACCACCGCCCGCTTTTCGATCCAACACTCCATTGACGGCCCTGCACTATCACGTCGGCTTGAGCGGCATCGACGATGCTGATGAGCGGCGAGAGTTACTGCGGAGCATCATCAGTTGCTCTTTTAAGCTATTGCCAAAGGTTGGCTCGCCGGATTACATGCGCCAGTGGGGCGAAGGCAAAAGCCCGCAGCGGGTCAGATGCATGGCTTATCACCTCAGCTGGAACATCGGTTTCCCGGGTGCAAAAGAGACTAACGAGCTAGCGCGGCAGCACTGGGTGGAAGACCTCAAATGGTTGACCAAAAACTACAAAGCAAAGATACCTGCGTCCAGGTGGCCGAAGGTGCCAACCTCTTGAAGAGTGCTGGCATCTTTAAAAAGAGGTCTAACTGGATCGGTGAGGATGTCCTAAAAGCCCGACAGCCAGCCTGGCCTCGGAACGGCGGAGGTTGTATGATGTCTTGGTTGAATAGGCGTGGCCACTCCTAAAACTCAGGCGAGTTAGGGAATGCTATCGATGTATTTTTATATTCGGCATTCAGGTAAGTGCGCCAAATAGAGGCAGTTAAGGTCAATAAAGCCGCGACAACAGGAGGAGAGCAGAATGTCCATGCATCAAATCCTGGGTGATGTCGCAGCGACGCTCGCAGCCTTATTGGAAAGTAATCTACCTCAAGTTGGTAAAGACTGGTGGCAGTCATGCGTTATTGATCGACTCTCGATTCAGCAGCAGCGACTGGTAGCCGAGCGACGCGTTGACTCGCTGGCAGGTTTAGACCTCGCGGGATTGCTGCGGGTGTTCGATCAGAACTGGAATCCGCTTGGGTATCGACTGAACCTCGATCAGCAGACGCGCAGTTGGCTGAAGGAGGCGCAAGGAATCCGCAACAGATGGGCTCACTTGCCTCCTGGGGGACTTCGATCAGAAGATGCCTACCGCGACGTCGACACGCTCCATCGGCTTCTCGTTGTACTTGGCGCAGACCAAGTAACCTTGGATCGGGCACAGGCTGAACGTGGACGTGTGCTAAGTGAGTTGTCCCCGCGACCGAATATTGGTGACGTCGCTACACAGGTTGCACAGGCCAGGGGCGGCATCTCGAAGGGGACCGTCGTTCGCCTCAAGGCGCGCCCCGATATCACTGGGGCGGTGCTTGATGTCGTTCCCGGCGACCCGGAGGCTCGCTTCACGGTTTTTCATGGGGGCGAGGTCGCGACATACTACGAATCTCAGGTCGAGCCTATAGTCCTGAAGCCGAGCAGAAAGAATGTCGAACCAGAAGCGCTGCACGCTGCGCTCACGGCTACTCAGCTCAGGCACCCCAGCACCGGGCACCTCTACTCCCTTTACGCGTCACGGATCAATTTCGTCCCCTACCAATTCCGGCCGGTACTGAAGTTGATCCAGGCGGATCGTCCTCGACTGCTGATCGCAGACGAGGTCGGCGTTGGCAAGACGATCGAAGCAGGCCTCATATTGAAGGAACTTCAAGCTCGTCGAGAACTGAAGTCCGTGCTGGTCATCTGCCCGAAGCCGCTGGTCGCCGAGCGCAAGTGGATGGAGGAACTCAAGCGTTTCGACGAGCAGTGCACCCATATCGACGGCGACGCCCTGCGCTACTGCATCGAGGAGACCCACCTCGATGGGACATGGCCTCAACAATATGCGCGCTCGATCGTTCCGTATTCGCTGTTCGACGAAACTCTTCTGCTGGGAAAGCAGGGTAAGGGCCGCAAGATCCGGGGACTTCTGGATCTGGATCCACCGCCGGCATTCGATCTCGTCATTGTGGACGAGGCGCATCACATTCGGAATACGGACACCTGGGCCTACAGGACGGTCAGGTACTTCTGCGACAACGCTGAGGCGGTGGTGCTGCTGTCGGCGACGCCCATTCAATTGGGCGACAACGACCTCTTCACGTTGCTCCAGCTGGTTCGCCCCGACTTGCTCCCTAGCCGTCGCGATTTCGACCACATGGCGGAGCCCAACCCCCACATCAACGCGGCGATCGAAATCGCACGTAATGCGAAACCGGGGTGGATGGCTGCCGCGCGAAAAAGACTCGCGCTGGCCTTAGGGACCGATTGGGGAGCCTCGGTCCTGTCAGCAGACGCGCGGGTCCAACCACTCCTCGACGCGTTGGCTCAGCAAGAACTGCGAATCGAAGACCGCCTGACGGTAGTTAGGGAACTGGAGTCGCTCTACACCTTTGCGCCGATCATCAATCGGACGCGTCGGCGCGACATCGGAAATTTCACGACACGAAAGCCCGAGACGGTGTCTGTCGACTTCACGACAGAGCAGGAACTTCTGCACAGCGGAGTTCTCGACTTGGTCGGCAGGATTCTTGCCCATCGTCACGGTGACCGAAACCTGCCGTTCATGATGACGACGATCCGCAGGCAAGTGGCCAGTTGCGTGTTTGGTCTCGCGCCTTACCTAGAGGCTATCCTTTCAGGCCAGTTGACCCGACTTGAATTGAGTGAGACGGATACCGATGACGGGGTGCAGGTGATGACAGAGGCGTTCGCAGAGTTCCGCGCCGACGTTGATGCGCTCCTTCGCCTAGCCAAGGGGCTGAGTTCGGAAGATCCCAAGTTTTCAAAGTTCGCCAAGGTAGTGTTGGACAAGCAGGCCCTGCCGAACAATAAACTGCTGGTATTTAGCACCTTCCGTCACACGCTCGCCTATTTGGTGGACAAGCTCCAGAGTGAAAGTATCCGCATCGGACTGATCCACGGGGATGTGCCAGAGGAAGAACGCCGCGAACTGCGCAACCGATTCAGCCGCCCGAAGGATGATCCTCGTGCGATCGATCTGCTGCTGTCCTCGGAGGTGGGCTGCGAAGGCCTCGACTACCAATTCTGTGACGGCATCGTCAACTACGACTTGCCATGGAACCCGATGCGGGTGGAGCAACGCATCGGCCGTATCGACCGCTATGGGCAGAAAAGCGAAACCGTGGCGATCTTCAACTTCATCACGCCTGGCACCGTGGATGCAGAGATCTACGAGCGGTGTCTGCTTCGAATTGGCGTGTTCCGGCAGGCGCTCGGTGGCAGCGAGGAAATCCTTGGAAAACTCACACGCGAGATCCGCTCTATCGCCGAAAACCTTCAGTTGACCTTGGAGGAGCAGTCCCACCGGCTCCAACAACTTGCCGATAACGAGATCCGTGTGGTGCAGGAACAGACACTTCTTGAAGAACAACAGGCGACGCTGTTCGGACTCTCGGTGCCAAAGCAAGATGAGGAATTGATCAAAAGTGCATCGAGCTTCTGGCTCACGCCATCCAGGATTCGAAACCTCATCGAGGCGTACCTGTCGACGCTCGACTCGGGCCGGTCGTACAAGCTGCAGGGCCGACAGCCGATCGTGAGCATTCAGCTCAATCAAGAAATCCGGAACCGATTGATCAGTGATTTCAAGGCAGTCTCGCAGATTGGTGCCGTTGACCGAACCTGGGAACGCTGGCTCAAGGGCAACGACCCCTATCTGCGATTGACCTTCGACCCGGCGGCTGCTGACGAGGACCGGTCGGCTACGTTCGTCACGCCTACGCATCCCTTGGCCAGGCAAGCCGCCAAGATATCTGAGCCCCTATCGACGCTCGCGTGTGCCGTTTCAGCCAAGTCATCGATTGTGGCGTCGGGTCGCTATCCGTTCGCGATCTATCGGTGGAAAGTCATGGGCGTGAGGGAGTCCTTCGCGTTCCAACCAATCTGCGAAAGCGAGGAGCACTCGAAAGCCTTGCTGGAGTTGCTTGAGGGTGCGACCGCCGCTCAGGGTGCGGCAGCAATCACGGTCGCCGAAGAGGAACGACTGGAGGCCATTCACTACCGGGTCTGGATGAGCCGGCGTGGAGAACACATCGAGTCTGTGACTCAGTCTGCAGAAATCAGGATGGCATCGCTCAAGGCCTCGCACCAGGCCCGCTTGGCTCTGCTTGAAGAGCAACGTGATCAAGCGACTGATGCGCGCATCAGGCGGATGAAGGATGGACAGATCGAAGCTGCCAACCGCGATTTCGAGCGGCGGTCTTCAGAATTGGATCGGGTCGCAGGGCAGGCCGAGATCGTAGCCGAAGCCGCTGTCCTTGGGGTTCTGACTGTGGAATCACTATCCGCGCAGACGGGAACATGACCAACGCTGATTGCAAAGTAAAAAGAGAGGTGGCCGATGACCTTTAGCAAACCAGAGTTCGATCAACTCCAGTCGGATCGACTTGCTTACGTTGATGGCCTCCGAAGAAATAAGGGATTCGAAGCTGGCATTCTTCGGCTGCTGACGCAACTCTACCCCGACAACGCACACTTCATTTACGAACTACTGCAAAACGCAGAAGATGCGAAGGCTTCATACGCGCGATTTACCCTCTCCAAGGAGGCACTGCTCTTCGAGCATGACGGATCACGTCTCTTTTCGGCAAGGGATGTGGAGTCGATTACCAGCATAGGTGACAGTACCAAAGCGGACTCTCCAACAGAGATTGGTAAGTTTGGAGTCGGCTTCAAGGCGGTCTTCGCTTACACAAAGACGCCAGAAATTCACTCCGGCGAATATCACTTTCGCATTCGTGACCTCGTGGTTCCAGAACTCCTGCCCTCATCGCACATTTCTGCAGAAGGGTTCAAGACAACGTTTCTGTTTCCATTTGATCATCAGAAAAAAGATGCGCAGCAAGCCGCGCAGGAGATCACCGGGGCTCTGAAGTCGTTGGACGATACGGCTCTACTTTTCTTGTCGAATATTTGCAAAATTAGCTTTGTACTGCCGGATGGTTCTGAGGGAAGATTGGAGCGAAATACTCCAACGGATATTCCTCAGTTATCCAGCAAAGGCCAGCAGATTCAAGTTATTGTGAACACACCCTCGACCGCGCCTCGCAAGTCAAACTGGCTTTTATACAGTCAAGTCGTAACTATCGACGATGAATCGACGCGCAAGGATTGCACCGTTGCGATTGCCTTTAGCCTCGCAGAGAACGAAGGCAAAACCAAAAAGTCGAACTGGAAAGTGGTCCCCCTCCACCCAGGCCGAGTTTCAATCTATTTTCCAGCTGACAAGGAAACATCGAACCTTCGGTTCCACATGCATGCGCCATTCGCTTCGACAGTGGCGCGCGATAGCGTTCGGGACTGCCAAGGAAATCACCAACTCTTAGCAGCTCTTGCACAATTGACTTCCGAATCCATGATTAACTTGCGCGATCGGGGTTTGCTAACAATATCGGCACTTGAGGTACTTCCTATCGAGGACGACAACCTGCCGAAGTTTTATGAACCAATTAGAGAAAAACTTATTCTCTCATTCGCAGAACAGGCTCTGGTCCTCACTATTTCCGGTGAATATCGTAAGTCCGGCGATCTTTTTCGTGGTCCCGCCGATATTGCAGCAGTCTTGGGCGACAAAGATCTTGCCTTAATTACTGGGGAAAAGTTGACTACACCACTTTGGTGTGCGAACCCGCCTCAAGTAAACCAACGCGCGGATAAGTTTCTAGACAGTCTCTTAATTAAATTATGGGGCTGGGAAGAGTTGTCCGAAGCGTTAGATTGCACTTCATGCAAGGTTGCATATGGAGAGGATAAAGGGAGGTTGAAGCGGCTTAGTTCTTGGATCGCCTCTAAAGAGGACGCATGGTTACAGAAATTCTATGCAATGCTGCATGATGCAATACTGCGACATCACGAGACTTTTGATGTAGCAGATCTTTCTTTTGTTCGCGTGATCAAGGATGGTCAGAACCATATGGTCCGACCTCGCGAGGCCTTCTTCGCACTTGACGAGGCAGAGAGAAAGTCTGATGTACTTTGGGTTAAGCAAGAAACTTATTCATCAGGTAAATCCGTTGCTCAGAAAGAGAGCGCCAAACGATTTCTCGTGCACGCTGGAGTCAAGGTTTTTAATGAAAAAGAAGCTTTGGCCGTACTTCTTTCAACATACAAAGAGGGGACATTTCCGAATGACTCGACGCACTTAAGACATATTCGGCAGTTTGTTCAATTTCACAAGAGGCAACCCCGGGATGTAGATGTTTTTGCAGGAAAGAAATTTCTTCGAGCAATCAATTCAAAACATCCAGACAAAAATATATTCTGCGATCCTTCGCGAATTTACTTAGATACACCATATGAGGAAACCGGACTAGCATCCATAAAAAGTGCACAGCCAAAATATATATTGTGGAACGGATACGTAGATTTAAAAGCAGGCTTCGTTGATTTCGTAAAGGCCGTGGGAGTGCAGGCAGAACTGACAATTGTCGAAGCCCGAGTATCAGATAACGAAAATTGGCAACGGCTATCTAAAGACTATGGATATAGAGTTCGCTGTACAGCATCAGCCATTGTCGCAGATTGGACGATCGAAGGTATTTTTTTATTGCTTCAAGAGCCATCGCTCGAAGCAAGTCGTCTTATCTGGAAGGCTTTGATTCGTGCGGATAGAAGGGTAGCAAAGGCTCGGTTTCGACCGAACCAAAGTTACGACGTTATCGAATCGGAATCTCAGCTGATTTGTCATCTCAAGGGGACCGCGTGGATTCCAGATTCCGATGGCAATTTCCACTTGCCGAACGAGATATCTCGCACCCAACTTAGGGCGGATTTTCCGTTCGATAATCAGAATGGGCTCCTTGACGCAATCGGACTCGAGAGCAGTGTGCTGAAAAAGAGCGAAGAATTTCAGCGCAAAGATCTGACAGTTAGGGAAATCGGGTTTAGCGGCGTTAACGGCGCCACCAATGTGGCAAATGCCGCGAAACAGGCCGGCCTTAGCGAAGAGGATTTAGTGGCAATGATCAGGCAACATGCGCCAAGCCCCGATCAACCGGAAGAGGAAGTTCGCAACACAGATCGTCGCCGGCGTGGTGTTCTAGAGCACCGCGATAACGCTCCCTCAAGGGAGTCTGTTCAGCGCGAGCGATTAATTCAATCCAACGTGCAAGGCGTCATGGCAGAGGCGAAGGCATACCTGCGAGCGAAGTACACCAATGGGCAGGGGCAGATGGTCTGCCAAGTTTGCAAAAATGAGATGCCCTTTAAATTGGGCACGGGCGAGCACTACTTTGAGGCAGTTCAGGCGATCCGAGGTCTTTCTCAGCACTACTACGAGAACCGGCTGGCTCTATGTCCCACCTGCGCTGCGATGTATCAGTACGCGAGAGCATGTACCGATCCTGAGTTGAAGGACCGAGTTGAAGCTATCGACGGTGAAACTGCTGGTTTATCTGTCGAGTTAGAAGTGGTGCTGGCGGGGTTGACGCGGAAGATCCGTTTTGTCGGAACGCACTTCTTCGATCTCAGGGTGGTCCTAGACGGATCAGAGGCTAAGGATTAGTGACAGTGACAAGTTGCTGGATTTGCCCAATACGTCAAACCGAAATTCGTAGCGATTTTTTCCGATTCCCCACCGCCCGACTGACCAAATTACTTATCGAACCTGCTGCCTGTATGTCATTGAAAATACTTGAAGTGGCGTCGCGAGCGCTCGCGCCCACTAGGTTTTTGACCATAAGCAGCAAAATCACTCCGAAAAATATGAATCCAAAAACACCTTTGACTAGAGCGAATACGAGTCTGAGCCCAGCCAAAGCTAGCGGAATCATGGCTAACAGAATCAAGATCTGAATCACGTGTGCCTATGATGAGGTTATTGCTGCGAACCCTACTTGACGCCAGTCCGAAGCCTGCAAGGAGTCCAAACTCGTGATTTGCAGCGATTGAGACTGAATCGCGACATTTGAGAGTTCATGCTAACCATTGAGAAGCTCACCCAATGAGCTTTCAGTTCTCTTTTGCTATCCAATGCCACAAAAAAACCGCTCGATTCGTCCGCGCGTAAGTCATTGATTTATATGAGGGTGACGGTCGTACCTTCCGGACTTCGACCTGCAACGGGTGGGGAGGGTCGGAGAGAGAATACGCAAACGGAGAGTAAAACGCGCCGGTTACTGGCAGAAATGGCCCTCTCCTTAGTCCGCAAGAACCCGCAGCAACCCGCGCAAACACGTGCTAGTAGGCAAAAAAAAGCCAACCGGTTAGGGTTGGCTTTTAAGGTATTGGTGGAGCCGGGGGGAATCGAACCCCCGTCCGCAAGTCCTACGCTACAAGATCTACATGCTTATCCGGTCTATTGATCTCGCTTCGAGCTACCCGATCGGCAGGGAAAACTCGAGGCCAGACCCGTCCTTTTTAGCGATGTGCGACCCGGGTCACGCGCACACCACGATCCTGAGTTTGCGACCCCATCTCCCCCCGCTCAGGCACGGAAGAAGTGGAGTAGGCGGGGCTTAAGCCGCCAGAGCGTAGCTGTTGTCGTTCGCAGCTAAAATTTGCAAATGGTTTAACGAGGAATCCGCACCTCGGCATGCACCTGGAGTTTCGTAACCCACGTCGAAACCGGTCGGCCCCAGAAGCAGGAACAGCATACCAGATCATCGTCCTGATCCGTTAATTGGGTTAGAGTTTCCCCATTGCAACGGGGCGACGCCCCTTATTTGGAGTCCGCCATGCTGCAGCGTCTCGATACCGGTCCCCGCATGTCCGAAGCGGTCGTTCACGGCCAGACCGTCTATCTCGCCGGGCAGGTCGCCGACGACACGACCCTCGACGTTGCCGGCCAGACTCGGGAAGTGCTGGCCTCGATCGACAGCCTTCTCGAGCGCGTCGGCTCCGACAAGAAACACATCCTGCAGGCGACGGTGTATCTGGCGGACATCGCGACCTTCAAGGATATGAATTCGGCCTGGGATGCGTGGGTCGCGCAAGGGCACACGCCAGCCCGTGCGACCGTCGAGGCCAAGCTGGCCGCCCCCGAGTACAAGGTGGAGATCGTGGTGGTGGCCGCGCTGGCCTGAAGTGCCGGGGTCGGCCGGTGCCGACCCCGATTTGATCATCTGCGCGAGGGGCTGGTATGCGACGACTGAGTGGGGTGATCGCGATCGGTCTGTGGTGCGCGAGTGCCGCGGCGGCAGCACCCGAGTGGCTGGTGAACGGCCATTTGATCGATGGACGCAACCGCGCGGAGGCCCCGTTGGTCGATGTGCGACTCGAGGGGGCGCGCATCGCCGAGATTCGCCCGGCGGTGGCGAACGCGGTCGGGTTGGATCTGCGCGGCGCGTTTTTGCTGCCGGGTTTCATCGACGCGCATACGCACATTGAGGATCCGGCGGCAGCACGACGGGCGTTGCAAGCGGGCGTCACGACGGCCCGTGTGCTGGGCGATGCGTATCTCAAGGCGCTAGCGACGCGCGATCTCATCCGGCACGGTTATGTCGACGGCCCCGAACTGTTGGCTTCCGGTGGTCACATCCGGCCTCGGCTCGGTGAGCCGTTCATCTTAAGTTTTCCGCAGTTCGGTCCGTATCTCGAGACGCCCTTGACCGGTGCCGAGAATGTGCGCGCGGTGGCGGAGGCGGTGATCGCCCGTGGTGCGGATGTGCTCAAGGTCGGTGCCAGTGAGCGCGCCGGGCTGGCTGCCACGGATCCGCGCCGTCAGGAACTGTCTTTTGCAGAGATTCGCGCGGTGGTCGAGGTCGCTACTCAGGCGGGGCTGTATGTGGCGGCCCATGCACATGACCGCAAGGGCGCAAATGCAGCCGTGCGGGCCGGGGTGCGCAGCATCGAACACGGTACTTATCTAGATGATGAGACCTTGGCGTTGATGCGGCAGAAAGGCACGTTCTTTGTACCGACGCTGGCCATCATGAGCCCGCTGGGGGATCCGCGTGGCGACAGTGCCGATGCTATTGCCTTGCAATTGCGCACGCGCGCGATGATGCGACCACTGCGCGAGGCGGTGAAGAAAGCACATGCGCTGGGGATCCCCATTGCGGTCGGCACCGACGGCGACTACGGGGAAGGCGAGAGCGCTCGCGTGCGACCGGCACACGAGATTGAGGAGCTCGTGGCGGTCGGGTTCACGCCCACCGAGGCGATCAGTGCAGCGACCTATCAGTCGGCGCGGGTGCTGGGTATTGAAGCGCGCACGGGAAGCGTGGCCGTAGGGCTCGAGGCGGATTTCGTCGTCGTGGAGCGCGATCCCCGTCACGACACCTCGACCTTGTATGAGCCGATTTTGGTCCTATCGAATGGCCGTGTGGTGTTGAATAGGCTTTACTGAGTGTCGTTGCCGCGATGCGCGCGCTTAGGCGCCGGGCGAGCAGGGGCTGTAGGTCGGGGCGACCGTCCACGATCCGGAAAAGAGCGACCTGCCGACTGAGCGTGCGGTAGAGCACCCGATAGGGCTTGGGCACGACCTGCCGAAAATATTTGATGCTTAGTGCGCCCGTTCCTGCGGGTGGCTGCCACGCCCAGGAGAGCACTTCGTTGGCGTTGGCTTTTAGGTAACTAATCGATTTGACTTAGGAGGAGTGCCGCACGGGTTCACTCTCCAATTGAGAAAGACTAAAGGCGGATCTTTAAAGGTCTTCCGGCACGTCACCAGCGCCGAAACCGACTGCGCGCGTGTCCGATGCATAGGCCCTGCCCCGTTCGCCGTGGGCGACTCAGCGGTTACGGGCGCGTAGCGCGCGCGACTTCTCCCGCGCCCAGTCGCGATCTTTCTCCGTATCACGTTTGTCGTGCTGTTTCTTGCCGCGCGCCAGTCCTACTTCGAGCTTGGCTCGCCCGTCTTTCCAATACAGCGACAGCGGGACCAGAGTAAAGCCCTTGCGTTCCACCGCGCCGACCAGATGGTCAAGTTCCTTGCGGTTCAGCAGCAATTTGCGGGTTCGTATCGGGTCGGCGATCACGTGGGTCGACGCCGAGTTCAACGGCGTGATGTGTGCCCCGTGTAAGAACGCCTCTTCATTGCGGATGAAGACGTAGCCTTCGGCCAGTTGGGCGCGTCCCGCGCGCATGGCTTTGACTTCCCAGCCCATCAGCATCAGGCCCGCTTCATAGCGCTCGTCGATGAAGTACTCGTGGCGAGCACGGCGATTCAGCGCAATAGTGCCAGCGCTCGCGTCCTTGTCTTCCTTGGCGGCCATGTTGTCAGTCGTTCCTCGTACGGTCGTCCATTCTAGCCGCGTTGTGGGCTTCGCGCCTTGGCCGCAGAATAGAGGGGTGTCACACCCCCCCTCAAATCGCCCATGCGCCTAGTCCACCGTACTGCCCTGGTGCCCCAAACCCCGGCGCAGATGTACGGTCTGGTGAATGACGTGCGCCGTTACCCTGAGTTCCTGCCCTGGTGCCCGGCGACGGTGGTGCATACCGAGGATGCGCAGAGTTTGGCGGCCACTCTGACGTTCGAGCGGGTCGGCGTGCGCACCACCGTGACCACGACCAACCGGAATGTCCCGGGCGAGTCGATCGAGATGGTGCTGACCGACGGGCCGCTCAAGTCGTTCCGTGGGCTTTGGCAGTTTCACCCCCTGCGCGCCCGTACCAGCGACGGGTCGCTCGGTGAAACTCGCGGCTGTAAAGTGGAACTCTCGATCGAATTTACCTTTCTGAATGCGGCTTTGGACCTGGTTTTTGGGCCGTTCTTTGCGTCGACCTGGGACTCCATAGTCGATGCCTTCGTGCAGCGCGCTCGGCGCGTGCACCCATGAGCGACCTGACCATTTTGGTGGTCTATGCCGAGGTCGATCGGCAGACCCAGGTGGCGCTGCAGGTGCCGGTCGGTACGACCGTGGCAGATGCGGTGGTGCTGGCTGGGCTCGAGAGCAAACACCCAGGATTGCCGGCCGGGTTGGCAGTCGGAGTCTGGGGTCGGGAAGTGCCGCCAGAGACGCTGCTGCAGTCCGGTGATCGGGTCGAGTTGTATCGACCTCTGCCTCAAGATCCCAAAGAGACCCGCCGGGCGCTGGCGCGGGAGGGGCGCTCCATGGGCGGCGGCATCGGCATGAAGAAGCGCAGCAAGGCGCGGCCGCCCCGCTCACGGGCTTAACGGACTGGCGTTTGGACGACGCCCAATGCCGGCTGCCCGCCGCTGTATGGGGCCTGCGTAGGCCCCATACAGCGGTCTTAACAACGCAATTAAATCGACGGGCGCTGCGCGATCGGATCTTTCCATGCGCCGGGCGGACGATCGATTTTCGTGACCTTGTCCTCGGCAAACCAGATCGTGATGTTGCGCTGGTCGACCTTCTGGGTCTTGCCGGTCTTGAAGTAGTAGACGTAGTCCCAGCGCTCGGGATGGAACGGATCCGAGAGCATTGGCGTGCCCAGTAGGTAACGCACCTGACTGCGCGTCATGCCGACGTTGACCTGATCGAGGTACTTGGCCTCAATATAGTTGCCCTGCGGGATGTTTACTTTGTACACGCAGCCGCCGAGGGCAAGGCCGAGGGTAAGGGCAGCGGCAAGCAGGGTCTTCGGTGCGGGCATCGTGAAGTCTCGGCGGCGCGGGTTGTCCCCGGCGTCGCGGGGTGGATAATGGGGGCTGATCATACCGGATCGGGGGAGTACAGAGTGGAAAGCCAAGATCTGCGCAAAGCGGGCCTGAAGGTCACGACGCCGCGCGTCAAGATCCTCGACATTCTGGCCGTTGAAGCCGGACATCACCTCTCGGCCGAGGACATTTACCGCCGCTTGCTGGAAGCCGACCAGGACATCGGTCTGGCCACGGTCTATCGGGTCTTGACCCAGTTTGAGGCTGCCGGCCTCATCACCCGCCACCACTTTGAGGGCGGTACGGCGGTGTTCGAGTTGAACCGGGGTGAGCATCATGACCATGTGGTGTGTGTGGACTGCGGCCGGGTCGAAGAGTTCACCGACGATGCGATCGAATCGTTGCAGCATCAGGCGGCGGCGCGTCTGGGCTTTGACCTGACGGACCACGCGCTGATTTTGTATGGCCACTGCCGTCAGGTGGCGTGCCCGCACCGTAAGGCCTGAGTCCGTAGCGCCCGCTTACTGGTGGTCGCGGGGTACGGCCTCGGACCAAGTGCGCTGCCGCAGTACCGTGCCATCACGCGATAGCGTGCGTGTGTATTGGTAATGGAACGTGGTGGCATCACTGCTGACTTCCAAGAGACCCACCCAGTCCAACACGTGATCGCCGTGGACTTGTCGATAGGTGGAGTCCCCGCGCACCGTGGCGAGTGCGGGCGTGTCGTCGGCGACGCTATAGGTTAGTTTTTCGGTGTGATCGAAGCGGCCCCACGGGTAGGTCGTGCCGGTTTGCCCTTGCCAGACCACGGTGGTGCGGTGCCGTACTTCATCGCGCAACTGGCTCCATTCTCCGGGCCACGCCGCACCCGCCTCGGCGGTGCCTTTGTTCCACTCCGGTTGTCTGATCGGTTCGGGCGGCGCGAATGCGACGGCCGCCGGCGCCTGCGGCGGCACGCGGGGCAAGTCGATCCGGGAGGGCGTCACACCGCCGAGCGTCAGCGTCGTGGTCATCGGGTCCGGCGTGGGCCAGTGCATCGGCCACAGCGCGTTGGAGACCGCCACCCGGATACGGTGCCCGACTGGAAACACCCAGGTGGCCAGATGCAGATTCAGATGCAGCGTGTACTCTGCGCCCGGCTGCAGTGCGGTGGGCGCACTGAGGCTATCGCGCTGGGCGCCATTGAGGCCGGCGCCGGTGATCTGGGTGACCTGGCCGTCGGGTGCGACGTCCTCCAGACGCACGAACCAATGGGCTAGCGGGGCGCTGGCCGAGGCCTGCAAGGTGACCGGTACCAGTCCGAGGATCGCCAGGTCCTCCGTCAGGGGTGCGCTGTCATAGGTCAGTGAGAAGGCATCAATTGGGCGCGGATCCGCCGCCAGTTCGCCCCACCAGAACCCTGCTTGCACACCGACAGAGGGTACGTAGCGCAGTGTGTCTTGTGCCGCGCGCGTCGCCGTCCGGAGCAGTTGATGGTCCGGTTGCAGATACAGCGTGTAGTGCGTGCGCGCTTGCGGCGGCCAGGTCTCGACCCGCCACTGCCCGGGCACGTCCTGCGCCGCGCTACCCGGTGGATGATAGTGCTGCTCATAGATGACCAGGCGCGGGTCGTGCTCGACCCCGTTGTTGATGCCTTTGAGCCAGTGGTCGAACCAGCGCACCGCCTGATCACGCCACTCCATATGCGGGCCATAGTCCGCTTCGTTGGGGTAACCGTGGTTCCACGGTCCGACCCAGGCTTTGATCGGCGCCGGTGTGGCTTCCAGCATGCGAATCACGCTGTCGCGATAGCCATCCTGCAAGCCCCCGATCAAAAAGGAGGGTACCGTCAGTGCACTGAGCGGCCGCACGGGGGACTGCCAGAACGCCCCATCGCGTTGGTGACGGATGTAATCGAGCGACCATGGTTCGCTGTCCATGCGCGCGTTCAGCGTCGCCTCGTCCAACACAAAATCGGGCGCGCCCGGGCGGCCCTGATCGAGATCCATCGTGAGTTCGAACTCATCAATGTGAAAGATCCCATCGATGTAGTGCACGTCTTCTTTGAAGAGGGCTTCGGTGGCGTCTGCGGCCAAGATGGCTTTGAGCGCCGGCGGTTTGCGCATCGCCATCTGAATGGAGTTGAAGCCACCCCAAGAGATGCCGAGCATGCCGACATTGCCGTTGCACCACGGCTGGCGGGCCAGCCAAGCGATGACGGCGTCCCCATCGACTTGTTCCTGCGCGGAGTATTCGCGCGCCGGTGGATGGCCTTCACTGTTACCAAAGCCACGGATGTCCACCCGTGCCCCTACATAGCCATGCTCGGCGAAATAACTGTGGATGCCGAGGTCACGCGCGGCTTCGTCGTCGTCCTTACGGTAGGGCAGGTACTCGAGCAGCACAGGATGCTGTTCTTCGCGGTCCGTGGCGGCCGGTCGATAGAGCGTGACCGCAAGGCGGGTGCCGTCTGGCAGCGGAATCCACGTCTTCTCTATCCGGATCGCAGCCTGCGCATTGCTCGCGACGAGCTCCCAGAGGAGCGCGACCAGACCGGTCCACCGTGCGTGCCGTGTCATTGCTTTCTCCTGCGGTTATCGGCGCCGCGGTGCCCCGTGCGGACACCGTTTAGCGACGCTTACGTGCACTGGTCGTGGTTTTGGGCGCGACGTGGCGTCGCTCCAGCAGTTCGCGTGCATGGCTGCGCGCCGTATCGGTGACTTCGACACCCGCTAGCATGCGCGCCAACTCCTCGACCCGTTCCTCCGTGGTGAGGACCGCGAGGCGTGTCCGACTGGTCTTGCCATCGGAGAACTTAGCGACCCGGATGTGGTGATCCGCCTGACTGGCCACTTGCGGCAAATGGGTCACGCACAGCGCTTGTCCACGACGCCCGAGTGCGGCCAACTCGCGGCCGACCATTTCGGCCACTGCGCCGCCGACACCGGCGTCGACTTCGTCAAAAATCATGCACGACGGCCCACTGGACTGATGCGCTGCAGCCACCTGTACCGCCAAGCTGATGCGCGACAGTTCGCCACCCGAGGCCACTTTCGCAATGGGCTTGGGTGGCTGTCCGGGGTTGGCGCTCACGAGGAAGTCGATCTCATCGCGACCGGAGGGATCCGGTGCCCCTTCCATCGGGCGCACGGCAATCTCAAACACGCCACCGGGCATCCCCAAGCCGCGCATCAAGGCGGTGACCGACGCGGCGAGCGCAGCGGCCGCCTGCTGACGGGCGGCGGTTAGTTTTGCGGCGGCTCGATCGTAGTCGGTGCGTTGGCGGGCCTGTTGTTGTTCCAGTGCCGCCGCCGTGGTGTCAGCGTGCTCGAGTGATTCGAGTTCGCGCTCCAGTTGCGCAAGCACGGCGTCCAGCGTCTGCGGCTCGACCCGATGCTTACGCGCCAGTTGTTCGATCGAGGCGATGCGCGATTGCACAACTTCCTGCCGCGTCGGGTCCGCTTCGAGCGACTCGAGGTAGTCGGCCAGCGCGCGGCCAGCTTCCTTCAGCGGAATCAGCGCCTCTTCCACTAGCGCGATCACGGGGGCTAGTGTCGGGTCCAGATCGGCGACTGGTCGTAGCGCGGCCGCGCCCCGGCCGATCAGAGCGTGGGCGTCGAGCCCTTCGCCTTCATACAAAGCATCGAGCGCTGTTTGGGCCGCTTGGGCGAGTTTGCCGCGGTGGGCCAGTCGCTGGGCTTCTGCCAGCAAGCGCTCCACCTCACCGGCTTCCAGTGACAGGGCTTTGAGTTCCTGTACGTGGTAACGCAACAGATCCAGACGGGCATCGCGATCGTTAGCGGCGCCGCGCAGGATGGCCAGTTCTCGTTCGAGCCGGCGCAGTTCGCGGGCTAGTTGTCCGACCGGAGCGAGCAGGGCTTCATGGCTGCCGTGGGCGTCGACCAAACCACGCTGCGCTTCGCGCCGGGTCAGCGTGAGAAACTCCTGCTGCCCATGGATGTCGATGAGCAATTCACCGAGTGCGCGCACGTGCTGCAGGGGCTGCGTCTGGCCATTGATATAAGCGCGCGAGCGGCCGTCACTACCGACCGTTCGACGCAGAATGACTTCGCCCTCGTGCTCTAGTTCCTGCTCACGCAGCCACGCTTGTGCGGCGGTATTGCCACGCAGATCGAACACCGCGGAAATCTCCGCGCGTTCGCTGCCATGGCGCACGACGCCGGCATCAGCGCGTGCGCCGATCGCAAGCATCACCGCATCCACCAGAATCGACTTGCCGGCGCCGGTCTCCCCGGTCAGTGCCGTCAGGCCCTGGCTGAGCTCGAGTTCGGCGGATTCAATGATCGCGAAGTCGCGGATCTGTAGTTGGGTCAACATCGGGGTGCGTCCGGTGGGCCTTGGCGTCCGCCGCGGCCCCAGTGCAACTTGGAGCGCAGGATGCGGAAGTAGTCATAGCCGAGCGGATGCAGCAAGGTCACCCGCCGTGGGCACGGTTCGATCACGAGGCGACCGTCCGGCGGCAGATCGCCGAGCACCACGCCGTCGCAGGTCACTTCGGCGCGTACCGGGGCTTGGGACGTCAGTCGCAATTCGATCGTCGACTGTCCGCCGATCACTAGCGGCCGATCCGACAGCGTGTGCGGGGAAATCGGTGCGATCACGATGGCATCGATATCGGGGGTCAGAATCGGCCCGCCGCAGGATAGTGCATAGGCGGTGGAACCGGTGGCGGTCGAAATGACTAAGCCATCACCGCCATGGGCGTTAACGAAGTTGCCATTGATGGCACTTTCGAAGTCGAGCATGCGGCCGGTATCGCGTTTTTGCAGCACCACGTCGTTGAGGGCCACGAGCACGCGGTCGGCCATCTGCGGGACGATCAGGCGCGCACTGAGCGTGCGGCGCAGATCGCGCTCAAAGCGCCCAGCCAACACATCGTCGAAGCGCTCGATCATTTCGGTTGCGCTGATGTCGGCGAGAAACCCCAGGCGCCCGCGGTTGATGCCGAGCAGGGGCACGGCGGCATCACCGACCAGACGCGCGGTATACAGCAGCGTGCCATCGCCGCCGACCGAGACCATGAGGTGCGCGCCAAGTACGAGGTTCGCTTCCGCTCGGCGCTCGACCGCCGCCGGGTAGGGCAGGCCGCCGGCGGCATCGACAAACACACGGATGCCGCACCCGACCGCGTGACGGGCGAGCGCAACCATGGCGTCCGCGACAAGCGGGTCAGCCGGGCGTCCGACTAGGGCGATGCAGGAAAACGCGTGGGTCATCGGATGCAAACGTTATCACGGTATGATGGCTTTCGGCGTGTCGGCGCGGGCCGGTGTCGTCGGATCGACCTTGACCGCAAGAGCGGGCCTCGTTAGATTTTGGGTCAGCGCGAAAAAAACGATCTTCCACAGGGGCTTAGCCTACATGTCCGATGATCATCGAGGGCTTGGGCGCGAGGCGGGTGATGCACCGCAGCGCCTGAGTGAGCGGGCAGAAACGCTGTTGAATGTGCTGGTCGGGGCCTACATCCGCGATGGGCAGCCAGTCGGCTCGCGCACACTGACGCGCGAGTCTGGGCTCACGGTCAGCGCCGCCACGGTCCGTAACGTGATGGCGGATTTGGAGGACTACGGGTTCGTCAGTTCGCCGCACACCTCCGCGGGCCGCATTCCGACCGATAAGGGCTACCGGGTCTTCGTCGACGCCTTGCTCAAACTCAAGCCAGCAGAATATGACCGGGAGATTTTACGGACCTTGCAAGACCGCTTTGGCGCCAGCGCGGACGACCCGCGCCAGTTGGTTGCCACCGCGTCCCAGTTTTTGTCGAATTTCACCCAGTTGGCCGGCGTGGTCACGGTACCGCGGCACACGCACGCTGCCGTGACGCAGATCGAGTTCATGCCGCTCTCGGAGAATCGGGTGCTGGCGATCATGGTGGTTAATGGTCGGGAAGTGCAGAACCGTATCCTCAAGTTGGCGCGGCCGTATACGTCCGAGGAATTGCGCCGCGCGGCGACGTTTTTGAATGAACAATTTGCGGGTCGCGAACTGGAGTCTATTCGTCACCAATTGCTGCACCAGCTGCAAGACACCCGCTCGTCGATGAATCAGCTCATGACGGATGCGATTTCGATGGCCGAAGCCATGATGGGCTCAGCAGAGGGGGGCACGGGCTCGGCGGACGTCGTGATCGCGGGCGAGACTAATCTGATGGGCGTGGCCGAACTATCTAGCGTCGAGAAATTACGGCGCCTGTTCGATGCGTTTAATGAGAAACGCGACATCCTGCATCTGTTAGATCAGTGCCTGCGCGCTGATCGGGTGCAGATTTTCATCGGCCGGGAGTCCGGTTACGGCATTTTTGATGACTACAGCCTGGTGACGGCTCCCTATACCGTCGACAACGAGGTGGTCGGGGTACTCGGCGTCATTGGGCCCACCCGGATGGCCTACGAGCGGGTCATCCCGATCGTGGATCTGACGGCGCGGTTGCTCGGTTCCGCCCTGAATCAGACGCGCTGAAGCCGTAGAGCCCGCGCCAGATGACGGTACCCCAGCGGTTGCCGATCCGCGTGTCCTGCGCGGCCTAGATCCGCGCAGCGCGCCGAGCAAACCCGTGCAGGGGGCGTTTGGCCCCTCGGCACAATGCAGGCTGCGGTGTGCCGGCTGTAGCGGCGCTCGGACGGTTAGGGCAGGGGCGAAAAGAAAAAAAGCCTGTTTTTAAATACTAAGCTATTGATAATAAACATTTTTAGCGATCTTTTATTGATTGCTTCAGAGGCATAAAGCCCTCGCCGAGCGCGGTTGTCCTAGAGGGGGCCGGCGTCTTGCTCTTGAATCAGCCCCTGCGAATCCCCATCCTCCGCGCCGGGCGCGCGCCGCCTGCACTGGTTTTTGGAGAGGACATTCATGACGGACGACACGAACGACTCCCTGGGCGACGACACGGTCACGCCGCTGGACGCGCCCGTCGATGCGCTGGCGGCCGCTCAAGCCAAGGCCGACGAGCATTACGCGCAATATGTGCGGGTACTCGCTGAGTTCGACAATTTCCGTAAGCGCGCGGCGCGCGACCTGGAGCAGTCGCGCCAGTACGCCGTCGAGCGCTTCGCCCAGGAGTTGCTGCCGGCGATGGACGGCTTTGAGTTGGCCATTGCCAATGGCGTCGGCACGGATGTGCAGAGTCTGATCGAGGGCCAGAGCGCCACGCTGCGGTTGCTGCAAAAGGCGTTTGAGAAGGCTGGCATTCGGGAGCTCACGCCGCAGCCCGGGACGACCTTTAACCCCGAAGAACACGAGGCGATGGTGGCCCAGCCGACCGCCGAGATGCCGCCGAATGCGGTGCTCCTGACCGTCCAAAAAGGCTACGCCCTGAATGGGCGGGTGCTGCGAGCAGCCCGGGTCATCGTTTCGCGCGCGCTAGACGCTTGAGATCGTCCTAAGCGTCCCCATCTAGCCTTCAACGAATTTGAGTTTCCTTTAGAGGATCAGCACATGTCGAAAGTAATTGGTATTGACCTCGGCACGACCAACTCGTGTGTGGCGGTGATGGAGGGGGGTAAGCCCAAGGTCATCGAGAACAGCGAAGGCGACCGCACCACGCCGTCGATCATCGCCTTCACCAAGGACGACGAAGTATTGGTCGGCCAGTCCGCCAAGCGGCAGGCGGTCACCAATCCGCAGAACACGTTGCATGCTGTGAAGCGTCTGATCGGCCGCAAGTTCGGCGACGACGTCGTGCAGCGCGACCTCGATCTTGTGCCTTACAAGATTGTGAAGGCCGAGAACGGGGATGCCTGGGTCGAAGCGCAAGGCAAGGCGATGGCGCCACCGGAGATCTCGGCGCGCGTGCTCATGAAGATGAAGAAGGCCGCCGAAGACTACCTCGGTGAGCCGGTCACTGAGGCCGTGATCACGGTGCCGGCATACTTCAACGACTCACAGCGGCAGGCGACCAAGGATGCCGGCCGTATCGCAGGCCTCAACGTCAAGCGCATCATCAACGAGCCGACGGCGGCCGCGCTGGCGTATGGTCTCGACAAGTCGGGCGGTGATCGCAAGATTGCAGTCTATGATTTGGGTGGCGGCACCTTCGACATCTCGATCATCGAGATCGCCGAAGTGGACGGCGAACGTCAGTTCGAAGTGCTGTCGACCAACGGCGACACCTTCCTCGGTGGTGAGGATTTCGACCGCCGCGTCATCGATTTCATCAGTGACGAATTCAAGAAAGAGTCCGGCGTCGACGTGCGCAAGGATCCACTGGCCATGCAGCGCCTCAAGGAAGGCGCCGAGAAGGCGAAGATCGAGTTGTCTTCCAGTCAACAGACGGATATCAACCTGCCGTATATCACGGCGGATGCCTCTGGGCCTAAGCATCTCAACGTCAAGTTGACGCGCGCCAAGCTCGATTCGTTGGTCGAAGATCTGGTGACGCGCACGATCGCACCGTGCCGTATGGCGGTGAAGGATGCGGGCGTGGCGCTCACGGACATCGCGGAGGTCATCCTGGTTGGTGGCCAGACCCGCATGCCGCTGGTGCAGAAGGCCGTGAAGGACTTCTTCGGTCAGGAGCCACGCAAGGACGTGAACCCGGATGAAGCGGTAGCCGTAGGTGCAGCCGTGCAGGGTGGCGTCCTTTCTGGCGAGGTCAAGGACGTGCTGTTGCTCGACGTGACGCCGCTGTCACTCGGTATCGAGACGCTCGGTGCCGTGATGACCAAGCTCATTGAGAAGAACACCACGATCCCGACCAAGGCGGCGCAGGTGTTCTCGACCGCGGATGACAATCAGCCGGCGGTGACCATTCACGTGTTGCAAGGCGAGCGCGACCGTGCACATGACAACAAGTCGCTCGGACGCTTTGATCTGACCGAGATTCCCTCGGCACCGCGCGGTGCGCCGCAGATCGAGGTGACTTTCGATATCGACGCGAACGGTATTTTGCATGTGTCGGCCAAGGACAAGGGTACCGGTAAGGAGCAGAAGATCGTCATCAAGGCCTCGTCGGGCCTGTCTGAAGACGAGATCAAGCGTATGGTGTCCGACGCCGAGGCGCACGCGGCGGAGGACAAGGCATTCCGCGAATTGGTGGAGTCCCGTAACCGTGCTGATGCGCTGGCGCACCAAGTCGACAAGTCCCTCAAGGATTTGGGTGATAAGGTTGCTGGTGAAGATCGCGCCAAGATCGAGGCAGCGCTGTCGGACCTGAAGTCCGCCATGACCGCTGACGAGAAGGAAGCGATTGAGCACAAAGCGCAAGCGCTGCAGGCCGCCGCAGGGGAGATCCTGCAGCGTGCCCAAGCGGGCGCGGCCGAAGGCGCGGCATCGGCTGGTGGCGGCGCGGGCCCGTCGGCGAAGGACGACGTGCTGGATGCCGAGTTCGAGGAAGTCAAAAACAAAGATCCTAAGGCCTAAGAGCCTGACGATCGGCGCAGAGGATCGTGCCGCCGCGGGCTCTAGTGCCCGCGGCGGCATTCTGGTTTTAAGGGTGGTGGCATGGCGAAGCGCGATTACTACGAAGTGCTCGAGGTCTCCAAGACCGCGACCGAAGCCGAGATCAAGAAGGCGTATCGCCGCTTCGCAATGAAGTTTCATCCGGACCGCAATCCGGGCAATGCGGCGGCCGAAGAGTCTTTCAAGGAGGCCAAAGAAGCCTACGAGGTGCTGTCGGATCCGCAGAAGCGGGCCGCGTATGACCAGTTCGGTCACGCTGGCCTGAACGCCCAGCACGGTGGTGGCGGGGGGATGGATCCCGGTGAAGCCTTCGGCGACATCTTTGGGGAAGTCTTTGGCGACATCTTTGGTGGTGGCCGCCGCGGCGGTGGCCGCCAAGTGTTCCGCGGCGCCGACTTGCGCTATGAACTCGAACTCCAACTCGAACAGGCCGTGTTCGGCCATACCGGCGAGATTGACGTCACGACCTTGGTCGAATGCACGCCCTGTGGCGGTAACGGCGCGGCGAAGGGCACGACGCCGATCCGTTGCACCACGTGTGGCGGTACCGGCCAGGTGCGCATGCAGCAAGGCTTTTTCGCCGTGCAGCAGCCGTGCAGTCGCTGCAAAGGGCGGGGGATGCAAATCGAAACCCCTTGCGATCACTGCTACGGCCACGGCCGTGTGCGCAAGGCGCGCACGTTGCAGGTCAAGATCCCGGCGGGTGTGGATACCGGTGATCGGATCCGCCTGTCGGGCGAGGGCGAAGCGGGACGCAATGGGGGTCCGGCGGGCGATTTGTACGTCGAAGTCGCGGTTCTCAAACACGACATTTTCGAGCGCGATGGAGCGGATTTGTCCTGTGAAGTGCCTGTGACCTTTACGACCGCCGCCTTGGGTGGCGAGGTCGAGGTACCGACCCTGGAGGGCAGCGCCAAGATCAAAGTACCGGCGGAGACCCAGTCCGGTCGCGTCTTCCGCCTGCGCGAGCAGGGCGTTCGGCCCGTACGGGGTGGCGGCCGCGGCGATCTGTACTGCCGGGTGGTAGTGGAGACGCCGGTGAACCTTTCGCATGACCAGAAGGCGTTGCTGAAAGAGTTCGAGGCGACTCTACAAGGCGATCCATCCCGGCATAATCCCCGCGAAGCCACGTGGCTGGATGGGGTGAAAAAATTCTTCGGTAGTATGCGTACATGAGTCCTCCCCGCCCCGTGCATATCGCGCTCTATGGGGCGGCCGGCCGCATGGGCCGTAGCATCCTCCGGGCCGTACATGAGAGCACCGACTATGCGCTAGCGGCGGCGTTGGTCTCGGCGGGTAGTCCCTTGCTTGGCGCCGATGCCGGTTCGAGCGCAGGAATCGCTGCGCCATTGGGCGTGGCTTTACACAGTGATGCGGCTGCGGACTTGTCCGGCGCCGATGTCGCGGTCGATTTTTCGGTGGCCGGCGCAGTCCCGGCGCATCTCGCTGCCTGCGTGGCGGCCCGTATCGGTCTGCTCGTTGGCACGACGGGTCTGCAGGACACGGCGCTGGAGGCGGTCGCGCGGGCGAGTCACAGCATCCCGGTGCTGGTTGCGCCAAATACCAGTATTGGCGTGAACTTGCTGGCGCAACTTATTGAAAAAGCAGCGGCATTGCTTCCTAGAGACTATGACATTGAGGTCTTCGAAGCCCATCATCGCTACAAGCAGGACGCGCCTTCGGGGACCGCCCTGCAGTGGGGCGAGGCTGCGGCGCGTGGTCGTGGCGAGACCCTGGGGGCCGTGGATCTGGACCGGCGCGGGACCCGGGAAGCCGGTTCCATCGGGTTCTCCGTGCTGCGCGCCGGCGATATTGTCGGCGAGCACACCCTGTACTTTGCCGGTCCCGGTGAGCGGATCGAGATCACCCACCGAGCGCATGACCGGATGACTTTCGCCTATGGCGCACTACGCGCCGCGGCGTGGTTGGCTGGCCGCGCGCCGGGTTGTTACTCCATGGCGGACGTTTTGGCGCTGGACTGATCCGGCGCCGAAGCTAGGTCTTCGCACCGGGTGTGAGGGCTGAGAACGGTCGCCCTGACGCGATTCAAGACTGGTGCGGACGGGGCCCGTGCCGTAGAATTCATGCCCGGATCGACATACACGCGTAACGACCGAAGCGGGCGGAGTCTACAACCAGACTCCACCCGCTTTGCGCATCTGCGCCCTGCACGGGAAGACGGTGGGCTTCACGTGCCGCTCGACTCGGGAGAATGAGCCGTTGACGACGTCTGCTGTACTCGCCCTCGAAGATGGCTCGGTATTTAAAGGGATCTCCGTCGGTGCCGCTGGCCGTACGGTCGGTGAGGTCGTGTTCAACACGGCGATGACCGGCTACCAGGAAATCCTGACCGACCCTTCTTACAATCGTCAGATTGTCACCCTGACGTATCCTCATATCGGCAATTACGGCACCACGCCGGAAGACATGGAGTCCGGTGGCATCTACGCGGCGGGCCTTGTGATCCGCGATCTGCCGGCCTTGCACTCCAGTTGGCGGGCGGCAGAATCGCTTGGCGATTTTCTAAAACGTGGCAATACCGTCGCCATTGCCGATATTGATACTCGGCGATTGACGCGCATTCTGCGTAGCAAAGGCGCCCAAGCGGGCTGCATCCTGACGGGCACGGAGGTGAACGCGGATGCGGCTATTGCAGCGGCGCGTGGTTTCCCGGGCCTCAAAGGGATGGATCTGGCTAAGGTGGTCTCCACGCAGGAGGTCTACCAGTGGAACGAAGGTACCAACTGGGTGGGCGACACGCCGCGTTCGGCGCGCCCCGGCAGTCGCTTGCACGTCGTCGCCTACGACTATGGGATCAAGCGCAACATCCTGCGCGTGCTGGCGGACCATCGTTGCCGTATCACGGTGGTGCCGGCACAGACGCCGGCCGCAGACGTGTGGGCGCTGGAACCGGATGGCATCTTCCTGTCCAACGGCCCCGGTGATCCGGAGCCGTGTGATTACGCCATTACGGCGATTCGTCAGTTCCTCGAGACGGATATCCCGGTGTTCGGTATCTGCTTGGGCCACCAGTTGTTGGGACTTGCTGCAGGGGCACGCACCTTGAAGATGAAGTTCGGGCACCACGGCGCGAACCACCCGGTGCAGGATTTGCAGACGGGTCGGGTGCTGATCACCAGTCAGAATCATGGTTTTGCGGTGGATGAGGCAAGCTTGCCTGCCAATGTGCAGGCGACGCACCGCTCGCTGTTTGACGGTTCCTTGCAGGGGATCGCATTGACTGATCGCCCCGCCTTCAGTTTTCAAGGACACCCCGAGGCGAGCCCGGGGCCACACGACGTGGCGGGCCTCTTTGGCCACTTCGTTGATTTGATGCGGACGCGCGCCGGCCGCGTCCAGACCGCCTGACGAGAAAGCCAGCTCATGCCAAAGCGTACTGATCTCAAAAGCATCCTCATCATCGGCGCCGGTCCGATCGTCATCGGTCAGGCTTGCGAGTTCGACTACTCCGGTGTGCAGGCCTGTAAGGCCCTGCGTGAAGAAGGCTACCGGGTCATTCTCGTCAACTCGAACCCAGCGACGATCATGACGGACCCGGAAATGGCCGACGCCATTTATATCGAGCCAGTGCAGTGGCGCACGGTCGCTCGCATCATCGAGAAAGAACGTCCCGATGCACTGCTGCCGACCATGGGCGGCCAGACCGCGCTCAATTGTGCGCTGGATCTGGTCCGTGAGGGCGTACTCGAGAAGTATCAGTGCGAAATGATCGGCGCTTCGCGTGATGCGATTGATATGGCCGAGGACCGGCAACTATTCCGTGAGGCGATGGCGGACATTGGGCTAGAAACCGCCCGGGCGCGTATTGCACATTCGATGGAAGAAGCGTTCGCCAACCAAGCGGAGATTGGTTACCCGACGGTGATTCGGCCGTCCTTCACGCTTGGTGGCAGTGGTGGCGGTATCGCTTACAACCGCGAAGAGTTTGAAACGATCGTCGCGCGCGGTCTGGATGCGTCGCCCACCTCCGAAGTGCTGCTCGAGGAATCGGTGCTTGGCTGGAAGGAATACGAGATGGAGGTGGTGCGCGACTCGGCGGACAACTGCATCATCATCTGTTCTATTGAGAACGTGGACCCGATGGGCGTCCATACGGGCGACTCCATTACGGTGGCGCCGGCGCAGACGCTCACCGACAAGGAATACCAACGCCTGCGGGATGCCTCGATCGCAGTGCTGCGCAAAATCGGCGTCGATACCGGCGGCTCGAACGTACAGTTTGCGATCAACCCCGCCGATGGGCGCGTGCTGGTCATTGAGATGAATCCGCGTGTATCGCGCTCTTCGGCGTTGGCTTCCAAGGCCACGGGTTTTCCGATTGCGAAAGTGGCGGCCAAACTGGCCGTCGGCTTTACCTTGGATGAACTGAAGAACGACATCACGGGCGGGTTGACGCCGGTCTCCTTTGAGCCGGCGATCGATTACGTGGTCACTAAGATTCCGCGCTTTACCTTCGAGAAATTTCCAGGCGCGAACATCCGACTCACTACGCAGATGAAGTCGGTGGGCGAAGCGATGGCGATCGGTCGCACCTTCCAGGAGTCACTGCAGAAGGCGCTGCGTAGCCTGGAGACCGGGCTGAACGGCTTCAATGAGCAGATCGCCCTGCCGCTCACTGACGAGCGCGAAGCGGATCTGGTGACCGAGTTGCGGCACGCCGGTGCAAATCGCTTGCTGTATGTCGCGGATGCGTTCCGTGCTGGTTGGACGCGCAGTCGGGTCTACGCACTGACGGCAATCGATCCGTGGTTCCTCGTGCAGATCGAGGACCTTGTGCGCGAGGAAGAGGCTGTTCGGCAGCGGGGTTTGGATGCGCTTGACGCGGATCGGATCCGGGCGTTGAAGCGCAAGGGCTTCGCAGATGGTCGGATTGGACACCTCGTTGGGGTGACCGAGGCGCAGATCCGTGCGCGCCGCCATGGCTTCGGGGTGTTTCCGGTCTACAAGCGGGTGGACACGTGTGCGGCTGAGTTCGCCACCACGACCGCCTACCTGTATTCGACCTACGAGGAAGAGTGCGAAGCCGAGCCGAGTGACCGACGCAAGATTATGATTCTGGGTGGTGGGCCCAACCGCATCGGCCAAGGCATCGAGTTCGACTACTGCTGCGTGCATGCCGCGCTCGCCCTGCGCGAGGATGGTTTTGAAACCATCATGGTCAATTGCAACCCCGAAACCGTTTCGACCGACTACGACACCTCAGACCGACTCTATTTCGAGCCGCTGACCTTTGAAGACGTGATGGAGGTCATCGCCAAGGAAAAGCCGGCTGGTGTGATTGTGCAATATGGCGGTCAGACGCCGTTGAAGTTGGCCCGTGCGCTGGCTGCAGCGGGTGCACCCATCATAGGCACCTCGCCGGATGCCATAGACGTCGCCGAGGATCGCGAGCGGTTCCAGAAACTGATTTCCCAACTCGGCTTGCTGCAGCCGGCTAATGCGACGGCGCGGGCTGAGGAGCAGGCGGTGGAATTGGCGCGTGGCGTGGGCTACCCGCTGGTCGTGCGACCCTCTTACGTTTTGGGCGGCCGGGCGATGGAGGTGGTCTTCAACGAAGACGACTTGCGCACGTATATGAACGAAGCGGTGAAGGTGTCCAATGACAGCCCGGTGCTGCTGGATCGCTTCTTGGATCTGGCCATCGAGGTCGACGTGGATGCGATCTGTGATGGCGAGGACGTGCTGATCGGCGGGATTATGGAGCACATCGAGCAGGCGGGTGTGCACTCCGGTGACTCCTCTTGTTCCTTGCCGCCGTTCTCATTGAGCGCCGAGGTGCAGGATCAGTTGCGTGAGCAGACCCAGGCCATGGCGCGCGCCCTGAATGTTGTCGGCCTCATGAACGTGCAGTTCGCGATTCAGGCGGGCATTGTTTATGTGCTCGAAGTGAATCCACGCGCCTCGCGCACGGTGCCCTTTGTTTCGAAGGCCACTAGTCGGCCCTTGGCCAAGATTGCGGCACGCGTGATGGTCGGTCGTTCGCTGGAAGCGCAGGGTATTTCCGGTGAGATCGTGCCGGGCTTCTATTCGGTCAAAGGACCGGTATTCCCCTTTGCGAAGTTCCCGGAGGCCGATCCAATTCTCGGGCCTGAGATGAAGTCGACCGGCGAAGTGATGGGTACCGGACGGACCTTCGGCGAGGCTTATGCCAAAGCGCAGGCCGGTGCTGGCGTGATCCTGCCACGCCAGGGCGTCTGTTTGATCTCCGTGCGCGAACGCGACAAGCCCCTAGCCGTGCCGCTGGCGCGTGATCTGATCGCACGCGGCTTCGAGATTGTGGCGACCGAGGGGACCGCCAAGGCGCTGATCGCTGAGGGCATTCCGTGCCGCAAGGCGCTCAAGGTGCGCGAAGGACGTCCGCATATTGTGGATATGATTAAGAACGAGGAGATCGACTTGATCGTCAATACCACCGAGGGTAAGCACGCGGTGCGAGAGTCTCGGTCGATTCGGCGCGAGGCCGTGGCTCGCAAAGTCACCTACTACACAACAGTCGCTGCAGCGCGGGCAACGTGCGAAGCGCTCGACCATCTCGAGGCGGTTGACGTCAATCGTCTGCAAGATTTGCACAAGGAACTCCGCTCGTGAAGCGTCCTCCCATCACTGTCCGTGGCGCTGAGCGTCTGCGTGCTGAGTCCAAACGTCTCAAGTCGGAGGATCGCCCGGCGGTCATTCGGGCCATTGCTGAGGCACGCGGTCACGGCGACCTGTCCGAGAACGCGGAATATCACGCGGCGCGCGATAACCAGAGTTTCATCGAGGGCCGCATAGCGGAAATCGACTTTCGCCTCGGCAACGCAGAGGTCATCGATGTCAGCAAACTGCCGCACAACGGCCGCGTGGTCTTTGGCGTGACGGTGGACCTGGAAAGTCAGGACGATAGTGTCCAGGTGACCTATCAGATCGTCGGTGAGGACGAGGCGGACATCCGTCAGAATCTGATCGCGATTACCTCGCCGATCGCACGGGCGCTCATCGGCAAGGAAGAAGGCGACGAGGTCGAGGTACAGGCCCCGGGCGGCGTGCGCCGCTATGAGATCGTCGCCGTTCGCTACGAATGAAGTTGACGCGCCAACTGCTTTTGGCGCTACTCGCAGGCCTGCTGGTCACGGTCGGCGGGCTGGTCGCACCGCTGCTGTTCGTGGGTCTGGATGACCGAGCGTTGGCGGGGCGGATGGCGGGCCAGTTGTTTCACGTGACGAACCTGCTCACGTTGGTGCTCGTGCTGATGGTCGTCGCACTGGGCGCGTTGCGGCAGACCGGCCCGTGCGGGCGCGCGATGCTACTGGCGCCGGCGGTGCTGCTCGGGGCCAGCGAGTGCCTGATCCGTCCCCTGCTGGAGACCGAGAAGGTCGCGCACGGGACACAGACACTGGCCTTTGCCCAGTGGCATGGGGTGTCGAGTCTGCTATATGCGCTAGCTACCGTCGCGGCCGTGACCGCGTTGGTGCAAGCACTGCGTCGCCGCTGAGTGGGCTCAGTCCGGCAGGATGAGGCGGCTGAGTTTCGCGTTGCGCCGGTAAAAGACGCCGACGTTGCCGATGCGCTGGACCAGTTCGCTGCGGGTACGCTGCGCGAGCAGGTCGAGCGTGGCGTTGCGGTCGTCGCGTTCGCCGACCCGGGCGCGGACTTTGATCAACTCGTGATCGGTCAGCGCGCGGTCCATTTCGGTGACGACCGCGTCGGTCAGGCCGTTGTTGCCGAGGGCCACGACGGGATGGAGGGCGTGGCCGAGGCGACGCAGGTATTTCTTCTGGCGTTCAGAGAGTTGCATCTCGTGAGTATAGTGGAGCCAGAGCCCCGAGGCGGCGGCAGGACATGACCAAGCGCAGTAAATCGAGCAAACGGTGGCTCCAAGAGCATGAGAGCGACGCCTATGTGCAGCGCGCCCGCAAGGAGGGGCTGCGCTCGCGGGCGGCTTTTAAACTCGAGGAACTGGACGTTGCAGAGCGGCTGCTCAAACCCGGCATGGTCGTCGTCGATCTCGGTGCCGCGCCTGGCGGCTGGAGTCAGTATGCGGGTAAAGTACTGAATAATAAAGGATTTGTGGTCGCTCTGGATATCTTGCCGATGGACGCGCTGACGGGTGTCGAGTTTGTTTTAGGGGACTTTAGGGAGGAGCAGCCGCTGCAAGAACTGCATCGTTTGCTCGCCGGACGACCCGTAGACCTTGTGATGTCCGACATGGCCCCCAATATGAGCGGCATCGACGCTGTTGATCAGCCACGGCAACTGTACTTGTGTGAATTGGCACTGGAGTTCTGTCGGCAGGTTCTGAAACCCGGTGGAAATTTTCTCACGAAGATTTTCCAGGGCGTGGGCTTCGATGCGTATCTACGGACGGTGAAGGCGGAGTTCGGCCAAGTGAAGATGAAAAAACCGCCGGCGTCCCGTGCGCGTAGCGCTGAAATGTACCTGTTGGCCACCGGCAGGCGTATCCTCTGATCCCCCCGGGGCGGTCTGCATTGACCCCCCTTTTTGGAGTTGGCTTTGAAAGATTTCACGAAGAATATCTTCCTCTGGGGCGTGATTTTGCTGGTGCTCGTCACCGTATTTGCCAATTTTGGCAACCGCACGGCACCGAACCCGGAAATGCCATATTCCCAGTTCTTGACCGAAGTCGAGAACAACGCAATTCGCACCGCCGTGATCAAAGGCGAGTCGATCTCGGGCAACCGGTCCAGTGGGGATGCCTACGTCACCTACAGCCCTGAGACCGACAACACGGCGCTGATCGGTTTTTTGAAAAAGCACGACGTCAACTTCAGCACGCCGGCGCCGGAACGCTCGAGTTGGCTGATGCAATTGTTTCTGTCGAGCTTCCCGGTGCTCTTGCTGATCGGATTGTGGTTTTATCTGATGCGCCAGATGCAGGGTGGTGCCGGTGGCCGCGGTGCGATGAGCTTTGGTAAAAGCCGGGCCCGCCTGCTGGGCGAGGAAAAGGTCGCTATCACGTTTGCCGATGTGGCCGGCGTTGAAGAAGCTAAGGACGAGTTGCGCGAGATCGTCGAGTTCCTGCGCGACCCCGGCAAGTTCCAGAAACTTGGCGGCAAGATCCCGAAGGGGGTCCTGATGGTCGGTAGCCCCGGTACCGGCAAGACGCTGTTGGCTCGTTCGGTCGCCGGTGAGGCCAAGGTGCCGTTCTTCACCATCTCCGGCTCGGATTTTGTGGAGATGTTCGTCGGTGTCGGCGCGTCGCGCGTGCGCGACATGTTCGAGCAGGCCAAGAAACATGCGCCGTGCATTATCTTCATCGATGAAATCGATGCCGTCGGTCGTCACCGGGGTGCCGGCTTAGGGGGTGGTCACGACGAGCGTGAGCAGACCCTGAACCAGTTGCTGGTCGAGATGGATGGCTTCGAGGGTAACGAGGGCATCATTGTGGTTGCGGCGACTAACCGCCCCGATGTGTTGGATCCGGCGTTGCTGCGCCCGGGTCGCTTTGATCGACAGGTGGTGGTGCCGCTGCCGGACGTCCGTGGTCGCGAGCAGATCCTCAAGGTCCACATGCGCAAGGTCCCACTCTCCGATGACGTGGATGCGATGGTCATCGCGCGTGGTACACCGGGGTTTTCCGGCGCGGATCTTGCGAACCTGGTCAATGAGGCGGCGCTGTTCGCTGCCCGCGCCAATCAGCGCGTGGTCAACATGTCTGAATTTGAACGTGCTCGCGACAAGATTTACATGGGCGCAGAGCGGCGCTCATTGGTCATGTCCGATGCGGAAAAAAAGATGACCGCCTACCACGAAGCCGGTCACGCGATCGTCGGCTTCCTCGTGCCGGAACATGATCCGGTTTATAAAGTGACGATCATTCCGCGTGGCCGTGCGCTCGGTGTGACTTGGTATCTGCCTGAACAAGATCGCTTGAGTCTCAGTAAGCGCCGACTGGAGAGCAAAATTTCCTCGGCCTTTGGGGGGCGAGTAGCGGAAGAGTTGATCTTCGGTAGCGAGGGCGTCACCACCGGGGCGCAAAGCGATATCGAATATGCCACCGATATGGCACGCAATATGGTGACCAAGTGGGGCTTGTCAGAGCGTCTCGGTCCGCAGACCTATAGCGAGGACCAAGGTGAGGTGTTCTTGGGCCGTAGCGTGACCCAGCATAAGCAGGTGTCGGATGTGACGGCGCACGTGATCGACGAGGAAGTGCGTCGTGTCATTGATGCCAATTACGCGCGTGCGCGTCATTTGCTTGAGGCGAATGTCGAAAAGTTGCATGCGATGGCGGACGCCCTGATGCGCTACGAGACAATTGGCGATGATCAGATCCGCGACATCATGGAAGGCCGTGAGCCACGACCGCCCGTGGGCTGGGAATCCGGCACCAAGTCCAACGATCCACCGCCGTCGGCACCCGCTGGTGCGACGGCCGGTCTTGGTGTGGCGACCCCGGCCGGTCAGCACTGACCGGAGTTCGTATGCAACTGCGCTGCCGGACGCGCTGGCTCGCGCTCGATCAGCCGGTGGTTATGGGCGTTCTGAACGTAACGCCCGACTCTTTTTCAGATGGGGGTCTGTACGCGGCGCCGGCGGCGGCGCTCACCCAAGCGCGGCGCTTATTGGCAGCGGGCGCGGCCATTATCGACGTGGGCGGTGAGTCCACCCGACCCGGCGCCGTGCGGCCCAGCGTGGCTGAGGAAATGGATCGCGTGCTGCCAGTCATAGAGCGGATCGCCGCTGAACTGGACGTGGTCATCTCGGTGGATACCAGCCGCCCGGAAGTCGTGCAGGCCAGCTGTGCAGCAGGGGCCCATCTCATCAACGATATTCGCGGTTTACGCGCGCCGGCCACGTTGGCGGCGGCGGCCGCTGCGGGCGCCGCCGTGTGCGTGATGCACATGCAGGGAGAACCCCAGACGATGCAGCAGGCACCGTACTACGCGGACGTGGTCGAGGAGGTGGAGGCCTATCTGCGCGCGCGCATCGCCGAGTGTCGCGCCGCCGGTATTGCGGCGGATGCGATTCTGATTGATCCGGGCTTCGGCTTTGGGAAGACGCAGGACCATAATTTGGCCTTGTTCCGTCATCTGGGGCGCTTCACGCGCCTGGGTGTGCCCTTGTTGGTGGGGGTATCGCGCAAGTCGATGGTGGGTCAACTCACGGGCCGTCCCGTGGGTGAGCGCTTGGCGGGCAGCGTGAGTTTGGCGGCATTGGCCGCCGCACGCGGTGCGGCGGTCTTGCGCGCGCACGATGTGGCTGAGACAGTGGATGCGGTTAGGGTCGGGGCGGCGTTACGCAGCCCCTTAGAGGAGGGATGATGGGACTTCATTACTTCGGCACCGACGGTATACGCGGGCGCGTTGGTGATGCACCGATGACGGTGGAGTTTGCCGTGCGCCTCGCTAGTGCGGCGGCCACCGTGCTCGCTCCGGCGGGTGGTTCTGTACTGATTGGGAAGGATACCCGGGTGTCGGGCTACTTATTCGAGGCAGCGCTCGAGGCTGGGTTTGTGGCCGCTGGCGTGGATGTGCGCCTGATTGGGCCCTTGCCGACGCCGGCCGTGGCCTACATGACCCAGAGGACCGGTTGCGATTTTGGCGTGATGATCAGTGCCTCACACAACCCCTATGAAGACAACGGCATCAAGTTCTTTGACCGTGAGGGCGGCAAGTTGTCGGATGCAACGGAAGCGGCGATTGAAGCGCAGTTGGCGCATCCGCCCGTGACGGTGCCTTCGCAGCGCCTCGGACGCGCGACCCGTATTGATGATTCGCGCACCCTGTACCAAGAACACTGCCTCGGTACCCTAACGAAGGGATTGCGCTTAGACGGATTGAAACTCGTCGTGGATGCGGCCAATGGGGCGGCCTACAAGGTGGCGCCACGGGTGTTTTCGGATCTGGGCGCCGATGTGGTGCCGATTGGTTGTTCGCCCAACGGCCGCAATATTAATGATGGTTGTGGTTCGACGGCGCCGTCCTTGTTGCAGTTGACGGTGCCTGGCGTGCGCGCGGATGCTGGATTGGCGCTCGATGGCGATGGCGACCGACTGATCATGGTCGATCATCTGGGTCGGGTCATGGACGGTGACCAACTGCTCTACGTGATTGCCAAGGCGCGCCAAGCGGCGGGTACCTTGTCAGGCCCAGTGGTGGGTACGGTGATGAGTAACCTTGGCCTTGAGCACGCGTTGGCTCGGCTAGGCATACCGTTCCTGCGGGCAAAGGTGGGCGATCGGTACGTGTTGGAGCGCTTGCGGGAGACGGGTGGGACTATCGGTGGCGAGACCTCGGGGCACCTCTTGTGTCTGGATCGCACCACGACGGGCGACGGTATCGTGAGCGCGTTGCAGGTTTTGGGCGTCATGCGCCAGACCGGTGCTTCGCTGGCGGAACTGACAACGGGAATGACCAAATATCCGCAAGTCCTGCTCAATGTTGCGATGTCACGGAAGGTGGATCCGCAAACGCTGCCGGCGGTGGTGGAGGCGGTGGCTGCGGCCGAAGCGGCGCTGGCGGACACGGGGCGCGTCGTGTTGCGCTCCTCCGGGACGCAAGCGCTGATCCGTGTCATGGTGGAAGGGGAAGACGAACGGCAGGTACAAACACTCGCCGAACGCCTGGCCACGGTCGTCCGGGTCGCGACCGCTTAATTTTAAGCCGTTGATTTTGGTGGGGGTCGCGGTTATTCTCGCGCGCCTCCACTGTGGGATCGATCACGATGCGCCGACCAATCGTCGCCGGTAACTGGAAAATGCACGGCTCCCGTGAGGAGAACGCGCGCCTAGTGGCGGGGTTGGTGGATGGGATCGGTCACGGTGGCGCCGAAGTGATCGTGTTTCCGCCCGCGGTGTACGTCGCCGAGGTGGTACGCCTTGCCGCCGGTAGTGCAGTGGCGGTGGGTGGGCAGAATCTGTGCACCGAAGCGGTAGGTGCCTACACCGGTGAGACCTCAGGGGCCATGTTGCGTGATGTGGGCGCCAGCCACGTCTTGGTCGGCCATTCCGAGCGCCGTACGCTTTATGGGGAGTCCGAGGCGACCGTGGCCGTTAAATTCGTCGCCGCCCAGGCGGCCGGTTTGGTGCCGGTCCTCTGCGTCGGTGAAAGCCTTGAGGAGCGTGAGGCGGGGGTGACCGAGACCGTGGTGGCGCGCCAGTTGGATGCGGTTGTGGCGTTGGCCGGCCTTGGGGCCTTCGTGCAGGCGCTGGTGGCCTACGAACCGGTCTGGGCTATCGGTACGGGCCGGACCGCGTCCCCTGATCAGGCGCAAGCGGTGCACGCATTTATCCGTGGATATTTCTCGGCCGGGGATGCTACACTTGGGGATCAACTGCGTGTCCTTTACGGCGGCAGTGTGAAGGCTTCGAACGCCGCCGAATTATTCGGAATGGCGGACGTTGATGGGGCGCTCGTCGGGGGTGCCTCGCTTAAGGCGGATGAATTTTTGAGGATCTGCGATGCCGCTCATTCAGTCGGCGGTCGTGGGTAGACGGTAATGCTGCAACAGTTGTTATTGATCATTCATGTTCTCTTGTCGCTGGCCATCATCGGCCTCGTGCTGCTTCAGCGCGGCAAGGGTGCGGACGCGGGCGCCGGATTCGGTTCGGGCGCCTCGGGTACCGTGTTCGGTTCCAAAGGTTCGGCCACCTTCTTCTCGAAGTTGACGGCGATCCTGGCCACCTGTTTTTTTGTAACGAGCTTGACGCTCGCTTACTTCGCGAGTCACCAGTCGAGTGGTGCGCCTAAGAGTCTGCTTGAGCAGACCCCGGCGGGTTCGCCTGCAGCGCCTTCGAAGTAAGGCGCTTGCGGCACAAGGCGATCCGGAATTTCATTTTTACAAGACTGTTAATGCCGGCGTGGCGGAATTGGTAGACGCACTAGCTTGAGGTGCTAGCACCGTAAGGTGTGCCGGTTCGAGTCCGGCCGTCGGCACCAGGTCTTGTTGGAGTTCCAGGCAGCGCTCGTTTAGGTATATACCTACGAGGGTTTGCGCAAAACGGGGCCAGCCCCTGAATTTTTTGGGTGACGTAGCCCCCTGCGTAAACTAAAATCCGCAGCGATTACGAGGCGTACGTTCGCGACCTCGGGACAGGGATGATGCTGCAAAATTATCTGCCGATCCTGATCTTTCTGATCGTAGCCGCCGGACTGGGTGGTTTATTGATCGTGCTCGGTTTTCTGCTCGGGCCGCGCCGACCGGATGCAGAGAAGAATTCCCCTTACGAATGTGGCTTCGAGCCGTTCGAGGACACACGTATTAAATTCGACGTGCGCTACTACCTCGTCGCTATCTTGTTCATTCTGTTCGATCTGGAAATCGCGTTTCTGTTCCCTTGGGCGGTTTCGCTCAAGGCGATCGGTACCGTCGGCATCGTGTCGATGCTCGTCTTCCTGGCGATTCTCGTGGTCGGGTTCATCTACGAGTGGAAGAAGGGAGCGCTCGAATGGGATTAGTCGCAGAAGTCGATGCGGAGCTCCAGGATAAGGGCTTCGTCACGGCTCGTCTGGATGACCTCATGAACTGGGCGCGTACCGGTTCGATGTGGCCGATGACCTTTGGTCTGGCGTGCTGCGCGGTCGAGATGATGCAGGCGGGTGCCTCGCGTTATGACCTGGATCGTTTCGGTGTGGTCTTTCGCCCCAGTCCGCGCCAGTCGGATGTCATGATTGTCGCCGGTACGCTGACCAATAAAATGGCGGCGCCGCTGCGCAAGGTCTACGACCAGATGGCCGAGCCGCGTTGGGTCATTTCCATGGGTTCGTGTGCCAACGGCGGCGGCTATTACCACTACTCCTATTCGGTAGTGCGTGGCTGTGATCGCATTGTGCCGGTGGACGTTTATGTCCCGGGATGCCCACCGTCTGCCGAAGCGCTGATTTATGGGATCCTGCAATTGCAGAACAAGATCCGTCGCACGAGCACGATCGCCCGATGAGCGCTGTCAGCACCGAAGCGGCGGCACCGCTCTCCAAAATGGCGACACTAGCAGCGCACCTCGAAGCGACCTTTGGCGCTCGTCTGACACGCCTCGCTGCGCTCGATCAAGAATTGGCGTACGAAGTGGTGCCAACGGACCTGATTGCCGTGTGCACGGTGCTGCGGGACGACCCGCGATTTGCCTTCGAATCGGCGATCGATGTGTCGGGCATTGATTACTTGAGTTACGGCCACCAAGAGTGGGATACCCACGACGCGACTAGCACCGGCTTCGGTCGTGGCGTCGTCGGTCAGGACAGCGTGTTTGTCCCGCCGGAGCCGAGGGCGCGGCGCTTCGCCGTGGCCTATCACCTGCTGTCCTACGCGAATAATCAGCGTCTGCGCTTGCGCTGCTACTGCGATACCGCGGAGCCGCCGACGGTGCCGAGCGTTGTGGCCGTGTGGCCGTCTGCGAATTGGTTCGAGCGTGAGGCCTTTGATCTTTTTGGGATCCTGTTCCAAGAACATCCCGATCTGCGTCGCCTGCTCACCGACTACGGCTTTATCGGCCACCCGTTCCGCAAGGACTTCCCGCTCTCTGGTCACGTTGAAGTGCGCTACGACGCTGAGCAGGGTCGGGTCGTGTACGAGCCGGTGAGCATCGAGCCGCGTGTCCTCGTGCCGCGCGTGATTCGCGATGACAACCGCTACGACGCCGCGCTCACGGCTGGCCGTTCGGGGAATTAGCATGTCCGAGATCCAGAATTTCACCCTGAACTTTGGCCCGCAGCACCCTGCTGCGCACGGCGTTCTGCGCCTGATTCTTGAGCTCGATGGCGAGGTAGTGCAGAAAGCCGACCCGCATATTGGGCTCCTGCATCGCGGTACCGAGAAGCTGGCGGAGTCGAAGCCGTTCAATCAAAGCATCGGTTACATGGACCGGCTCGATTATTGCTCGATGATGTGTAACGAGCACGCCTATGTCATGGCGATCGAAAAAATGCTCGGCGTACAGATCCCTGAGCGTGCGCAGTACATCCGAGTCATGTTCGATGAAATAACCCGCATCATGAATCACCTCATGTGGCTTGGTGCACATGGGTTGGATATCGGCGCGATGACGGTGTTCTTGTATTGCTTCCGTGAGCGCGAAGATCTGATAGACGCTTATGAGGCCGTGTCGGGTTCGCGCATGCACGCAACCTATTATCGGCCGGGCGGTGTGGCGCGCGACTTGCCGGACTCGTTGCCAAAATATGCGCCGTCGAAGTTCCGCTCGAAGCGCAATATCGATCTTTTGAACGAAGCGCGTTCGGGTAGCTTGCTCGATTTTCTACAAGATTTTACGGATCGTTTCACGAAGTGCGTGGACGAATACGAGACCCTGCTGACCGATAACCGGATTTGGAAGCAGCGCACGGTGAACATTGGCGTCGTGACGCCGGAACGCGCGAAGGCGCTCGGGTTCACGGGACCTTGTCTGCGCGGTTCGGGCGTGGTCTGGGATCTGCGCAAGCACCAGCCTTACGATATTTACGATCGGCTAGACTTTGACATTCCAGTGGGCGTGAACGGCGACTGCTACTCGCGCTATCTCGTGCGTATCGAGGAATTGCGTCAGTCGAATCGGATCATTCGGCAGTGCATTACTTGGTTGCGCGCCAATCCCGGCCCTGTGCTCGTGGCCGACCACAAGATTGTGCCGCCCCGTCGGGTGGAGATGAAGGGGGACATGGAGTCCCTGATCCATCACTTCAAATTGATGACCGAGGGCTATACGGTCCCCGTGGGTGAGACCTACGCGGCGGTAGAGGCGCCTAAGGGTGAATTTGGCATTTGGCTGGTGTCTGATGGCGCCAACAAGCCGTACCGATTGAAGTGTCGTGCGCCGGGATTCGTGCATTTGTCTGCGCTGGACGAGATGGTGCGCGGTCACATGCTTGCGGACGTGGTCGCTGTGATTGGCACGCTCGACATCGTATTCGGGGAGGTCGACCGATGAGTGATCCGATGACTGTGCTCTCGGAGCATACCCGCCATGATATCGACACGTGGGTGGCCAAATTTCCAACGGGTCAACAGCGCTCTGCCTCGTTGGCCGCGTTGCGGGCTGCGCAACACCAGAACAATGGTTTTTTGACTGTTGAACTGATGGACGCGGTGGCCGAGTACCTACAGTTGCCGACGATCCAGGTGTATGAGGTCGCGAACTTCTATTCGATGTTCGAGGTCAAGCCGGTCGGTCGCATCCATATCTCCGTCTGCACCAACATCTCCTGCATGTTGTGTGGCTCCGAGAACATCGTCGCGCACGTTGAGAAAAAGTTGGGTATCCGCACCGGCGAAAGCACACCGGATGGCAAGTTCTACCTCAAGCAGGAAGAAGAGTGTCTCGCGGCCTGCAACAACGCGCCGATGATGATGATCGATCACGTCTACTACGAGCATTTGACGCCTGAGAAGGTGGATCAGATTCTCGACAATTTGAAGTGAGACTCGTATGTCGCGCGTGATGAATCAAGTTGTCTTTGAGCCCTTGCATCTGCCGGAAAGCTGGACCTTGTCGGCATACCGCAGCATCGGTGGCTACGAGGCGTGGGAGCGCATCCTGCGTGAGAAAGTCACCCCAGAGGCGGTGATTGAGGAAGTGAAGGCGTCCGGCTTGCGTGGTCGCGGCGGTGCGGGCTTTCCTACCGGACTGAAGTGGAGTTTCATGCCCCGCAATGCGCCTGGCGCGAAGTACGCGGTGTGCAACTCGGATGAGTCCGAGCCAGGGACTTGTCATGACCGCGACATCTTGCGCTACAACCCGCACTCGGTAGTAGAGGGCATGCTAATTGGCGGATACGCCATGGGCGCAACGGCCGGGTACAACTATATTCGTGGTGAGTTCTTGGCTGAGCCCTACGTGCGCTTTGAAGCGGCCGTACAAGAGGCTTATGCGGCCGGTTATATCGGCAGCAATATTCTCGCGTCCGGCCATCAGTTTGAATTGTATTCAGTGGCTGGTGCTGGCGCTTACATTTGCGGTGAAGAGACCGCACTGCTCGAATCGCTTGAGGGTAAGCCTGGTCGTCCGCGTTTCAAACCGCCGTTCCCGGCGAACTTTGGTCTTTATGGGCGCCCGACCACTATCAATAACACGCAGAGTTTTGCGTCTGTGCCAACGATCCTACGCAAGGGCGCCAAATGGTTCGCTGAGATGGGCGTGGCGAACTCCGGTGGCAGTGCCGTGTTCTCGGTGTCGGGTCACGTCAACAAACCGGGCAACTACGAGTTGCCCCTGGGTATCCCATTTCTGGAGCTGCTTGAAGACATCTGCGGTGGCATGCGCAACGGCAAAGCGCTCAAGGCGGTCATACCCGGCGGCTCTTCCTGCCCGGTCATGCCAGCCGCTGCAATTCTCTCCGCCACCATGGACTACGATGGTTTGCGCAAGGCCGGTAGTTCACTCGGTACGGGCGCGGTGATCGTGATGGACGAGGACACCTGCATGGTGAAAGTGCTGGAGCGACTCACCCGTTTTTATCGTGCCGAGTCCTGTGGTCAGTGCACACCGTGTCGGGAAGGCACTGGTTGGCTGAACCGTTTGGTGCGCCGGATTATGGCGGGCGAGGGCAAGAAGTCGGACATCGACCTCTTGGTCGACGTGGCCAACCGCATCGAAGGGCACACGATCTGTGCGCTCGGCGACGCAGCGGCGTGGCCGGTGCAGAGCTTCGTGAAGCACTTCCGACACGAGTTTGAATACATGGTCGACAACGGCGGCCGCAGCATCGTCGACGACCCCGCGCGGCGGGCCGCGTGATGCTGGACCGGGAAAGCGCATGAGCCAGGATATCGTCAATCTCGAAGTCAACGGCGTTGCGGTGCAGGGCCGCAAGGGTCAGATGATCATTCAGGTCACTGACGCGGTGAACGCCTATGTGCCGCGCTTCTGCTATCACGAGAAGCTGACCGTGGCGGCCAACTGTCGCATGTGTCTGGTTGAAGTGGAAAAAGCGCCGAAGCCGCTACCGGCTTGCGCGACGCCGATCAACGAAGGCATGAAGATCTTCACGAAATCGCCAAAGGCGATTGCGGCCCAGAAGGCCACCATGGAATTCTTGTTGATCAACCATCCGCTGGACTGCCCGATCTGCGATCAGGGTGGCGAGTGCGAGTTGCAAGACCTGGCGATGGGCTTCGGTCGTGACGCTGCGCGCTATGAGTTGGATAAGCGCGTCGTCAAGGACAAGAGTTTCGGTCCGTTGATCTCGACCGACATGACCCGCTGCATTCACTGCACGCGCTGTGTGCGCTTCACCCAAGAAATTCAGGGTGTGCAGGAGTTGGGGACGATTGGTCGTGGCGAAGACATGCGCATTTCGATGTTTGTCGAGAAGGCGGTCGATCACGAACTGTCGGGCAACATCATCGACCTCTGCCCGGTCGGTGCGCTCAACTCCAAGCCGGCACGATTCCAAGGCCGGTCGTGGGAAATGACCGAGCAGCCACTGGTGTCGCCACACGACGCGATCGGTACCAACCTAGCGGCCCACGTGCGCCGTGGCCAATTGATGCGGGTGGTGCCGCGCGTCAATGAAGCGATCAACGAGACCTGGATCTCAGATCGCGACCGGTTCTCCTATGAAGGGGTGTACGCGGCCGATCGTGCCCAAACGCCATTGATCCGCCGCGGCGGTACGCTGGTGCCAACGACGTGGGAAGTGGCGCTCGAGGCCGCAGCGCTCGCCCTCAAGGACGCCGTTTCGGCCTACGGCGCGGAGCGTATTGGTGTGCTCGGTCTGCCTACGGCCACTTTGGAAGAATCTTATTTGCTGGCGCGTCTCGGGCGCGGCCTGGGTACGCCGAATCTCGACCACCGACTGCGTCGCCGGGATGTGCGCGATCAGGATGCGGACCCGGACTATCCGGGTCTGGGATTCCCCATTGCGGAACTCGATCGACTCGACGGCGTGTTGGTCGTCGGTGCCGATCTACGCAACGAGGCGCCGCTACTGGCGCACCGTCTGCGCACGGCGGCGACGAAGAATCAGGCGAAGGTTGGGTTCGTGAACCCGGCGCGTTACGAATATCGATTCCCGGTAGCCGGCTATGAGGCCGTCGCGGCAGGGCAGATGGTCGCTGTACTGGCGTCTGTCGGGCGCGCAGTCGCCGAAGCTGCGGGGCAAGGCCTGCCACCGGCGTTGGCTTCTGCGGTAGCCCCCACCGAGGCACAAGCGGCGATCGCGCGGGCGCTCACGAACGGCACGCGTCGCTTGCTCCTGCTCGGCAATCTAGCCGAGCGTCACCCGGCTTATGCCGACCTGCGCGCCGTTGCGGGCGCTGTGGCCGCGCTGGCTGGGGCGACACTGGGTTACCTGCCGAACGGGGGCAATGCGGCGGGCGCCACGCTCGCGGGGCTGCTGCCGCATCGCGACGCGGGCGCGCGCCCGGCGCCGAAAAGAGGCCTGGGTGCCGGGGCCATGCTCGCCGCTGGTCTCGAGGCCTATGTGCTCTTTGGTGGGATTGAACCCGATGCCGATACGGCACATGGCGCCGTGGCAGCCACAGCGTTGGCACAGGCCCGATTTGTGCTCGCGATCACCCCGTTTGCGTCGGACGCCGCCATCGCGCACGCCCATGTGGTGCTGCCGATCGGTACCTATGCGGAGACTTCCGGTACCTACGTCAACGTCGAAGGCCGCTGGCAGTCCACTACGGCCGTTGCTCGCGCCGTCGGTGAATCCCGTCCGGGTTGGAAGGTACTGCGGGCGCTGGGCACCCTGATGGGTTTGGATGGGTTTGAGTATGGCTCGTCGGAAGACGTGCGCAAAGAACTCGAGCAGTCGATGAACGGTACCGGCCTGAGTCTCGATACGACCTATCGCGGCCAGTGGCTGCCGGCGGGTGCGGTGCCGGGTGTGCTCGATGTGGTCGGCCTCTATGCGTCCGATCCGATCGTGCGTCGCGCGCCCGCTCTGCAGGAGACCCCTGCAGCGCAGCGCGCCGCGGCGACTAGCGGAGTCTACCCATGATGGCGCATGTGCCCGGATTGGCCTGGCTGCTCGCCCAGTGGTCAGCGATGCCTGCGTATTTACAGCTGCTGATTGTCAAAACGGCTGAAATTATTGGCGTGATGCTGGCGGTCGTGATCTCGGTGGCACTGTTGACCTACGCTGAGCGGAAGGTCATCGGTTGGATGCAGTCGCGCCATGGCCCGAACCAGATCCGCATCTTTGGTCTGCCCATCCTGAAGGGCGTCGCGCAGCCGTTTGCCGATGTGATCAAGTTGCTATTGAAAGAAGTACTGGTGCCATCCAAAGCAGACAAAGTGCTGTTCCTCTTGGCGCCGATGATCGCGATCGTGACTGCCTTGACCACGTGGGCGGTTGTGCCGTTCTCGCCGGACTTCGTGCTGGCCGACGTCGACGCTGGTCTTTTGTACATTTTGGCGCTGACCTCACTGGGTGTGTACGGCATCATCATTGCCGGTTGGGCGTCGAATTCGAAATACGCCATGCTCGGCGCGATGCGCGCCGCGGCACAAATTGTCGCCTATGAGATTGCGATGGGCTTTGCCCTTGTTGGTGTGCTGATGGCGTCCGGATCTTTAAATATGACCGCCATCGTCAGTGCGCAGTCGGGCAGCATTCTGCATTGGAACCTGCTGTGGCTTTTTCCGCTGATGATCATCTACTTCATCTCCGGTGTAGCCGAGACCAACCGGGCGCCCTTTGACGTCGTGGAGGGCGAGTCGGAAATTGTTGCAGGCTTCCACGTGGAGTACTCCGGCGCGACCTTCGCCACCGTGTTTGCCCTGCCCGAATACGCGAACATGATTTTGATCGCGACCCTGACCTCGGTATTTTTCTTAGGCGGCTGGCTCTCGCCGTTTCAGGGCCTTGTCCCAGCCGACTGGCTGTTGGCGCAGTCCTCGTTCCTTTGGTTGTTCATCAAAATTCTTTGGTTCCTGTTTTGCTACCTGTGGATTCGCGCGACGTTCCCGCGCTACCGCTATGACCAGATCATGCGTCTCGGCTGGAAGGTATTTATTCCGCTGACGATCGTCTGGATTCTCGTCGAGTGCGGCATGGTCGCCTTGCGGGTCGGGCCTTGGGCCCAGTTCGGATGAGGAGTGCATCACCCGTCATGACGTCTCTACGCAGCCTGACCAAGACCCTATTCCTTGTGGAGCTTCTGCAAGGCTTAGCCGTGACTTTCCGCTACCTGTGGAAGCCAAAATTCACCGTCCACTACCCGGAAGAGAAGACGCCGCAGTCGGTCCGCTTCCGTGGCTTGCATGCGTTACGCCGCTACCCGAATGGGCAGGAGCGATGCATTGCCTGCAAGTTGTGCGAGGCGGTGTGTCCGGCGCTGGCCATCACTATCGAGTCTGACGTCTCCGAGGACGGCACGCGCCGCACGACGCGTTATGACATCGATCTATTCAAGTGCATTTTTTGCGGATTCTGCGAGGAAGCATGCCCCGTGGACGCAATCGTAGAAACCCGCATCCACGAGTACCACATGGAAAACCGTGGCGAAAACATCATGTCGAAAGACAAGTTGCTCGCTGTGGGCGACCGCTATGACGCGATGATCACCGCGGACAAGACGGCCGACGCGCCGTACCGCTGATCCAAAGGCAGGCCAACCGTGTTGACGACCATACTGTTCTACTTCTTCTCCACGATTCTGGTCGGGTCGGCCGCGGGCGTGGTGCTGTCGCGCAACCCGGTGCGGGCGGCGCTATTTCTTGTACTGGCATTCTTCGAGAGCGCGGTGCTCTGGCTGTTGCTCGACGCTGAGTTTCTCGCCTTGGTGCTGGTGCTCGTTTACGTCGGCGCGGTAATGGTATTGTTTTTGTTCGTCATCATGATGCTCGACATCAACGTCGCCAAAATGCGCGAAGGCTTCACCAAGCACGCGCCACTGGGTGCCGTCGTCGCGGGTCTGATGATTGCCGAGATCGTGTACGTTGTCTGGTTCCGCCATTTGGGCATTACGCTGGCAACCACGGCGCCGCCGTTGCCAGCGAATTACTCGAATGTGCATCTGCTCGGGCAGGTGCTTTATACCGATTACATGTTGCCGTTTGAATTAGCGGCGATCGTGCTGCTGATTGCCATGGTCGCTGCGATCTCGTTGACGATGCGGCATCGCACGGGCTTCAAGAAGCAAGATATTAGTGCGCAAGTGGCGCGCCGGCGTGAGGACGCGGTGCGAATCGTTAAAGTCGATTCGGAGAAAGCCTCATGATCACGCTGCCCCATTTCCTCGTTCTTTCGGGGATTCTTTTTAGCATCGCCGTCGCGGGAATTTTTTTGAACCGCAAGAACGTGATCGTGCTGTTGATGTGCATCGAACTGATGCTGTTGGCAGTGAACTTTAATTTTGTGGCATTCAGTCGTTGGTGGGGAGACGTCGCCGGTCAGGCGTTTGTCTTTTTCATATTGACGGTGGCAGCCGCCGAATCGGCGATTGGCCTTGCGATCCTCGTGGTGTTATTCCGCGAGCGTAAGAGCATCAACGTCGAGGACTTGGACACGATGCGGGGTTGATGATGCAGAACTTCTATCTCGCTATCCCGCTGGCGCCGCTTTTTGCGGCCATCTTGGCGGGTTTGTTTGGCCGTCTGATCGGGCGCGTCGGTGCACATACGGTCACCATTCTGGGCGTGGGCGTTTCGTTCGTGCTCTCGCTGTTGGTCTTGAAAGCGCAAGCCCTTGATGGGGCCGCGACCTATAACGCGCCGGTGTACACGTGGCTCGTCTCGGACGGATTGTCCATGCAGATCGGTTTTCTAATCGATCATTTGACCGCTTTGATGATGGTCGTCGTCACCTTCGTCTCCTTGATGGTGCACATCTATACGATCGGGTACATGCATGAGGATCCCGGCTACCAGCGGTTCTTCTCCTACATTTCGCTGTTTACCTTTGCGATGTTGATGTTGGTGATGAGCAACAACTTCTTGCAACTCTTTTTCGGGTGGGAAGCGGTCGGACTGGTGTCGTACCTCTTGATTGGCTTCTGGTTCACAAAGCCGAGTGCGATTTTTGCCAATATGAAGGCGTTCCTGGTGAACCGGGTCGGTGACTTCGGTTTTCTGCTGGGTATCGCGGGGGTGGTCTACTACACCGGTTCGTTGGATTACTTGGCGGCCTTTAAGGCCGCGCCCGTGATTGCGCAGCACAGCATGACGATTCTGGATGGCAATGCCTGGAATGCCATGACGGTCATTTGCATCTGCCTGTTTATCGGCGCGATGGGAAAATCTGCCCAGGTGCCCTTGCACGTATGGCTACCCGATTCGATGGAAGGCCCCACGCCTATTTCTGCCTTGATTCACGCGGCTACCATGGTGACGGCCGGCATCTTCATGGTGGCGCGTATGTCGCCACTGTTCGAGTTGTCGGATGCGGCGCTGGGTTTTGTGATGGTGATCGGTGCGACCACGGCACTGTTTATGGGCTTCTTGGGCATTGTGAACAACGACATCAAGCGGGTCGTTGCTTACTCGACGCTCTCGCAACTGGGCTATATGACTGTGGCCTTGGGCGCCTCGGCTTATGGGGCCAGTATTTTCCATCTCATGACCCACGCGTTCTTCAAGGCCTTACTGTTCTTGGGCGCGGGCTCCGTGATTATAGCGATGCATCATGAGCAAGACATGCGGCGCATGGGTGGGCTGCGCAAGTACTTGCCAATTACCTATGCCACCTCGTTAATTGGTGCGCTGGCCTTGATCGGATTCCCCGGATTCTCTGGGTTCTTTTCGAAAGATGCGCTGATTGATGCGGTCGGTCTGTCGCACGCCCCAGGCGCGGCCTATGCCCAGTTCTGCGTCACGGCCGGTGTCTTCATTACCGCCTTTTATACCTTCCGTATGATTTTCATGACCTTCCATGGTCAGGAGCGGATGGATCATCACACCCGCGAACACTTGCACGAGAGTCCGTGGGTCGTGACCTTGCCGCTAGTGCTGTTGGCCATTCCGTCGGTCTTGATTGGGTGGTTCACGGTCGGGCCCGTGCTGTTCGGTCACTACTTTGATGGTGTGATCGTGGTGGCAGAGCGCCATGACGTCCTGCGCGAGCTGGGTCACGAGTACACCACGCCGCTGGCGTTTGTCCTTGAGGCCTTTAAGGCGCCTGCTTTGTACTTGGCGGCAGCAGGGGTGGCCTCGGCATGGTTTTTGGTGCTCAAGCGGCCCGATCTGGCGACCGCGATCAGTGCGCGCCTTGCGCCGCTCGCCCGGGTGCTGGACAACAAATACGGCTTTGACTGGTTCAATGAGAATGTGCTGGCGCGAGGCACCCAGGCGCTGGGCAAACTGTTCTGGAAAGTCGGCGACGAGATGGTTGTCGATGGGGTGCTAGTCAATGGCACAGCACGGTCCGTGGGTTGGTTAGCGGCGGTTGTTCGCCACCTCCAGTCCGGATATCTCTATCACTACGCCTTCGCGATGATCATCGGCCTTGCGGCGATGCTCGCCTGGCTACTTGCGCGGGCGTGAGCTCGGCTTAACGGAATGCACCCGATGAACCTTCCTCTGCTCAGTATTTTGACTTGGTTACCGGTGATCGGTGGCATTGTCGTCATGTTGATCGGCGACCGCCCGGTCGTGCTGGCGCGTTGGGTCGCGCTCGCAGTCTCGTTGGCGGCGCTCGGATTTAGCGTGCCGCTTTGGTCCCATTTCGATGCCGCGTCTGCGGCGTTGCAGTTCGTCGAACGCACCGCGTGGGTGCCTACGCTGCACAGCGATTACCACCTCGGGATTGACGGGATTTCCTTGCCGTTGATTGTGCTGACCACCTTTTCCACGGTGCTCGTGATCATCGCGAGTTGGTCGGTGATTGAGAAGCGTCCGAGTCAGTACTACGCGGCCTTCCTGATTATGGAAGGATTGATGGTGGGCGTTTTCTCAGCGGCCGATGCGCTGTTGTTCTATGTGTTCTGGGAAGCGATGTTGATTCCGATGTTCTTGATCATCGGTATCTGGGGTGGGGCGCGGCGGATCTACGCGACCATCAAGTTCTTTCTCTATACCTTCCTCGGCTCCGTATTGATGCTGGTCGCCCTGATTTACCTGTATCTCAAAGCCGGTTCCTATGACCTCGCGGCGCTGTATGAGTTGCCTCTGTCGCGGCCGGAACAGACCCTGATTTTCCTCGCGTTTTTCGCCGCCTTCGCCGTCAAGGTGCCGATGGTGCCGGTGCACACCTGGTTGCCGGATGCGCACGTCGAGGCGCCGACGGGTGGCTCGGTGATTCTGGCGGCCATCATGCTAAAGATGGGTGGCTACGGCTTCCTGCGCTTTAGCTTGCCCATTACGCCCGATGCGGCGCACCAACTGGATTGGCTGGTGATTGCGTTGTCGCTGATTGCGGTCGTCTACATCGGCTTGATCGCGCTGGTACAGACGGACATGAAGAAGCTGATCGCCTATTCGTCTATCGCGCATATGGCCTTCGTGACGCTGGGCTGTTTTGTGGGCTATGAGATTGTGGCCGTTACGGGTAGCGCGGCCGGTGAGACCTTGGCGTTGTCGGGCGCCATGGTGCAGATGATCTCCCATGGCTTGGTGTCGGGTGCGCTGTTCTTGTGCGTCGGGGTCTTGTACGACCGACTGCATACCCGAGACATTGGCGCTTATGGTGGCGTGATCAATACGATGCCTTATTTTGGTGCGTTCATGGTGCTGTTCGGGATGGCGAATGCGGGCTTGCCCGGCACGTCGGGATTCGTCGGCGAGTTCATGATTGTGTTGGCGAGTTTCCGGGCCAATTTCTGGTTTGCCGCCGTCGCTGCGCTCACCTTGATTACGGGCGCGGCCTACACGCTGTGGTTGATCAAACGGGTCGTGCTGGGTCCTGTGGCGAACGAGGGCGTCGCCTCGCTCAAAGACTTGAATGGTCGCGAATTCTTGGTGCTCGGTGTGCTGGCTATCGCGGTGATCGCGATGGGCGTATATCCGAAGCCGCTCACGGATGTGATGGAGCCCACGCTGCGCCATCTCGTCCAGCTCATGTCCGTCAGCAAGCTCTGACTCGGGAAGGCCAGACTCCATGAACCAGATCCTTGCCAACTCGCTGACGCTCGCATCGCCGGAGATTGTCTTGGCCTGCGGTGCCTCCTTGGTGCTGCTGGTCGATGCGTTCTTGACAGATCGCCAACGCGGTATCAGTTATCTATTGTCGATGGTTACTTTGGCGCTCACGGCAGTTGTCGTGGCCAGCCTGCCGGAGGGTCGGAATGTTGGCTTCTCGGGCATGTTCGTCGTCGATGGCGTTGCGCGTTTTCTGAAACTCGCGGCCTGCGGCACGGTCGCTGCCGTACTGCTCTATTCACGTGACTATTTGCGGATCAGGGGCCTGTTTCGGGGCGAGTACTTCGTTCTCGCGCTGTTTGCGACTTTGGGCATCTTTGTCATCGTCTCCGCTGGGAGCCTGTTGTCGCTGTATATGGGTATCGAAGTGCTGGCGCTATCGCAGTACGCGCTGGTGGCGTTTGATCGCGACTCTTCGATTGCGGCAGAGTCGGCAATGAAGTATTTCGTACTCGGTGCCATTGCCTCGGGCGCCTTGCTGTATGGCATTTCGCTTGTTTATGGCGTGTCGAGGACCTTTGACCTCGCCCAATTGGCCGTTTTCGTGCAGTTGGGTGGGGCTAGCAACATTGGTCTGCTGTTTGGCATGGCATTTATGGTGGCCGGAATCGCCTTCAAATTTGGTGCGGTTCCGTTCCATATGTGGGTGCCGGACGTGTATCACGGCGCACCGACATCAGTCACCATGTTGGTTGGTTCGGCACCTAAATTCGCCTACTTTGGTCTGATTCTGCGGGTGCTGGGTGAGGGGCTAGGGGGGGCTGTGGCCGAGTGGCAGGGCATGCTGATTGTGCTTGCTGTCCTGTCGATTGCGATAGGTAATGTGGTGGCCGTTGCCCAAACCAATTTGAAGCGGATGCTTGCTTACTCCACGATCTCGAATGTTGGCTTCATCCTGCTGGGTATCCTTGCCGGTACGTCGGCCGGCTACCGCGGTGCACTGTTCTATACCGTGGCGTACGTGCTGATGGCATTGGGCAGTTTTGCGATGATTCTGCTGTTGTCCCGCAAGGGCTTTGAGGCGGACCGCATTGAGGACTTTCGTGGTCTTGCCCAGCACCGGCCGTGGTTCGCTTGGATGATGCTATTCCTGATGGCTAGCACCGCGGGTTTGCCGCCGTTTGTCGGCTTTTTCTCGAAGCTTTATGTCATCCAGGCGGTCCTGGATGTGGGCCTGACCTGGCTTGCCGTGGTGGCCGTCCTGTTCTCGGTCGTGGGTGCCTTTTACTACCTGCGGGTCATCAAGGCGATGTTCTTCGAAACTGCCGCGGGTGAGGTGGTCGTCGAGGCGAGTCCTTCGTTCAAGTTCCTTTTGAGCCTCAATGCCCTATCGGTGCTCGCACTCGGGCTGTGGAGCGGACCGTTGAGCGATGCGATTGCCAAGGCGTTCCACTGAAATTAGGTTGCAAAAAAGCCTGAAACTGAGTATATTTTCGGGCTCGATCTGGTGCGGGGTGGAGCAGTCTGGCAGCTCGTCGGGCTCATAACCCGAAGGTCGTAGGTTCAAATCCTACCCCCGCTACCAACTCACTCGGTGAGACTGAATGGCCCGTGAAAGCGGGCTTTTTTTTCTACCTCTAAACGGTCTCTGCCGACTATCCGAGCGCCTTGCCACTGTAGGGCAATATGGAAGCTAGCATCTCGGCGGTACCGTCTTCGGCGCATTGCAGATCGTAGTTGGACTGCAAGTTGATCCAGCTGTGAACGTCCGTCTTGAAGAAGCGGGCGAGGCGTAAGGCGGTATCCGCCGTAATTCCCCTTCTTTCCCGGACAATCTCATTGATTCGGGCAGGCGTGACCTTCAACGCGCGCGCAAGCGCGGTGCTTGAGAGTCCCAGTGGCACCATGAATTCTTCGCGGAGGATCTCTCCGGGATGAATGGGTTTTAGCTTGGTCGTCATGATGTTTCTCTCAGTGATAGTCCACGATCTCTACGTCGCTTGGGCCATGGATCGTCCAGATGAAGCAAAGCCGCCACTGTTGATTGATACGAATGCTGTGTTGGCCCTTTCGATCACCCCGCAACGCCTCGAGACGATTGCCGGGTGGGATACGCATGAATTCCAGATCAGCGGCAGCGTCAAGTTGAGCAAGCTTGCGGCGAGCGATTGGTTCAATGTGGACAAACCGTTTGACGCGAAAGCGGGCGTGTAGCGCGGCGGTGTCTTTACACTTGAACGACACAATACCCATCTCCGTATCGTATATCGATAATCGATATACGGCAATAGGGTATGTGTGGCTGTGTTGTCGGCTCGCTGGAATTGGGTCCCTGTTGGCCCGTTTACTGCAATTTACCGAAACGTCGTCTCGTAGGGACATGACAAAGCCAGCCCCCGCTACCAACTCACGAAGTGAGACCAAATGGCCCGCGAAAGCGGGTTTTTTTGTATCTGTGGCGCTGATTCGCGCCGATTTGCGCCGATTTGCACCAGGTTGTCCGCTTCCGCACCAGAGTCCCGCAGGCGGATTGCCTCTGACCGCGAGAATGGCGGTGCCATCCCGGCGGTCAGGCACGCGTTTAGATTCCCCGCCGAATTGTGGGCCTTCGCTCTCTGGGCGAGTTCCCGACGCGCCTCGCACCGGAATTACGGGACGAAGCCGATCTCACGTTGATGGCGCAAGGCCAGGATTCGGACCTCATCGCGTGCCAATATGAAGCGGTACAGGGCGATATAGCCTGTCTTCCCGTACGAGATCACGAGTTCGCGAATGTCGCCCTCAATCCGGCGACCGAGGAGCGGGTGAGAACTCAAATGATCTACGGCTGATCGAATCGCCGCGACGGCATCAGCAGCCACCGAGGGATTCTCATCCCGCAGGAACTCGAAGGCTCTCTCCAAATGCGCAAGGGAGCGCGCCGAATAGACTACCGTTGCCACGGCTTCGGGCGCGGTGCGGCTTCGTCCTTCACAAGGCGCTCCAGCCACGCATGGACATCGTCGGCCCGGTACACCTCGCCCGTCTGGTCGATGTCGGCGTCTGCAGCCAAGGCTTCCGCGACCAGACTGCGCATCTCTTCTTCGTAGCCAGCGTGACGTTCTACGGCTTCCACTATGAAGCTGTGTGCCGAACGTCCTGTTTGCTTCGCGAGCGCCTGGATTCTTGCGCGAAGCTTGGGTGGCAGGCGGATCGTAGTCGTGGCGGACATCTCGGCTATCCTAGAAGCAGCGCGGGCGTGTAACACGTTTGTAGCACTGTCTGTGCCTGCTTGCAAGTAAGACATCGCCGGTGGTGCCTTGCGCCGTTATGGGCGTTCGCGGACTCGGCCCTCATTCAGCCTCTTCGCCGAGCGTGCTGCCTCCTGTTGACGTAGCCGGCCGGATCTTGCCCGTGTAGGAACATGACAAAGCCAGCCCCCGCTACCGACGCACACGGTGAGACTGAATGGCCCGCGAGAGCGGGCTTTTTGTATTCGGAGAAGTTAAAGCAGCTACGTCGCGTGCGGCGTTATTTGCGTTCGGTGATTTGCAAATTAGCCACTGACGCCACGCAAACGAGACGCATCGTTTTCGGCTTGACTGGTTCGAAAGGGCAAACCGTGAAGTCGCCAAAATACTCCGTGTCAAACCCAGTCCGCTGCGCAATTTCCGGTGGTAGTAATTCGTATTCGTTCGGGGCGAATTGCCCTTCGCTCACTCCAAGGATGCGTTTGGTGCCCACCACCCATATTCGATAGGTTGGAGTTCCGTTCCAAGCACTCAATCGACCGTGAACTGTAAAACACGGCGCAATAACCCGGTTGTCGGTAGCGCAACTCGGCCCTGCAACTGCCAATCCCTGTGTCTGGCCGATGAGTATGACGAGCAACAGAGTCAGCCGGCGCCCAATTGCGATCTCCGAACTCCTCAACCAATCACGAGGCTGACCATGCGTCATTGCGTCAGTTAAATTCTGGCGATAAGCCGTTTGTTGATTTCATTCAGAACCTGCATCGATCGTTCTTCGCCGATGGACCCAAGGCGTTGGGCGTCTTTGGCTTCGATCGTCGCAATTTTCGTCGGCCGAATGACGGATGCGGCGGGCAACCCGGCTGAAGTGAGATCTTCGATTCTCACATCTCCAGGCCAAGATCTGTTTTCTGCGCTCGTGATCATCACTACCCATAGCAATCCGTGGTTCGCTTCCAAATCCCGGATCGAAACGACGAGGGCAGGACGGGATTGTCGGGTGGAGCGGTCCGTATAGGGAAACGGAACCTTGACGACGTCGCCTTGGTTAAAGGTTCTCATAGGCCTTCCGGTCGGCATCCGAATTCCATTCATTAAACGTTTGGAACGGATTGTCGGGTTCGGCCACTTGCCGGGCTCGCGTCAGGACGACTTCTGCGCCCCGAATTTCGTAGGCCAATTCGTCGCCTTCCGCGATGTTGAGCGCGGCGCGGATGGGCTGCGGAATGGTGGTCTGCGCCTTGCTCGTCAGCTTGCTCGTGATCACGTTAGTGCTCTGATGTAAGGAAATTCCTTGCGGTAAGGATATTCCTTGTTACCGTCAATGGCAACGCCCTTCGCCACGACGTGCGATCGCGTACTTCGTTTTCAACCAGCCTGTTCTTCACACATGCTGACCATCGTTATCGCAGGCGGCCGGAGCGTGCCCATGTAGGAACATGACAAAGCCAGCCCCGGCTACCACCTCACGAAGTGAGACCGAATGGCCCGCGAAAGCGGGCTTTTTGTATCCGGTAAATGAATCTTGAGGTCAGCGGTTGCGACGCGCGCGACGTTATTTGCGTTCGGTTATTCGCAAATTAGCCACGGCCGACACGCAAACGCGACGCATCGTCTTCGGCTGCACTGTTTCGAAAGGGCAAACCGTGAAGTCCCCAAAATACGCCGTGTCAAAGCCAGTGGGCTGCGGAATTTCGATCTAAAACGACCGTATTTACCCCTAAGGGAGATCCGTGCATTCTCCTCGTCCGCGCTGTAGAACCGGCACGGAGTGCAACTGCAACGGTCGACGATATAGCCTCAGGCATTGGGTAAAGTTGTTCTGGATACGCGCACGCAGCTGCGCCAACAACCGACCAGGCTTCCGCCGTTGGCAAAGCGCCAGCGCGCACAGCACGCAGCACTTCTCGAGAGACTTCAGTAAATGGAGGAAGAAGGTTCATTTGGTGTTCCAGGCGATTGATCCAAAGCCGACTATGTGTAATCGCGACTCTTTTAGGCGGTGTTTTGGCGGCGACCTTCACCGCCGTAGCAGTCACCAAAACCATTGAAAGCGATTGGTGGTCACTACGCCGATGGCATGCGGTTCGCGTGTCGTCGCGGCGTTCGACGTATCATTTGGTTCCCTGATTTGGCTGCCAAGGTCTACGGACGGGGTGCAGATCGCATCGTTCGTTAAAGCAGGCGTCGTGTTCGATCGTTGACGGTGTATTGATGACCCATCCTCTGTTCCCACCCACACGCGAGGCCGCACTCGCGCGCCTGCGCGAATTCGCTCCGTGCGCCGGCGCCCGCTACGCCCAGAGTCGCAACACCGACGCGGGTCCCGATGCGCCATCCGCCGCCTCGAGGCTCTCGCCGTATCTGCGGCGACGTCTAATCACCGAGGAAGAACTCGTGTCCGCCGTGTTGTCAGAGCACTCGTTGCAGGCGGCGGAGAAGTTCGTGCAGGAGGTCTTATGGCGCACGTACTGGAAGGGATGGCTCGAACTGCGTCCTTCCGTCTGGGCGCGGTTTTTGGCGACCCGTGATCGCACATCCTTGGCCGACGCGAGGGCCTTGGCCGATGCCGAACAGGGTCGGACGGGTATTGAGGGCTTTGATGACTGGGCCCGGGAACTGCGCGAGACGGGGTATCTGCATAACCATGTCCGGATGTGGTTCGCCTCGATCTGGATCTTCACGCTGCGCCTGCCCTGGGCGCTCGGTGCGGACTTTTTCTTGCGGCATCTGATCGATGCGGACCCGGCGAGCAACACACTCTCGTGGCGGTGGGTGGCGGGGCTGCAGACCGCCGGCAAGACTTATCTTGCGACTCAAGAGAACATCGCGAGATATACCCAGGGTCGCTTTGCTCCCAAGGGACTCGCGCGCGCGGCCACCGCTTTAACCGAAGCTCCGCTGGAACCGGTGCGGCCGGTGCGGGCGCTGACAGCCGCCGATCCCGCGACACCGGCGCTGCTGCTCGTTACCGACGAGGACATGTACCCCGATTTTTTGCTGACCGGTGGGTCGTCGATTCGCGCTGCAACGATCGTTGCGGACCCGGACCTTTTATGGGGCGATGCCGCTCGGGTCTTTGCCGCTTCGGCCGCTGAGGATGTGGCGGCGCGCCTCCGAGACGGGCTCGACGATCGAGTGACGGTAGCGGGGTGCCTTGACGCGCAGACCCTGATCAACGCGGCCCAAGCGGCCGGTGTGGACCGGATCGTGACGGCATACGCGCCGGTGGGGCCGGTTGCGGATCGACTGGCAGCCGTCACCGCGGCGGTGGCGACGGAGGGGATCATGGTCGATTGGGTGCGCCGCGACTGGGATACTCGGTTCTGGCCGCACGCGACCAAGGGGTTTTTTCCGTTCAAGGAACACATCCCGAACATCCTGCGGGAGCGGGGGCTCGTGTGACGCGTTCTTTACAGGTCGTCTGGTTCAAGCGCGACTTGCGGGTCCACGACCACCGGCCGTTGGCCCAGGCGGTCGCGGCGGGCCCCGTGTTGCCGCTCTACATCGCGGAACCCGAACTCTGGACGCAGCCGGACGGGTCGGGTCGACAGTGGGAGTTCGCCGCGGAAAGTCTCCGGGAGCTGCAGGCGACGCTGGCGGCTCTCGGCCAATCATTGTGCGTCGTGGTGGGCGGGGCCGTTTCGATCTTTCGGCGGCTGCACGCCCGTCACGGCATCGCCGCCCTGTGGAGTCACGAGGAGACGGGCAATGGGTGGACCTACGCCCGCGATCGTGCGGTCCGGACATGGACGAAGGACGTTGGTGTGTCGTGGCATGAGGTCCCGCCGTTCGGCGTTATCCGTCGCCTACAGTCCCGTGACGGCTGGGCGAAGGCCTGGGATCGGCAGATGGCCGAACCGCAGATGCCCGCCCCAGCTGCGCTCCAGCCCCTTACGGGTCCTTGGCCGACGCGCATACCCACTGCGGCGGAGTTGGGTCTTGCACCGGATCCTTGCCCGCGTCGGCAACGGGGTGGGCGATCTCAGGCCGTGCGTACACTGGGCAGTTTTCTCAACCAACGCGGTCGGGAGTATCGCTTGCAGATGTCGAGCCCCGTCACGGCGTTCCGGGCCAGTTCACGGCTGTCGTCGCACCTGAGTTGGGGAACGGTCTCCATGCGGGAAGTGGCGCAGGCGACTTGGGCCCGGAGACAGGCGCTCGAAGGCTCAGAGGCTCCCGCTGCCGGGCGATGGCGGGCGTCGTTGACGTCGTTTCTCGCGCGGCAGCACTGGCACTGCCATTTCATGCAAAAACTTGAGGATGAACCGCGGATCGAGTTCGAGAATTTGCACCGGGCCTACGATGGGCTTCGGCCCGATGTGGCCGATCCGCATCGGTTGGCTGCTTGGATGGCAGGCAACACGGGCTTTCCGTTCATCGACGCGTGCTTGAGAGCTCTCGACCAGCACGGCTGGATCAACTTTCGGATGCGCGCGATGCTGATGTCGTTCGCGAGCTACCACCTGTGGCTGCCGTGGCGGGAGACCGGCTTGCACCTCGCGCGACAGTTCGTCGACTACGAACCCGGCATCCACTGGTCACAGGTGCAGATGCAGTCGGGGACAACCGGCATCAACACAATGCGGGTCTACAACCCGGTGAAGCAAGGTTTCGATCAGGACCCCAACGGGCACTTCGTGCGTGCCTATGTGCCTGAGCTGGCGCCCGTACCGGACGAGTGTCTGCACGAGCCGTGGCTGTGGCCGGGTGCTTACCGGCTGGCCTACCCGCCACCTATCGTTGACCATGCGGTCGCCGCACGATCGGCCCGCGATGCGGTCTATTCGGTTCGGCAAGGGCCGAACCACAAGCAGGCGGCGAACGAGATCGTCGCCAAACACGGCAGCCGCAAGACGGGACTCCCGACAACGGGACGCAAGCGCAAGCCTGCAGTTGAGGAAGACGCCGATCCGCAGATCCGCCTCGAGTTCTGATTGGCCGAGATCGCTTTTTGACGCGTGAGGTGGCTGCTCTCTGGTTGCCGTGCCAAGCATCGTGCCGTTGATGATTCGCCGTGCATCGCGATGGGGGGCCTCTGCATCCCATGACGTCGGCTTGGCGGTGCCCGGCTGTGATGTGGGCATGATGAGCCGCTGAACGAGGGGGTCGTCCTGTTTAGAAGGTGCCTGATGCCGCAACATCCTAGAACCCTTGCTGACGACACCGGTCCGTCGGGTTGGGCATTTGAAAGTGCCGGTAGGGGCGAAGTCCCCGCGACTACTGCCGCAGTCTGCACTGTATTGAAAGCGTGGCTTTGTACTGGACTGCAGGTCGTCGGTCGAGCCCGTTGCGCCAACCGTCGTTGTTAGTTACTCCGCACATCGTGTCCTGTACAGAATTTTTTGACTTTCATACGAAATGAAAAATTTGTTGACATGTATCGATCTGAGAAATAAAAAGAGAGTCGAAAAAAAACCGCAATCATGGTTTTTACTTAGTTAAAACTGTTTCGGGGGTTTCGATGGATATCATTTCAACTGCTCAGTTCAGTCTTGTTTATAACGCGTTCTCATTTACGATTGCCGTGATGGGCGCAGCGACAGCGTTCTTGTTTTTGTCGCGTTCGCAAGTGGCTCCTGCCTATCGGACGGCGTTGACCATCAGTGGCATCGTGACGTTGATTGCGGCGTATCACTACGTACGCATATTCAACAGCTGGGAAGGTGCCTACACGGTCGCTGACGGCGTTGTGCGTCAGACCGGTACCAAGTTCAACGACGCCTATCGCTATGTGGACTGGCTCTTGACCGTCCCACTCCTGTTAATCGAATTGATTCTAGTAATGCGTCTATCGGCTGCAGAGACCTCGGCCAAGGCGTGGAAGCTCGGTACCCTCGCGGCACTCATGGTCGCACTTGGTTACCCGGGTGAGATATCGGGTGACGCAGGCACGCGTTGGGTGTGGTGGACGCTCGCGATGGTGCCATTCGTCCTGATCGTGTACGACTTGTTCGTCGGTCTGGCGAAATCAATCGACTCGCAGCCTGCGGCCGCCAAAGGGCTCGTGGGCAGCGCACGCACGCTGACCGTCGTCGCATGGCTATTTTACCCCGTCGTCTTTGTCTTTCCGATGATTGGGTTTACGGGCGGCGCGGCGACCACTGCTGTGCAGGTCGGCTACACCATCGCCGACGTTGTAGCGAAAGCAGTCTTTGGCATCATGATCTACCTGATCGCGATGCGGAAGTCCGCTGCCGAAGGCGCGTAAAGTCACTGACGGCTTGCGGGTGGGCGTCGGATTCCGGCGCCCACCCACGCTTCTGCACCTACGCCGCGCTGCGGCCCAAGAGCAACGCTCGTCATGAATGCTCGACCCAATGCGCAGGCGCGGGCTGCCACGAGCGAAGGCCCGGCTTCGATAACGCCGCTGCGCAATGACGATGCCCGCGCGGTAGTCGTCGGGGCGGGCTTCGGTGGTATGGCCGCTGCGCTTCGGTTGGCTGCTAAGGGCTTTGCTGTCACCGTAATCGATCGGTGTGCGCAGCTTGGCGGCCGAGCGCAGGTCATCACTCGCGCCGGTTTCACGCACGATGCCGGCCCTACCGTCATCACCGCTCCCTTTCTCTTCGAGGAATTGTTTGCCCTGTTTGGTGAACGTTTTGAGGATCACGTGGAACTTGTTCCCCTCAACCCGTGGTACCGGTTCGTCTTCGCAGACGGTGATCGGTTCGATTACGGCGGAACCCTCGAGCAGACACTCGCGGAGGTGCGCCGCATCTCCCCGGGCGATGAGGCAGGTTATCTGCGTCTGCTTGAACAGTCCCGGCGTATTTTTGAGGCGGGCTTTTCTGGACTTGCCGATCAACCCTTTAATCGCCTGCGCACCATGCTCGATGCGGTCCCGAGTCTGGTGCGGCTGCGCTGTGATCGCACCGTCTGGGGGCTCGTGACGGCCTTTCTAAAACATGACAAGTTGCGGCGAGCGTTCTCGATTCAGCCCCTGTTGGTTGGTGGCAATCCTTTCGATACGACGAGCATCTACGGACTGATTCATTACCTCGAGCGCGCCTACGGCGTTTTTTTTGCGCGCGGCGGCACGGGTGCCATTACTCGCGCAATGGGCGCCCTCATGCAGCGCCAGGGTATACAGATGCGGCTGGCGACGACGGTTCGGCGTATCAGAATCGAGCAGGGCGCGGCGACGGGCGTGGAACTCGAAGACGGGGAAGTCGTGGACGCAGGTCTCGTCGTCTCCAACGCGGACGCGGCGTACCTCTACCGGTCCATGGTGCCGAAACGGGCTCAGGCCTGGACGGCACGGGCAAAACTAGCGACCGCGCATTACTCGATGGGACTTTTCGTTCTGTATTTCGGAACGCGCGTGCAATACCCGAATGTCGCCCACCACACAATCTGTCTCGGCGACCAGTATCGGCAGCTGCTGAAAGATATTTTTCACCGACGCGTGTTGAGCGCTGACTTTTCACTGTATGTACATCGGCCGACAGCGACTGATTCGAGCTTTGCGCCGGCGGGATGTGACAGCTTCTACGTGCTTTGTCCGGTGCCGAATTTACAAGCCTCGATCGATTGGTCGGTGGAGGGGCAGAAGTTGCGCGACGCGATTGTCACTGCGCTCGATCGAACCCTCTTGCCCGGCCTCGCGAGCACGATTACCGAAGATTTTTTCAAGACGCCGGAGGATTTCAGCGCGGATTACCTCAGCGTGCACGGTGCCGGTTTCTCTGTTGCCCCACTGTTTCGCCAGTCGGCGTGGTTTCGCTTTCATAACCGGGCGGAAGGAATTTCCAATCTTTATCTGGTCGGCGCCGGCACGCATCCGGGGGCCGGAGTGCCCGGGGTACTGTGCTCGGCCAAAGTGGTCGATGCGTTGGTGCCCGATCGGCGTCGCGTGGCGGCGCCGACGCTGTTGCCGCAGGTTCCTGTGCTATGACGGTCTCCGTGGTGAGCGCGCCTGATGAAGCCGCGGTATATAGGAACGCTGACGCGGTGTTTACACAGCGCGCGAGCAGTTTTTACTGGGCTAGACGATTTTTGAGCGCGCGCCACAGCGAGCGGGCGACGCGCCTCTATGGATTTTGTCGTCAGGTAGACGATCTGGCCGATGATCGCTCATCGGTTGGTGAGGCGCAGTCGGCACTTTTGGTGGTCCGCGAGGCGCTGGAAAGTGGCCGGTCTGACAACCCAGCTCTGATGGATATGCTTCTGCTCATGCGCGAGTGCGGTATCGATCGGGCGATTCCGCTTGATCTTGTCACTGGCGTGCAGGGTGATTTGACGGATGTGCGCGTGGCCGACATGGAAGAGTTGTTGCGGTACTGCTATCGGGTGGCAGGCACCGTCGGCCTGATGATGACGGCCGCACTCGATGTCACGGCACCGCAGGCGTTACCGCATGCCATCGATCTGGGTATTGCCATGCAACTTACCAATATCTGTCGGGATGTGCGCGAGGACGCGCTTAACGGGAGACGGTATCTGCCGGCTACTCTAGTCGGATCAATTGAGCCTGTAGCGCTGATCGATCCGGCCGGTGAAATGCGCGCCCAGGCAGTCAATGCCGTGGCGACGCTGCTGGATCTCGCCGATAGCTACTACGCCCGTGGTGAGGCGGGGCTTGCCTATCTTCCTGGGGGGGCCCGGTTCGGGATATTGGTGGCGGCGCGGCTTTATCGGGCGATTGGTGGCGTCCTGCGTCGGCGCGAGTGTGACTGTTGGACTTCGCGCGCGCGGGTGGGGACCTTGAGCAAAGTGGCCGTTACGGTGCGTGCGCTCGCGGCGGTGCCGCGGGCGGCACGGGTCGCTGAGACCGCCTCCTGCGTGTTACCGCAGGCAGTAAAGCGGCCGTCAGTCGGCGTGCGCGAGGCGGGAGCGCGCTTTGGCGATTGATGCCGATGTCACGGTTCTGGGTGGAGGCTGTGCAGGCTTGAGTCTGGCATTGCGACTGGCTGAAAGGCCCGGTCGCACCCGGCGGGTTGTCGTGCTTGAGGCACGGGATGCCTACCAACACGATCGGACCTGGTGCTTTTGGCGCCAGACGCCGGATCGGTTCGACGCCCTGATACGCCATCGCTGGGAGCACCTGCGGGTACGCTCCCCCGAGCGGGACGTTGAGGTGGATTGCCGCCTGACGCCCTATCAAATGCTCGAATCCGGCGATTTTTATGCGTACGTGCAGGCCGTGATCGCCGGCCAACAGGCGGTGCGCTTAGAGACGTCCGTGACCGTGCGCGGCGAACCGGTGCGCATCCCGGGCGGATGGCGCGTGGAGACGTCTGCAGGGGATCATACAACGGCACACGTCATTGATACCCGACCGCCGCGTTCGCCAGGGCGCGGCGATGCACTTCTTTGGCAGTCCTTTCTTGGCGAAGAGGTGCTCTGCGAACAGCCAGTATTCGCTCCTGACCGTGCCGATCTCATGGAGTTTGACGAGACGACTCCGCCGGAGGTGGCGTTTACTTATGTGTTGCCGTTGGCAGTGGATCGGGCGCTCATTGAGACGACATTATTTCATCCACAGCCACACCACCCCGAGGATCTTCGTGCGCGGCAGCGCCAGGCGGTGGCACAGCGGTGTAGGGGTGCTCCTTATCGCATCGTTCGCAGCGAGAGCGGGATCCTGCCAATGGGTCTGCGGGGCGCGCCTACTAAAACGCGTGCAGGCTATGTCGTGGCTGGCCTAATGGGTGGTGGCGCAAGGCCGGCAACTGGTTATGCGTTCCAGCGTATCCAAGTATGGGCGGAGCGTTGCGCGGTGGCTCTGAGGGCGGGGCGCGCACCGGTCACCCACGCGGCCGATCCGCGCCTCACGCAGTGGATGGATCGGTTGTTTCTTGAGGTGCTACACGCGGAACCTGCGTGCGGACCTAGCCTATTTACGGCTCTCTTTGCCAATGTGCCGACGCCACGTCTCGTACGCTTTCTCAGTGATCAGGCGACCCTGCTCGACCGGGCTTGCGTTGTCACAGCCTTGCCATACAGTATCTTTCTCCGGCAATTGTTCGCGCGTCTCCCGGTCTCGGGTCTGCGTCGAGACCTAGGGTGAAAACGAAACTTAGTCTGCAGGGCCTTGTCTTCTGCGCTCTTGCGGGCACGGTGAGTGTGGCTGCGCTACTGGGGATTGGCCTGCCCCCCGAGCACGAAGTGCTCACGGCAGGCCTGCTCATCGTGCTGCTTGGGATGCCACACGGCGCGCTTGACACGGTCTTCGCGCAGCGACTTTTTGCGATTAGTCGACCAGAGGGATGGGTGGTATTCACCAGCCTCTATCTTGTAGTGGCGGCGGGTGTGGTCGGATTGTGGTGGCTCGCCCCGACGCCGTTTCTCCTCGGCTTTCTGTTTCTCTCGGCCGTTCATTTTTCGGATGACCTGCCCCTGTCGATGTCGCGCCTCGGGCGCGCACTGTACGGCGGTGCGGTGATCGTGTTGCCGGCGCTAGGACACCAGCCGGAGCTTGAGCGGTTACTGGGCTTGGTTTCCGGCGCACCAAGTGCCGCAAACGTGGTGCCATTCTTGCGCGTGTTAGCCGTGCCATGGATTGTGCTGATGTTGGTGGTACTCGTACGAGAAGCGAGAGTGCGCCCGCGGACAGCGGCGGAGTTCGGCGCCTTGGCAGCCCTGGCCTTGATCGTGCAGCCGCTGATGGCATTCGCTTGTTATTTCTGCGCGATGCACAGCCCACGGCACATATTAAAGACACTTGCGAGTCTGCCAGAGACGAGTCGAACACGAGTGCTACAGTATGTTTTTTGGCCGAGTTTGGTTACGTTCGTCGTGCTCGGTGTGTTTGCTTGGTGTTGGCGTGCACATCCCGTGGCGCCGCTTGTGATGCAACTTGTGTTCGTTAGCCTGGCGGCATTGACGCTGCCGCATATGATTGTTCTTGCGTACGATCGGCAGTCTAAAAATTGATGCTCATGGGGATCCGCTTAAGTCGACTCGCCAATGAGTTTTTGTCCTGCACTATCGGCGCCTTGCGTAAGCGACGCGGACGGCGTTCGGTTGCTCTGTGCGCGTTGGGCGAGGCACACGCCTTGAGCAGACGATGAAATCTCCCCACTCCGATCTCAATCGCCATCAAGAACAGTTCCGTTATCGCTAATAACCTATTAAGTGAGTGCCGCACCCGCACCCGCACCCGGGCAGTGAACAAGCCTCATAGAAAGCGATAAAGAACGGTTCCAGCAGCTATCAACTGCATAACATTTAGAAAGACCGCGAAGCCATGAAGACGCCGAAAGCGCACTTTTTCTGCGGCATTCGCCTGTAACGGCATGTCGCGTGCAGAATTAATCTGAGGCATCAGAACTTGGCGCGCGTAGATAGCGACTGCGGCAATCGCGAGCGCCAGTGCGGCGGATAAAACATTCAACAGCAAGAGGATGCCGCCGCTTAAGGCAGAACTCACAATGACGAACAAATAGTACTGCGGAAACGCGGCTCTTAAGAAACGGCCCGCGTGTTCTACTGGCAAAGCGCGCAATACCATTGGCGCGAAACCGAAAGAATAAAGCAACATTCCCCCGAATAGCGTTGAAACCAGCAGCAAAGCCACAAAATTCACAATCAGCCTAGTCCCGAATGGGGGCGATTTACATCGATTTTATCAAGAAATGCGTCCGCTTCTGCGAGGACCTCGGCTGTGCGCTCAAGGGACCAACCGGCAAGGGTGCGATAGGGCATTGCCATCCGAGGATTGCTGGACAGTCGCTCTTTCTGTCGGATTAAGAAAGCCCAGTAGAGATAGTTGAATGGGCAGGCATCGGGTCCTATTTTCTTCTTCACGTCATAAGTGCACCCGGTGCAAAAATCGGACATTCGATCGATATAGGCGCCCGAAGCAGCATAAGGCTTTGACGCCATCTGACCGCCGTCCGCGAAGACGGCCATACCGAGCGTGTTGGGCATCTCGACCCACTCAAACGCATCGGCATACACGGCGAGGTACCAGCGCTCGATTTGTTGCGGCGCGACGCCAGCGAGCAGGGCGAAGTTGCCGGTCACCATCAGCCGTTGAATATGATGAGAATAAGCGTGTTTCGCCGTACTGCCGATGGCTTCGCGTAGGCATCGCATCGCGGTTTCGCCGGTCCAATAGAACGCTGGCAGATCCCGGTGCGCATGCAGTGCGTTTTGCTGCGCATAGCCCGGCATCAGCATCCAGTAGACGCCCCGAACGTATTCCCGCCATCCCAGGACTTGACGCACGAAGCCTTCCACTGCGTTCAGCGGCGCCGCACCTTCCCTCCATGCCGCTTCCGCCGCGCGACACACTTCGAGGGGGGAGAGCAGGCCGAGGTTCAATGCCGGCGCTAGCAGCGAATGATAGAGGAGCGGGGCGCCCGCCTTCATGGCGTCCTGATAATCGCCGAAGTAGGGTAGCCCCTGCGCAACGAAATCGTGAAGCGCACGCAACGCATCCTCCCGCGTCACCGGCCATCCGAAGTCTTGCAGTTCGCCAAAGTGATCCGGGAAGCAGCGTTCTACGAGCGCCATCACCTCTTGTGTTGTTGCGTCTGGCGCAAACCGGCGTCGCACGGGCGGCACTACATGCGCTGGAAGCTTCTTGCGATTTTCCCGGTCATAGTTCCACTCGCCGCCTGCTGGCTGGTCGCCGTCCATCAGCAGTCGCTGTTCACGGCGCATTTCCCGATAAAAATGTTCCATTCGCCAGGTGCGGCGCCCAGAAGCCCAGGCAGAAAATCGCGCCCGGCTTGCGAAGAAACGCGTGTCCGACAGGACTTCGACCGGCGTACCGGTGCACTCAGACCAGCCCTCGACCAGCGCCTGGACCCGCCATTCCGAGGGCTCGGTCATCACAATGCGACTTGGGCGATGGCGCGCAACGGCGCGCTGTACCTCGGTGGTGAAACTGCCGCTATTGTCGGGCGCGTCGAGTTTTACATAGTCGACGGTCAGACCGCGTTGGCGGAGCGACTCGGCGAAGTGGCGCATTGCTGCCAGCACGAGAACGCTCTTCTGCTTGTGATGTTTGACGTAGGTATTTTCTTCGATTACCTCCATCATCAGGACGATGTCGCGTTCTGTATCTATGGTGTTCAGTGCCGATAGATGCAGAGACAGCTGGTCTCCGAGAATAATTCTCAGGACGCTCATGATGGGCTCAACCGCAGCGCCGTGTCGGGCCGAGGAGTTGCTGCGCGGCAGCGCTCTGAACAATATTTCACCTGCACCCAGTCCCGCTCCCATTTCTTTCGCCAGTGAAACGGCCGACCGCAAGCAACGCAGGACTTACTCGGCAGATCGGCCTTGCGACGCATGCGAGCCATCGGGTCACCAAGGCACTGTCTGGCCGCGCCAGTCAAAAAATCCGCCGTTGGCATCGGCCGGCAGTTGGTCGATGACGGCGAGTAAATGGCGGGCTGCAGCCGCGGGAGAGTGCACCTCTAACCCCGTTGCCGCGAACGGTGCGGACAACGCGGTGGCGACCGTACCGGGGTGCAAGGCGATGCAAAGCGCGTCGGAGGATCGACGCGCCAATTCAACCGCTGCCGTCCGCACCAGTTGGTTGAGAGCGGCTTTGGACGCCCGGTACGAATACCAGCCTCCCAGCCGATTATCGCCAATGCTCCCGACGCGCGCGGACAGCGTCGCGAAGACGGCTTTGCCCGACCGCGGCAAGCGCGGCAGCACGTGCTTCATGATCAGCGCGGGTCCGATCGCATTCAGCGCAAAGGAGCGCGTGAGATGGGCGGCATCGAGTTGCCGCCAGCTCTTCTCTGGTCCTTGTTGATCGTCATGCAGAAATCCCGTGGCGTCGATCACGAGGCGCAGCGCGCCCTGCGCGTCGGCCAACGCTGCCGCCCGTTCCAGACTGGCCTCGTCCAGCAGGTCGATTGATGGCGACGTGCTACGACTCAACGCGATGACTTGTGCAAATCTGCCTGTGGCCGCAATGGCCTCGACCAATGCTGCGCCGATTCCGCCACTTGCGCCGAAGATGACGGCCACGCCAGCCTCTGGAATCGATCGGAGGTCCGATGTCGCGACCATCGCGGTGTGTGGTGGGTATTGCGCAGTCACCGGGGTTTTGCTCCCTCGACACCCGACCGCAACTTCAGAAACCGCCCAAAGATCCGGGATAGAAATGGCCGGATCGGAAGAAACAGTCGATACCCCACCTCTAGGGCGGCCAGCGCGCCGGGCAGCGATGCCGCTCTCGCCACCCAGCGCCACGCGGGTAAACGAGTCCAAACCTCAACAAACGCCGCCGCTCCCGACAGTACACGTCCATCGCGTGTGCGCACATGAAAACGTTGTAACGCTGCCTGTTGGGGGATTCCCGCGGGCGTTGCGGCGCCGTGTTCAGAGACATCAACGAAGCAAAGAGCGCCGGCTCGATCGTTGCGACGGTAATAGCCGATCTCCGCCCGGCAAAGGGGGCAGGAGCCATCAAAAAATACTGTGGATTGGGCAAGGTCTGACGCCACGTGGGTTTCCTGCATGGCGAATCGTCAGTGGACCGGCACGGGGGTCGGACCAAGGTCCGCCGCATGCTCGGTCTGTCCAACGTGGGATACGGCTGCGTTCAGAGTCTTCACAGGATCACTGCCCTCAAGGTCCTGGCGCTTTGTTGCCCGCCGATTGCTCTTGCTGGCGCCGCACATCAGAACGCGTTGCATGATCCCCTTCGCGCGCCGACAGGCAACAGCCGGACATGCGCAACTAGCACTGTATTCTATAGACGTTTGTGTATCGCGTTTGCATCTGTTGCAGCGCTGTACCGAGGGCAAGGACGGGTGCGGTCGGGTCGGCCGACATCGGTGTACAGGACAGCCCAAGCAGTAGTTTCTTTTCCGGCGGATGCAGGTGGGACGCAACCCGGTGGCCATTGCCAGAACCTGAGGCGCGACGGATAGCGCCTAATAAGCCGGCGCCACCGCGGCACTCTAAAATGTAAACTGCGTCATCGACGCTTCACGTCCACCAGTCGACGGAGGAACAGTGGTCACGCCTGCCATCATAGACGACCTCAGCCGTGCGCCGCCTATGGCGGCGATCGGTACCCACTGGCAGCTCCTTACCGACCAAGTGATGGGGGGCGTCTCTAAAGGCACCATGGTCCGTGACGTAATCTCCGGGCGTCCCGCGATCCGCCTGCGTGGCAACGTCTGCCTCGAGAACAATGGCGGCTTCGTGCAAATTGCTCTCGACTTCGCGTCGGATGGGGGCGTCGTGGACGCCGGCGCTTGGGGCGGGATTGCACTCGACGTATTCGGTAATGGCGAGGAGTACGCCGTCCATCTGCGGACGGACGCCCTGACTAGGCCGTGGCAGTCCTATCGGCAACGTTTCAGCGCTGTGGCCGAGTGGCGGCACGTGCAACTGCCGTTCGAAAATTTTGTTCCCCACCGAACGGATGTCCTGCTCGATACACACCGGCTGCGGCGGATCGGCCTGGTCGCTATTGGCCGCGCGTTCTCGTGTGACCTTGCTCTGGGCGGGCTGCGATTTATGCCACCGCGGTCCGTGGAGGATCGCTCTACATGAAGATCATCCCCGATCCTGTCGGTCCAGGACAGGAAAGCGTCTGGTCCTACCCGCGGCCGGCGGTGGCTGCGCCAAGCCATCGCCGGCTCAAGATCGTACATCGCGATGTGGTCATTGCCGACACACGCAGAGGCATACGCACGTTAGAAACCAGTCATCCGCCCACCTACTACTTTCCACCGGCTGATATCTTTCCCTCGATCTTACGTCCGTCGCACCGGCGCTCTTTCTGCGAATGGAAGGGGGAAGCGATCTATTTCGATGTCGTCCTGGGCAACGAAACCCTGCGCGATGTGGCCTGGAGCTATCCTGATCCGAACCCGGCCTTCCGATCCTTGCGCGATCATGTGGCTTTTTACCCAGGGCCTTTCGACGGCTGCTTCGTCGATGACGAGCGAGTGACGCCGCAACCGGGCAACTTTTATGGCGGGTGGATCTCTGCGGATCTCGCCGGCCCTTTCAAGGGAGCGGCGGGTACCGAGTTCTGGTGACGTGCTGGTCGTTGGCAAGAGGGCGATGCCGCGATGCCGCGATATCATCGACACCCCGTTATGCTTGAAGCGATGCCAGCGAATTCAGACGCCGAACTGCGAGATTCAGCGCAGTGCCGAAGCTAACCCACCCAAGGTAGGGGACCAAAGGCAAGGCAGCGGCTACGTGGATCGGGTAGAAGAGTAAGCTGGTAGTGATGATCGGCGAGCACTTCGAGCACTTGCTGAGTGAAACTCGGAGTGTCGATGAAGATAAGGCCTTGCGCATAGGTCAATGACGTTTATACCGGCGAATAAATGAAGGGGTGCGCTTGTAAAGTGAGTGCTCGGCACCGACGCTTGCTGAACATGCGGCCATGTAGCGACATGACAAAGTCAGCCGCCGCTACCATTTTCACCCACTACCTTAGATCGTCGGTCACGGCCAGCGGCAGGCGCGAATCGCAGGCGGCGACCTATACAGCCCGACGATATCCTCGAGCTTCTCGACGAAATTCAGGTCGCGCGACACCTTGAACCCGCGCACCAGATGCGGCTTGAGCCCATGGGCGCGCCAATGCCGCGAGACGCTCGCCGCACTGACCCCAAGCCGCCGCCTGTGGTCTGTTGGGAGTGGGTTCCCATGCAGCACCCGCCGACAATGTGGGGATTGGCGGCCCGTCTATCTCGGACCGCGCCCTACGGGGCCGGGTGCGCCTAAGAGCGCCGGTTTGGACGCGAAAGTACGGCTGCTCTTTCCGCCAAACTTTTCGAAGCGCGCGGGCTTTGGGTAAGGTGCGCATGGGGTTGGTTGCTTGCGCCATCACCGTTGATGAGGTCTACCAGCTCGTCAACGACAAATTTCATATGCTCCGCTTGCCTGGTCATGGAGATTGCGGCTGCCGCCGACTCTTCGGCGTTCGCAGCATTGTTTTGTACCACTTTGTCGAGCTCGGAGATCGCTATGTTGATGTGATCGATTCCTTTTGCTTGTTCACCAGAGGCGTTGGCGATTTCGCCGACGAGGGCGGCTACCTTGGCAGCGCTTGCGGCTACGGCCATTAAGGATTCATTTGCTTGCGCAACGATTCCAGCACCATCGGCGACGGTCTTTGCTGTGCCATCGATTAGTTCAGCTGTGGTTTTTGCGGCGCTAGCGGCGCGCATCGCGAGATTGCGCACTTCATCGGCAACAACGGCGAATCCGGCGCCGGCTTCACCCGCCTGCGCGGCTTCTACGGCAGCATTCAGGGCCAGCAGTTTCGTCTGAAACGCGATCTCGTCGATCGTTTTTAATATTTTAGCAGTGTCTACGCTGGCTTCCGAGATCTGACTCATGGACGATACCAGCGCGTGCATGGCAGCATTAGATTTTTCCACAACGCTATTGGTTTCCAGGGTCAGGGCATGAGCTTGGCCGGCATTGGCGGCGTTCAGTTTAGTCATCGTCGACATTTCTTCGAGCGCCGATGAAGTCTCCTCGATCGCGGCGGCCTGTTGGTTTGCGCCGCCAGCAAGGGATTGGCTAGAGGATGACATTTGGCTCGAGGCGACTGCGACCTGATCCGAGCTTCGGTTGATATTCTTGATAATGCGGTCAAGGGGTCGCGTGATGCTGCGAGTAAGAAATAGACCAAGTACTGCAGAAATTATTACAGATGCGATGATCAAGAGCAGAAGAATGCGTCGAATCGAAAGGTAACTCGCGCGGCTAGCATCATTTGAACGCTTGGCTAGTTCCTCGTTTAGGTCAACGATTTTTGATAGTTGGTCATCGACGACCTGAAATGATTTAGCCGCCTCGGCTCGCATCGTAGCCAAGGCTTCCTGATTCTTGCCTTCATAAGAGAAGGCCATCACTTTTTTTGCTGCGGCGATATAAAAAGGCCATTGCTCGTCAATTTGGCGCAATAGATTTTTTTCGGGTTCCGTTAATTCCGTCTTGCGATAGGTTTCTAGTAGCGCCTTCATTTGTGCTTCATGATCATTCATTCGGCGTGCGATTTGATCCATCCCGGATTTTTGCCCTTCAATGACATAGTCATAAAGATCTCGGTTGTGATAGATCGCCTGCATGTTGGCGTTGGCTACGTCTTTGATAGGCAGCAGGTTGTTGTCGTACAGGTCTTCGATCGTGGCGTTAAGGGTGCCGATATTCGAAATTCCGGTAACGCCGACGAGTAGGGTGATCAACGAGGTTGCCAAGAACCCACTGATCAATTTCGTACTGAGATTCATCTGCTTAAACAATTTGCCGTCCTCTTGCCTTGATCTAGTCAGGTTTTCTCGCCGGTGCTCCGGTATGCCAGCCCCAGCGACACCGCCGTGGAGCGATTGCGGTGGCTCCAGAGCGGGGATCTGGTGATCCGTGCCTGGTGCTATGTCGCCGCCGCTCGGTCGATGCGATCACCGCTCGGGTCCGACCTCGCCGTTGCGGCTGACTGATAGTGCCGCAGTTGCTCGACCAGTGGCCTAACCAAGACGGTCTGCATGTGCGTTGCCGTTGATGCGTGCCCGTCGGGGTGTGCGGCCTGCTGTTGACTTGCGGGTAGCGCACCCAGGGCGGGCGGGGTCAAGATATCGTAGGGAGCGCTGTTCGGCTAGGGGTTCAGTACCCTATATAACAAGGTCTGGTGGCTAAGGCCCCCCGGAGTGGGGAGAGCGCCCAGGACCGGCGGCTGGCGAGGGCAACGGCGGCGGGCCGCCTTAATCCGGATTAGGGCGTTGCGCGGGGCGGGGCGCTCCAGAATCGGATCGGATTCCCGTATGCTTAAATCCATGGTGACCTCCCAGAATCTAGCAACCTTGCAGCGTTGGATTGCGATGGCCGACACGGGCTTTGCGGGCGATTTTCTCGAGGTGTTTACCATCGACTATGCCGGTCATATTGCCGGACGGGTCCACCTCGACCTAGAAGGTCTCCGGCAGACGGAATTGGGTTTTGCTCTGGCGTTTACGGAAACAGTCCGCACGGTGCATGAACTGTTGGCTTTTGAAGATCGGGCCTTGATGCGCATCACCACGGCGGCGCGGCACACCGGCACATTTCGGGGTATTGCCGCCATGGGGCGACCGATCTGTTTTACGGCGCTAGTGCTCTATCGCTTTCGCGACGGGCGTATTTGTGAGTCTTGGACCGAATTGGATTTGGCGGGTCTATTGGCGCAATTGACCGTAGCGGACGATTCCAAAACGTAGTTTATAGCGGGGTATGGGTATCCCAGCGCTGGCCGCAAGAGGCAGGTCGATGGCCGCGACAACGGGTGGGCTCCTGATGTGCACTCCAGTGGGCGCTGGCGGAGCCGGTTATGGAGTCCGGTGCGATCCGGCGGGGGGGTCCGCGAGGGGAATCAAGATTTCATTGCGGCGTAGAAAGGGCAACTGCCAAGGAGGGTCATAACGGGCCAGTTCCGCCTCGCCGCGTGCGGTGAGGTCGCGTTTTGCCAGCCAGGCGCGTAGTGCGGCGGTGCGCTCGGCTACTTTGGTTTCCCCGCACCAACCGGAGAAACGTACTACTGCGTAGGTGGCGCCGGCTACTTCGCGCAAGTGGACTGCAGGATCCAGCGGCGTTGGCAGGGTTGCCAGCGTATACGCCGCTGGCATCACAAATTGCAGGCGATAGCCCCCCGTTTCGGCACGGGTGGTGACCGGGGCAGTCATCGCGATCGTCTGTGCGTTCGCGACAATCACCGGTGCGGTCATTGCGATGGCGGCGCTCTGTCCTTCGTTACTTCGGTTCCGTCCGAAGATATAGCCGGCGACGCGGCGGAACCCCGTGCTGGACGCGGTCGCCAGCGTGCCTTCGACGAGCGTTTCGGCGACGATGCGGGGTCCGTAGGTACGCACCTCGAAGTCACGCTCGTGGCTGAGCACCTTGAAAGCGGGTTCCTCAATGGCCATGGCGGCACCAGCGGCCAGGAGCAAACAGAGCCCGAGCCCTGTGCGCGCGACACGAGTCAGGCGGGTGATCACAAAGGGTCTCCGTCATGTCAAAGCAGGGTTGCTAGTGTTTGGGATGCAATCGGCATAGCGCGCATCATCTCAGATTTTATTTAGGGCGTCGTGTCTGTAGCGGGCGCTCGCCGTAACCCGGTGTGGGCCACAAACCGTGGCCACGGGCTTGCAGCCTGTACACTAGACCACTAGCCATTGCTGAGGACCTGCCTATGCGTCACCTCTATTATCGGACTGTGCTGTTGCTGTGCGCAGTGTCCATGGCCGCGCACGCATCGACCCAGTCAACGACCAACCAATTGCTAGTGCCGCCGGCAGATGCCCGTCACTTTGTGATTCAGTCGAGTGCCGGTGCGCATGGTGAGAGTTGGTTATGGCGTACTGCGGAGGGCGGCTGGGCGGGCCGGGAGAGTCTGAATCTGCGTGGGATGGTCAGCGAACTTGACCTCGATGGGCAGAACGACGCGGGCGGGTTGCCGCGCCGGGTCACGATTCATGGTGTCACGCCCAGTGGGGACGCCACGGAAGTGTTCGCACGTACGGGTGATCAGTCGCATTGGCAGAGTCCCACGGACGAAGGGCGGGTCGAGCATGCGGATGCACGGTTCTACTCACCACTGGGTGGTCCGGCCGCTGCAACCACCGCGTGGTTCATGGAAACCTTGCTGCAACAACCGCAGCATCACTTGCATTTATTGCCCAGTGGAGAGGCCACCGCCGAGCCGCTGGTCAGTGTCGTCGTGGGCAGTGGCGCTACGGTGCAGACGGTGACGGCATGGGCCGTCTCCGGCATCAGTGCGCAGCCGCTGCCGGTGTGGATGGATGCGCAGGGTCACTTCTTCGGTATCACGCAAGGACTTGCTTGGTTGCCGGATGCGTATGGCGCGGATCGGGCCCGTTTGGAAGAGAGTCAAGCCAAAGCGCTGTCCGCGCGGATGCCGGCGTTGGCCAAGGCCCTCGTGACCCAACCCACGACACCCGTGGCGTTCACGCATGTGCAGACCTTTGATGCGGATGATCGACTATTTCTGATCGACCAGACGGTGGTGGTGAACGAGGGTCGGATTGTTGCTGCAGGTCCTAGTTCGAAGGTGCGTGTGCCGGCACAGGCGCAGGTGATTGATGGCCGCGGCAAAACACTGCTGCCGGGTCTGTGGGACATGCACCTGCATGTGGGTGATGACTACACTGGTCTTTCCGAACTGTCGATCGGCGTCACGTCCGTGCGTGATCCGGGCAATGACGATGCTCGTACGGTGGAGCGGCGCGAACGGGCAGCGCGTGGTGAATTGCTGTTTCCCAATGTGTATCCCTCGTCACTGATCGATGGGCGTGGCCCGTATACGGCGCAGGTCGCTAACGTGGCGACCAGCGAAGCCTCCGCACTACAGCTCGTGCGGGAGGCCAAAACCAAAGGTTTTTATGGGGTGAAGTTCTATGGCACTTTCGATGCCTCCTGGTTGATACCCTCGATCGCTGAGGCCCATCGGCTGGGTCTGCATGTGCATGGTCACGTGCCTGCCGGCATTCGGCCACTAGAGGCGATCAACGCCGGCTACGATGAAATCACGCACATCAATTGGATCGTAATGCAGGGTGTGCCGGCCAGTGTGTTGGCTCAGGACAATGGCATCGCGCGTTTCGAGGCCCCCGGACGGTATGCAAAAGATTTTGATCTCGATGCCGGGCCTATGCAGGAGATCGTCGCCCGTATGGCCGAAAGACATATTTACTCCGATCCAACGATGGTCGCGTTTGAAAGCACTTACCTGCCGGAGAACGGGGAGCTATCACCCAGTTACGCGGCCTTCGTCGGCACGATGCCGGCAGGGACGGAGCGCACCTTCCGAACTGGCGGATTTGCGGTGCCGCCCGATCTGACGCGGGCAGACTATCGGCGTAGCTGGGCTAAGATGGTAGCGCTCTTGGGTCGCATGCACCGGGCGGGTGTGCCCATTGTGGCGGGCACCGATGGCAGCGGCATTGAGCTCGTGCATGAACTGGAGATCTATCAGCAGGCCGGGTTTTCCGCGGCCGAAGCGCTCGCGGCGGCGACCATCGTGCCGGCCCAGTTGTTGGGAGTGGATCGTATAACGGGGTCCATCGTTGAGGGTAAGGTGGCCGATCTGGTGTTGGTGGAAGGGGATCCCTCCCAGCGTCTGTCGGACTTGCGGCAGACGCGCCTCGTGCTGTTGGCAGGACGCTTGATGGATGCCGATGCCTTGCGCAAGGCGGCGGGGTTTAATGGTCGACCGGCGCCAACGACAGCGGCTCTGCCTGAGAAAGCGGCAACGTCGCACTGACTGGGTCGCGAGTCGTTTGTGCTGGCGCGCGCTTTAGCGCGACGGAGTCAATCGCTGTAGCGCCTTCAGCCTAGCGTCAGCAATATTTCCGCGTCACCCGATTGCAGGGCATAGCGGGCGCCCAAAATGCGCACATCCCCGCAGTCGACACGGTGTGCGATTGAACGACTGCCTTCGGTCAGGCGATGCACCGAACGGCGGATGTTCTCGTCGACTGCGTTGTCTAGTAAGACACCGGGTAGGCTGCGGGCGCGTTCCACGGCTGGGGCGATCTGGCGCACCAAGTAGCCAATAGGGCCCTCGAGATCGGCATTTTCTGTTGCAGCTTTGACGGCTCCGCATTGTTCGTGACCGAGCACGACGACCAGTCGGACGCCCAAGTGTTCCACTGCATATTCGATGCTAGCCAATTCGCCATCGCCAACGATGTTGCCAGCAACCCGAACGACGAACAGGTCCCCCTGTCGTTGGTCAAAGATGAGTTCCGGTGACACTCTCGAATCGGCGCAACCCAAGATGGCAGCAAAGGGGTACTGGCCTTGTGCGTGGGCATTGCGATCCGAGGCTTCTACTGGCGTCACCACGGTTTCATTGCGCAGGTAGCGCCAGTGGCCCTCCAGCAAGCGAAATAACGCCTCCTCCTTGTCCAGTCTCTGGGCGGGGGTTGCACTCAGGGGCAGTGCCGGGTACCCAGGCGCGGTCGTGTCAGCTCGGTCTGTGGCGGGTGGTCGCATTGGGAAGGGCTGCTATTTGGTGGCACAAGCGATCATCAGCCAACGCGTTGGCCGCTGCATCCGATGGTAACAGTGCCATCGCGCATTAGGCACGAGGACGTTCCGCTCAATGCTTCAGGGTCCGCGCCAGCGCCGTGCGGCGCGGGTGGGCGATCCGCGTCGACCGCTCGCGGGTTTCGGTCACGGCATATAGCTACCGGCGAAGACCCGTTAGACTGCAGTGATATCGTGGAGACATTGCATGGCTCGGCACACAGTTTATGCGGTTTTTGGCGGGATTCTGGCAGCCTTGCTGGTCACAACGAGCGGGCAGGCTGGCACACCTGCCGTGTCGGCGCATCGCCGCCATCCGCTGCTGCAGATGCCGATTGCGGCGCGCGTCGTGGTGCCTAAGGGCCCGGCATGGCTGGAGACGGGTTTTGGCAGCGTCTGGGTTGCGAAAATCCTGAGCAAGGAAGTGCTGCGGATTGATCCGGTTTCCAATCAGGTCATCGCCCACATCCCGGTGGGCACTGAGCCGGAGCTGGGTATGGGCATGGGGTTTGGATCCGTCTGGGTCCCGGATATCCAGGACCATACGATTACCCAGATCGATCCGCTCACCAACACCGTCCGTCGCGTGATTCCTGTGGATTTGGCTCCCTATGCGGAAGGCTCGATCGGGGTGGGTGAGGGTTCTCTATGGGCGATCACCAGCAGTCGGGACACGGATGCGGCCACGCTGACCCGCCTTGATCCCGAGAGTGGTGCGGTGATTGCCCGTATCCCGGTGCACCCGAAGTCGCATGGGGTGCTCGTCGCCTTCGGCGCCGTCTGGGTCACCAGCACCGGCAGTAGCCTGCTGACGCGTATTGATCCGAAGACCAATACGGTGGCGGCGGAGATTCCGGTGCCCCGGCAGCCGCTGTTTCTGGCGGGGGGTGAAGGCAGTGTGTGGGTCTTGAGTCAGGGCGAGGGATCACTGGCCCGGATCGATCCGGCAACCAATCGCGTCGTTGCGAATCTCCCCCTCGGCGTCTCCGGGGAGGGGGGAGACCTGTCGATTAATGCAGGTTATGTGTGGGTGTCGGCTGAAGGCACCCCACTCACGCAGATCGATCCGGCCACCAATCAGGTGCTCGGTCAGTACTACGGTGGTCAGCACCTCGACACCATGCGGGTAGGCTTCGGCGCCGTCTGGCTGGTCGATGAACTGCATGGGCAGATCTGGCGCGTGCCCGTCGCAAAATTGCGCAGAGCCCGGCGCCCGCGTTAGGAGGGTAGTAGCAACTGGCTAGGTGCGCGGCGTCTGGACGCACTCCCAAAGGTGTAATACAGCAGGCCGGGTACGATCAGTCCGATTATCCAGGAGATGTCTACGCCGCCTAGCGTCGCGACTAAAGGGCCGGTGTAGAACGCGGTGGCGATGAATGGAACTTGGATGGCAATGCCAATCAGATAGATGGAGATGCCCATGCGGTTCCAACGGCCGTAGCGCCCATCCGGGTTGGATAGTGCCGGGATGTCGTAGCGGGAGCGGGTAAAGCAATAGAAGTCGACCAGATTGATGGCGCTCCACGGTGTGAAGACTGCGAGTAGGCACAGGATGAAGGATTCGAAGGCCTGCAAGAAGGAGTGCCGGCCTAAAATGGCCAGTGCACACGACAGGCTGACCATCGTCACGACGTAAACGGATCGGTGCACAGCAGATACTTGAACACGCCGTTGAAAGCCGCTGACCATGGTCGCCATCGACATGAAGCTGCCATAGGAGTTCAAGGCCGTGACGGTGACTTTTCCAAAGGCAATGCAGAAGTACAGTACGCCGGCCATTTTGGCGGCGGCACCGAGTCCGACAATATAAGCGACTTCGTGATGCGCAAACGCCGGCCCTGCCAGAGCGGCGGCAAACACTCCGAAAGTCATCGCGGTCTGGGACCCGAGGATGGAGCCAAAGCCGACGGCCAGAATCACGCGGGGCAAAGAGGTGTTTCTGGGTAGATAGCGCGAGTAGTCAGCGACATAAGGTCCATAAGCAATTTGCCACGACGCCGAGAGCGACATTGCCAGTAAAAAAGAGCCGCTGGAGAAGTGGCGATCGGCGAGCAATGCCGCGATGGACTGGGTGGCAAACAAGCGGCTGAATAAGTAAACAAACGCCACCACGCCAATGACGCTGGCGAGGCGCCCGAGGCCGTGTATGACCCGGTAACCGCACAGTGTGACCGCCACGATGACCGCGCCAAAGCCGATCACAGCAAGGTTGTCGTCCATGTGCAGTAGTTGGCCTATGGCCTGCCCAGCCAGTAGGCAGCCACTGGCCGTAAATCCGACGTACATCAAACAGACGGCGATGATTGGAATCATTGCGCCATAGACGCCGAATTGGACCCGGCTCGAGATCATCTGCGGTAAGCCGAGTTGGGGACCTTGGGCTGCGTGCAAGGCCATGACGGCCCCGCCAATAAACTGACCGATCAGTAAGGCGAGTAGTGACCAAAACACATCACCGCCGAATACCACCGCCAGGGCCCCGGTGACGATCGCCGTAATCTGCAAATTGGCCGAGAGCCACAGGGTGCATTGGCTGAGCAGGCTGCCATGGCGTTCCGCGTCCGGTACGTAGTCAATCGAACGGCGTTCGAGCACGTTAGTGGACGCGAGTTGCGGTGCTGCATTGCCCATCGTGAACCTCCAAAGCAATCTTCCATTCTACTGCGCGGCGACCCGGTAGTGGCGCTGATCCGTATATAGCGGTCCTGCAGGCAGCGCTGAAAATCAGTCGATGCATGCCGAGAGTCCTACCGACTGAATGTCTTGACTGCCTGAGAACAAGCCACCGAGAATGGCGCGTTATTCGCGCTGTGTTATCGACGGATTCTCGGTCATCAACGTATGCTCGTCGACAAACAACAGGCGCTGTGTGTTTGGAATGAATCTCACTGCTGGGGGTTGTTTATGCGAATCGCCTTGCGATCTAAGGTGCTTTGTGCGCTGCTGAGCACACTAGTATTGACCTCCGCGGTGGGTCTGCCGCCCTCTGTGGGCCTGAACTCGGGGCTGGATCTAGCCGGGTTCGACCGAACGGTGCGACCGCAGGATGACCTCAACGCCTTCGTGAATGGTCACTGGCAACTCGTCACGCCGATCCCGGCCGACCGCTCCTCGACTGGCGCTTTTGATCTTCTGGAGGAAAACTCTACGCGCCAGTTGCACCAACTCATGGAGCGTCTCATCGCGGCCCCTGCCGCGAAGCAGGACTTCAACGATCGTGCGGTAGTTGCCTTCTACCATAGCTTTATGGACACCCAACGACTCGAGACCCTCGGGGTGCGACCGGTTGCAGAGCTGATGGCGCAAATTGATGCCGTGCAGAGCCGTCGCGCGCTTGCTGCTGCGTTCGGTCGTCTGGCTGCGGAGGGCATCTCCGTCCCCATCGACGCGGGGGTGCATCCCCATCAAAAGCACTCACGTCAGTACGTACTCGACTTCAATCAGGCGGGTCTTGGGTTGCCAGATCGAGATTACTATCTGAGCACAGAAGCGATGTTCGTGAAGGTTCGCGAGGCCTACCAGCGGCATGTGGAGCGCACACTCACGCTGGCGGGGCACGCGAATGGCGCGGAGTCTGCCGTGGACATTCTGGCAATCGAAACCGCACTGGCCACGGCGCAGTGGACGCGAGTTGAAAATCGCGATCCGGTCAAGACCTTCAATGAAGTGTTGGTCGCGAATTTACCAGTGCAGTATTCGGGCTTCGATTGGACCGATTATCTGGCGGCGTTGCAGGTGAATCCAGAGCAAGTCAACGTGAGTCAGCCCGGCTACTTGCATGCACTGTCCACGGTGCTGGCGTCACACCCACTCAGCGCTTGGCGCGAGTATCTGCGCTGGCAGGTGCTGAAAACGTATTCACCCTATTTATCCGCGCGCCTGGCGCACGAGCACTTCGCCTTCTACGGCACGGTATTGGAAGGGACGCCCAAGCCGCGGGAACGCTGGAAGCGTGGCATTTTGCTGGTTGATCGACAGATTGGTGAGGCGCTGGGGCGACGCTACGTGGAGACCTATTTCCCGCCGGAGAGTAAGGCGCGGGTCGAGCAGTTAGTGCGGAATTTACTCGCCACCTATTTGGCCGACATCGACACGCTCGACTGGATGGGCGCCGACACCAAACAGTCCGCCCATGCCAAGCTGGATAAGATTTTGCTCAAGATTGGCTATCCAGATCATTGGCGTGATTACTCCAAGTTGCACATTCAAGCGGATGATCTAGTAGGCAATGTGCGTCGTTCGGCCCGGTTTGAGTACGCGCGCATGATCGCCAAGCTCGGGCATCCAGTCGATCGTAGCGAGTGGGGCATGACGCCGCCGACCATCAATGCCTATTACAACCCCACCCTCAACGAGATTGTATTTCCAGCCGGCATCCTGCAGCCGCCTTTTTTTAATGCGGCGGCAGACGATGCGGTCAATTACGGGGGTATTGGCTCAGTCATCGGTCATGAAATCAGCCATGGCTTCGACGACGAGGGTTCTCAATTCGATGCCGACGGCAATCTGATGAACTGGTGGACTGCAGCGGACCGTGCAGCTTTTAACAACAAGGCACAGGCGCTCGTGGCCGAGTATGGGGCGTTTGAGCCGGTGAAGGGATTTCACATCAACGGCGCCCTGACCTTGGGTGAGAACATTGGGGACAACTCCGGTGTGGCCATCGCGTACAAGGCGTATGTGCGTTCGCTCCAGGGACAAGCGGCGCCGGTGTTGGATGGATTTACCGGTGCGCAGCGTTTCTACTTGGGTTTTGCGCAGGTCTGGCGCGACAAATCACGCGATGAAATGACGATCGAATTGATCAAGTCAGACCCGCACTCGATGGCGCAGTTCCGCGTCCTCGGTACCGTGCGCAATCAACCGGGCTACTATGAGGCCTTTGGGGTACAGCCATCGGATCGCGCTTGGATGGCGCCGTCGGAGCGGGTGCAAATGTGGTAGCTGGGGCGGCCGGATAAATCGACCGGTCACTGGATGCTCGTCGGGACGCCGTGATGCAGTACTAGCGGTGCTTGGCACCACGGCGCGGAATTTTTATTCGATTTGGAAGGTTTTATGCACTGTCCTGCCCAACTGCATTCGAAGTTGCCCGATGTAGGGACGACGATTTTTACGGTTATTGGTGATCTGGCAGCGCAGCATCAGGCCTTGAATCTCTCGCAAGGGGCGCCCAACTTCGAGTGCGACCCAAGGCTCATCGATCGTGCTGTCAAGGCGATGCGGGAGGGCAAGAATCAATACGCTGGCATGACGGGCTTGCCGGCGCTGCGCGAGGCTATTGTCGAGAAGGTGCGGGCAACTAACGGCGTTTCCTACGACGCCGAGGAGGAGGTCACGGTCGTTGCCAGCGCGAGCCAAGGTCTGTATGCCGCGATTGCGGGTCTCGTGCATCCGGGTGATGAGGTGATTTACTTCGATCCCTCTTTTGACAGTTACGCCCCGATTGTGCGCCTGCAAGGCGCTACACCGATTACGATACCCTTAACGAATGACGGCTTTCGGGTACCGTGGGGTGCAGTGGCCCAAGCGCTTACGCCGCGGACGCGCATGATCATTGTAAATACGCCGCACAATCCAACCGCAACGGTGTTCTCTGCTGCGGATCTTGAACAGCTGGCGGCGCTGACACGTGACACCAATATCATTGTCCTTTCCGACGAAGTCTATGAGCACGTAGTGTTTGACGACGGTCAACACTACGGTGTGGCGCGTCACCCGCAATTAGCAGCGCGAAGCGTCGTGGTTGCCTCATTCGGCAAGTCCTACCATGTCACGGGGTGGCGTGTCGGCTACTGCTTGGCCGCAGCTGCGCTGACCGCGGAGATCCGAAAAATTCATCAGTTCATGATGTTTGCTGCAGATACGCCGATGCAATATGCGTTTGCGGATCTGCTAGCCGACCCGTCGACCTATGAGGGCTTATCGGCCTTCTATCAGAGGAAGCGAGATCTGCTGATTGAGGGGCTCGCCGGTTCGCGCTTTGAGTTGTTACCGAGCGCTGGTTCTTTCTTCCTGCTGGCCCGTTTTCGCCAGTTCAGTGATGAGGCGGACAACGATTTTGTGTTGCGACTGATTCGTGAGCATCGGGTTGCTACGATTCCACTGTCCGCGTTCTATAGCGATGGATTAGATCTAGGGATTATTCGTCTGAGTTTTTCCAAGGACGAGGCGACATTGATCGAAGGCGCGCGCCGTCTGCGCGCGGTCTAGCACATCCCACGAGAGCGATCCGATGGGGCATTTTATGGGTGCGGCGGCGTGACCGATAACCGTGCTGGCGCGTATCTTTATGTGACTTGCAACTGCCGGCGACTGGTGAACTGGCGTGCTTGCCCAGTGATCGGATCGGCAAAAGCGATCTGGCGAGCCAGCAATTGCAGCGGTTTTCTATAGGCCGTCTCGGTCATTTCGGCGTCGCTATATGCGACCGGATATAGAGTGTCGTACCTAATAGGCAGGCCGAGCGCAGCCATATGCACCCGTAACTGATGTTTTTTTCCAGTCTCCGGTGTGAGGCGGTAGTGCGCTAGGTTGTCGCCCGGGAGGCGTGCAAGGAGTTCGATGCGCGTTTCTGCATTGGCCGACCCTGCTTCATCCGGGTTGGTCTCCCGCATGCGGATAAACGGCTCGCCGCGGACTAAGCGGCTGCGTCGGGTCAGGGGGAACGTCAGATCGGAGCGATATGAAGCGATGGCCTCGTAGTGCTTGGTGATCGTTCTGCGGGTGAATAGTGTTTGGTAGTGGCCGCGCAAGGTCGGTTGTACCGTGAACAGCATGACGCCGGCGGTTTCTCGATCCAGTCGATGCATCGGTGCGAGGGTGTCGATGCCTAGTTTTCGGATCAACCGCACTAACAACGTTTCTTGCAAATAGTGTCCGCTCGGCGTGACGGGTAGGAAGTGTGGCTTGTCGACGGCTACCAAA
>CAIVRI010000006.1 GCA_903908265.1 uncultured Pseudomonadota bacterium
CAAGTGGCGCAGTCTGCCGAAGCGATTCGGCAACTGGCACACGATCTATACGCGCATGAACCGCTGGGCCAAGGCGGGCGTACTCGACCGCTTGTTCGAGGAAATGCAGCATCAGCAGCTCATCCGCATCAAGATCGAGTCTGTCAGCCTCGACAGCACGATCGTCAAGGTGCATCCAGACGGCACCGGCGCTCTAAAAAAAACGGCCCCCAGGCCATCGGCAAGTCCCGAGCCGGATGGACCACCAAAATTCATATGGTTGCCGCGGATGCTCGGACCGCCATCGCGTTCTCCTTGACGGGCGGACAGGCCGGCGATGCACCCGCCGGCCGCGACCTGCTGCGGACCTTGCCCGAGCTGCCAGCGCGCTGCCGCGTGATCATGGATCGAGCATATGAAGGCAACGAAACTCGCCAGCTCGCCTTTGATCTCGGCCTCACCCCGGTCGTTCCGCCGCTGTCGACCCGCGTCGAGCCATGGACGTACAGCAAGGCCTGGTATCGCCGCAGAAACGAGATCGAGCGGCTGTTCCGCAGACTCAAGGGCTTTCGCCGCATCTTCAGCCGCTTCGACAAGCTCGATACCATGTTCATGGCATTCCTGTGCTTCGCCCTCGTGGTCGAAGCACTCCGTTAGTGTGAACAGGCCCTAGGCCGCCAGCGACCGGATGAGACTCGCTACGAGCCACCGAAGCTCCTTCGACTCGCTCCCCAGTTGGTCGACTAGCTCATCTCCCAGCCGTCCGACACCGAGACCAGGCACCCTCAATAAGGATCACACGTACGATAACTGAGAATGGGGTCGCTCGCGGCTGGCGAAGCACTGAGATGCCGGCCAGGTACGCGCGGAAACTGGACGCCAGAAGCGGGGCGGTGCGAGACTGGCCTAGGCCTGCTGAGGATGCCTGAGGGGTCACACTCAGTAGGCGACGCTGCATGTGGTCGGCGACCACAATGTAGGACGAGGAAATTCCTACCGACCAGGAGCGCAATGATGCGTAAATCGCAAGAGTTCGTCGACTGACAATGCGCAAATGAAAGCAGTTGTTTTCGTCATTTTCTTCTTCGTCGTTCTAGCGCTGGCCGCCCCCGTCATGGCAGGCACCGCGCCCACCTTGCCGCCCATTGCGGAACTCGTTCGGACGCACGGGTACGTGTACGTCAGCGAGCCCCAGCATGTCGGGGCCACGACGAACCTGTTCCTCAGCAATGATCGCGATGTCGACCTGAAGGTCCAGCCGGTCGCCGACCGGCGCAGCTATATCCTCGCGCCCCGCAAGGATGCGGGCTCGACCGCCTATGGTCTTTGGCTCCCTGCCGGCGAATACAAGATCGTGTCCTGGGGATCGCACGATTGGGGCGAGTATCCTCCGTTCCAGGTGGAAGCCGGCCACATCACCAACCTCGGCACCCTGATCCCGGTGGCGATCGGCGCGAATCAATTCGTCATGCTTCCGATTCATCGCAGCGACACCCCCGACCGGGTGACCGATGCCGTCGACGAGTTCAGGGCTGATCTCTCCTCGACGATGCCAATCGAGTGGAATCCAAAGGTCGTCCCAAGGCCAATGGATATGTCATCGTCTGGCCCGACTGCTCTTGGACTGGTCGCAGATCTCATTCTCGAGTACGACCGTCGGGCCAACAAGCCGCCACTCAACGAGCAGCTGCGCACCGCAACCTCCATCGACGAATTCGTCACACTCGCGAAATCTGCAATGCCCCCGTTGTGCCCGATCCCGGCTGCCGATGACCAGTCGCGACTCTATTTCTGTGCGGGCTTCGGGCAGGTCCGCGTTCGCGGCGCAAACGGCGCTTGGTCCAGTTTCGACACCGGGACCTGGGAGGCAACCACGGCCGTCGCTTGGAGTGCCTCGTCCATCTATGCGGGCGCGGCGGACGGGCGCGTGCGCGCCAGCGACGATGGGGGCCAACACTGGCACTCCGTACAGACCTTCGAAGGCCACGATCCGGTGGTCAGCATCGTCCACGCGCGTGGCAGCTGGCTAGTCGTCACGCTGCACGGTGACAAATGGAATGAATTGGCGAAGCAGACGGTGCCGGACGGTCTGACGGTTTACGCGTCCAAGGGAGACGACTTCAGCGATTTCAGCGTCGTCAGGAAGGCCGAGCTCGCCGGGCCCGCGGCGACCAGCTTCTGGCGGGGGCCTACACCTCAAACTCATGGAACCTACTACTACCTCGGCACGGCAAAGGAACTGCTGCGCATGGATCTCGGAACCGGCGAGTGGTCCACGCTGCCGATTCCGATCAACTTCCACAGCTTCTCGATCGCGCCAATGACCGGAACCATGACCGCGTACCTGGCGATGGGCTTGTTCTCGAAGGTGGTCGTGTCGAACGATCTTGGCGCCACCTGGACCAAGCGCGAGGCGCCCTCGCTGATCATCACCGACGTCTATTTCGATGATCAGACGGGTCTCGCGGATAGGGCCATCCCCGGCACATTCACGGTATCGCTCGAGCGCTATGCCTACGACGCTGCCGGCCATCGGTGGGCGCGCACACAGGAACTGCCTGCCGGCTGCGTGCGGCTGCTGCACACGCCCGATCGCAAGGAGAGTTTCTGCGTGACCCGCGGCGGCAGTATCCTGCACGAGGCTGAAGGCGCTTGGCGTGCGGAGTTTGCAGCCCAATAGACCAGCCCCTCCATCGTCAACCGCCCCGAGATTCATCCTGCAATTCAGGTGAGCAATGGCCAATTCCGGACCGTCAGTTCAATGTGGTTGGATTTTCGCATTCGGGCTGCCGTCCATCTTCCTGGGCGGTCCTTTGAACGCGGCGACGTCCGTGGAGATCGCCCGCTGTTACAGCACCTACTCGGCCCTGGGGGCTCCCGTGGCTCGGGCCAGCCACGCACGGGCCGTTGGCATACTACGTGTCCGCGAGACTCGGGAATGTGCGGCCGCTCATGCTGAGGCTGCGTTCAGATGGGGCTCAGATCGACGCAGCTCAGCTCGAGGACCTCCAGACATCCAAACGCATCGCCGCTCAAATGGCGGCGGACGTCTCCACAGCCATCGCCAGCGCTGACGATGCGGCGCTTAGCCGCGCCATGGCCCCTCTATTTGCGTGCGACAAGGTGTTTGGGTTCACCTCACTTCCGCTCCCAAAGGCGGACGCTTCCAGCAAGGGATATTCGCCCAATACGATCCCGCCACGCCCGAAGTTCGATCCTCCTCTGCCGCCGGACGTAATGAAGTCGTATGAGCGGACCTTTATGGAGGGCTGCCCCCACGGACCGGCTCCCGCGAAGTATCGGGTTCAGGGTGAGGCGAACAGTACGGCGCTTTGCCAGTGCGCATTGGACGCCTCAACGGGGCCAGCACACGACCGCATACCGACCTTTCAGGAGCTGGACGAGATGGCAGAGAAGCTCTATGGCGGTTGCGCCAAGAATCTAAAGACGCCTCGTTGACCTGTCGGTCAGCTGCCAGGTTGGACCTACCCCAATGCGCTCGGCTTGTACGATAACTGGAGGCCGTATCGCGATTCGCGCAGGCTGCGGCGAAGGACGCGTCGCGAATGGCGAATAAGCGAACCGTATCGCGACGGCATCAGGACAGCTCGAATGCCCTATAGAGCGGGCCGAGTGTTAAGGCGCAACCAGGCAACTAGTGCCTCGAAATTGAAGTTCTGTCGCTCGTAAATGCCGAACATGAAGCGGTAGGTCGCGTCCGGATTAGACGATATCGGCCAGCCATTGATCGCGAGAAAGGTGTAGGTCGCGGCGAAGGCTGCGGATTCCACGCTGATCGGCCGGTCGTTCCACCGGATGCCGGGCCACCATTCCATGTGATGCCGGGCTGGGTCGACAGGACGTGATTACTCTCGTTCAGGATCTGCTTTTCGTCAATGGCCTTTAGGCGTCTGCGTAGCAGACGCTGTCGTTCTTTGCTTGCGCATGGACTCGCCTTTGAGTGCGATGCGATGGCTGTTGTGGATCAGCCGATCGAGGATGGCGTCCGCGATGGTCGGATCCTCGAGGTAGGCATGCCACTTCTCGATCGGGATCTGGCTCGTGATCAGCGTCGAGCGGCGGTCGTAGCGATCGTCGAGGATCTCGAGCAGATCGCGCAGGACCGTGGCGGTCGCAGGCCCGATCGCTTCGGCGCGTTCCAGGAGCCGGCCGTGGTTGAGCTCAATGACCGCCTGATGCCGGGCCGGCCGGTGGCTCGGATCAGTGATGAACCGCCGGGGAGAGGCGTTGCGCTGATGCGGCGCAACAGCCTTGCCGCGGTGATAGACCTCGATCATCCGGATCGTGATCCGCAGATCGACCGTCTTGCCGATCAGCCGGTACGGCACCGAGTAGTAATGCCGCTCGACCTCGACGTGGTAGTCCAGATGCACCTTGGCCTTGCGCCAGGTCGCGTACTCGTAGCGCTGCAACGGCAGCGGCGACAGCGCGGGCCGGTCGAGCGCCAGGAACCGACTGCGTCGGGTGCCATCCTCCCGGGACAGTCGCCGGTCGTTGTACTGCTCGAGCTGGGCCCGGAGCGCCACGTTGAGCTCGCCGAGGCTGAAGAACGTCTGGTGGCGCAACGGCGCCATGATCCAGCGCTCGATGCCCTGCACGGCGACCTCGACCTTGGCCTTGTCGCGTGGCTTACGGACCCGGGCCGGGATCACGGCCACCCCGTAGTGCTCGGCGAAGTCCTGGTAGCTCGGGTTGAGGTCCGGCTCGTACCGGCAAGCGCGGCGGACGCCGCTCTTGAGGTTATCCGGCACGATCGCGCGCGGCACGCCACCGAAGTACTCAAGCGCATGGACGTGCGCGCCGAGCCAGTCGGCCACCGTCTGCGTCAGGCTCGCCTCGACGTACGTGTAGTGGCTCGCGCCGAACGCCGCGACGAAGATCTGTACGACCTGCACCTCGCCGGTCTGGCGGTCGACGATCGCCATCGTCTTGCCGGCGTAGTCGACGTACAGCTTGTCGCCCGGCGTGTGCTCGAAGCGCATCACCGGGTCCTGCTCGCCGAGCCAGGCGTCGTAGTCGCGGCAGAACGCGCTGTACTGGCAGCCGTCCGGATGACGGGCCTTGTACTCCTGCCACAGCAGCATCCGGGTCACGCCCTTCTGCGCAAGCTCGGCGTGGATCGTCGGGAAGTCCGGCGTCGGATACCGCGGCGCAGTCGGCGTCTGCGGATACAGCCGCGCCGTCAGTGCCGCCTCGTCACAGTCCGCTGGCAACGGCCAGCCGACCCCGGCCGAACGGGCCCGGCGCAGGCACTCCTGCACGGTCGAGCGCGCCGAGCCCAGCACGGCCGCGATCTGCCGGTCACTCAGACGTGCCTCGGCCTTGAGCCGCAGCACCTCCCTGATCTTGCGCACGGACAACCTCGCTTGCGCCACCGTCGACCTCCCCCGGGAACATCCCGAAGAGGTCACGGTAACGGGTTGTCCTGCCGACCCTTAACCGGCCCGGCTTACCGTGGAACGGTGGCCCGGCATGCCGTGGAATACCGGCCCGACATCACGTGGAATCGTGGCCCGACATGCCGTGGAATCCGCAGACACCCACGTGCCTTTGGCTGAACGCAGCCGAGGGCCGCCTATTCCTCCGGCGGCAGCGGGTACCCCATAAGCGCCACCCCGCAAGGGAGCATCACCGCAGGAACGGAGTCAGGCGAGAGCAGACTCACGGCACACCCGATGTGCAATAACTGTACCCTCTTGCTGTCGACGATGCGATGGGCAACATGCCCTCCAGCGACTCAGCATGACTTCACCTGGTGCCCAGGCTGCGGGCGCTTAGGCAAGCTCGACTTGAAGGGTCCGGTAGATCAGGGGCACGGCGCCGCGGCTTTGGTGCAGTTCCGCCCACGCTGCTGCTTCTGTAGTGACCGCGAACGAAACAAGCTTCAGTTCATACCGTACTTTTCTAGAAGTTCATTCGCTTCATAGCGGAAAATGCCAAATTGCCGGATGTTTGGCGAGCCCGCTGGTGAGTATGACTTCGCTCCATCGCGCATGGACACTCTCTGTTCCGGTCCGGCGTCGCAAGTCCAATTCAATCGATCGAGCACCACGCAGCCCGAGAGCCTGACTAACGGCGGCAAGTGGTCCGATTCTGGCGTGCCATCAGTGGAGCGGATCACGAATTGTTGATCGACGCTCGCGCGATGCTCGATCTCGCCTGACCTGCGCCAACCGGACTGACATTCGGAGCCTTGCATCGTCTTGCAGCTCAAGTAGTGAGTTGTGACGCGAGCGTGGATTACGTCACTGAAGTGGTAGGCCAATAGCGCCGCTAATGCTACGGCCGACATCACACCCGCGGCCTTTCCTTCGCTGTCAGTCATTGGCCACCTTAAGAGCTTGAGATTCGAAGGCACCCGTCGACTTTGCGCCGAGTAGCCGGGGGATAGATATCCACGAAGGGCAGACGCAGGCACCCCAGGGAACGCCCGCATAAATATCAGGAACCCGTTCGGGGCGCTACCCGTCACAAGGAAAGTGGCGCGAAGGTTGCTAAAAGCGCCAATTCCGAATGTTCACTTCGGGAGTAAGTCGATTGACGCCATGAGTTGCGCTCGTCTTATCCCCTCGAAAAACGCAACATCCTCAGACAGCAAAAGGCGAGGAACGCTCGGGCGTACGTCGAAATAGTGGATCATAAAGTTACGTGGCACGATCGGACAGCAATCGTTATCCGAAAGTAGAATTGTGAGCCCGTCATCTCGATCCAATACCCATCCGTAGTGCGGGTCGCCCGATAAAGTCACGAAGCTACGCTCGTGGAAGCCAATTTCGGCTAGGGCCTGTTAACACTATGTGATATGCTATGCGACATGGAAATCAGCGCAGAGCAGTTCAGTCGGATCGAGGCGTTTCTGCCGGTACAGCGCGGCAACGTCTCGCTCAGCAACCTCCAAGTCGTCAACGCGATCCTGTACGTGGCGGAGAACGGCTGCA
>CAIVRI010000007.1 GCA_903908265.1 uncultured Pseudomonadota bacterium
AGGACATTCGTCATACCTCGCTTGAGGAGGTCAGCCGGCGCATAGGTGCTTCGGAGTTGGGTCAGTGACATTGGCGCGGCGTACCGCCAATCTGCTCGGCCTGCTGGCGGTGGTCGGTCTGATGGCAGTGGCCTTGTTTTTCCAGTATGTGGTGAAACTTAATCCCTGCAACATGTGCATGTTGCAGCGCGCAGCCACGATTTTGCTTGGGTTAGTATTTTTGATCGCGGCTGCACATGACGCTGGGCGATGGGTTGCACGGTGCTACGCCGTACTGATTCTTGTCGCGGCTGCGGCACTCGTTGCGCTGGCTGGACGTCATGTGTGGATGCAGATGCAACCGCTAGGCAGTCTGTCGTCTTGTGGCGCTGATTTTTGGACGATGCTCGATCTGTTCCCCGTCAACGAGGTGGTCATGCGCATCATCAACGGGGGCGGGGATTGCCAGGAGATCGGTTGGTCGCTGTTCGGGATTTCGATCCCCGGCTGGTTGGGCCTTGCCGCCTCGGGCTTAGGGCTCGGTGGCTTTTGGGCCAACTGGTCGCTGCGGCGGTCGCGCGGCCGGCCTTAAGGGCCTGAGCCGTCCAAGGTTTCCATCAATCGGTGGTAGATGGCGGCTAGGGCATCGATGTCTTCGACCCGTACCTGCTCGTCGATCTTGTGGATCGATGCGTTGATGACGCCTATTTCGACTACTTCTGCGCCCATCGGGGCGATGAATCGCCCGTCTGAAGTGCCGCCGGATGTGGATAACTGCGGCGTGCGAGCCTTTACCGTCTGTATGGCGTCTATGACCGCCTCGGTAAGGCGCCCGGGTTGGGTATAGAACGGTAGGCCCGAGATCTTCCAATCCAGCGTGTACGGGAGTTGGTGGCGGTCTAGTAGGGCAGTTGTGCGGGTTTGGAGGCTTTCGACGGTTTGCACGGGGCAAAAGCGGAAGTTAAAGCGGACCTGCAATTCTCCTGGAATGACATTCACGCCGGTTCCCGCGTGGATTTGCGCTACTTGAAACGACGTTGGTTGGAAGTGAGCGTTTCCGTTGTCCCAGTGGTGGGCGCACAACTCGGCGAGGGCGGGTGCAAAGCGATGTACCGGGTTGTCGGCGAGATGTGGATAGGCGATATGGCCTTGGATGCCGTGAACGGTGAGGATTCCGCTCAGTGAGCCCCTGCGGCCAATCTTAACGGTGTCACCTAACTGCGCGTCGCTGGTGGGTTCGCCGATGACGCACCAGTCGATTCGTTCGCCTAGTGCCATTAGGTGGGCGACGACTTTTTGCGTACCGTCGGTCGCAGGTCCCTCTTCATCACTGGTGATGAGATAGGCGAGGCGGACAGCATGGTGGGGCCGTTGTGAGACGAACGCCTCGGTGGCCGTGAGCATGGCGGCGAGCGCGCTTTTCATATCTGCTGCACCCCGGCCATAGAGGATGCCGTCCCGGATCGTGGGCTCAAAGGGCGGCGAGGACCATGCCTCGTGTGGGCCCGTGGGCACGACGTCGGTATGGCCTGCAAAACACAGTGTCGGTGCGTCTGCTGGACCACGGGTGGCCCAAAAATTCTCAACCGGCCCGAAAGGGAGTCTGTGGACCGTGAAGCCTAGGCGTTCTAGGCGCTCGATCATTAACGACTGGCAGCCGGCATCCTCCGGGCTGATTGAGACACGGCGAATGAGGTCGAGGGTCAATTCAATGGTCGTCGTCATAAGGGCTCCCGGTGCGCGCGCATTTATACGGCGCACGGCATCCTGGGGCAAGCAGGAAGAAATTGGGCCCAGTGCTCGTCCGACCGAGCATCGAGAATGCATTCTAACTCATTGATTATTATGGATCCCGCGAAGTTGAAACAAAAATGTCACAATTCACTGGGATAATATATTGCGGCGCAGGTGTGCCCTCGTTGGGTTGCTGGCGCCGCACTGGAACCACTCGAATTAAACCCGGGCGATCATGCAGAGCTCCACGATGATTGTCGTTATTCTGCTGCTCGCGAGCATCGCCTTTCAATGGGCTAAGCACCGCGCGATCTCACTGGTCGGCGGAACGCGGGGCATTCGCAATCTGCATTCCCTCCCTGCGTACTACGGCATGTATGTAGCGCTGTGGTGCGCGCTGCCAGCACTGGCGGTGTTGGGCGTGTGGCACCTATTCGGTGACCGCGTCGTTATCGGCATGGTGCTGGCCCAAATGCCACTCGCGTTCCAGAACTTGCCGGCTGATCAAGCGGGGCTGTTACTGAACGATCTGCGCAACGTCGTTGCTGGCGCCATTCCCATGGATACGGTGCGGCCGGAAATCGTTGCCGCAGCGCATCACTGGCAGCAGTTGAATGCGCAAAGCGCGGTAGCAGGCGGTTTGTTGGCGCTATCGGTGGCAATCATCGTTGGCGTTCTTGCCTTGCGCACGGTGCGCAGCGATTTGCGCGCGCGCAATCGCGTCGAAAAAATGGCCGAGTGGGCCTTGTTGGCGAGCTCAGGGATCGCCGTGTTGACGACGGTCGGCATCTTGGCGTCCGTACTGTACGAGGCGATTCACTTTTTTCATTTTGTTTCCCCTATCGATTTTCTGTTTGGCACCACCTGGAGTCCGCAGATGGCGATGCGCGACGACCAAGTCGGTTCGTCCGGCGCATTTGGTGCGGTGCCGCTTTTTGCCGGAACGCTGTTGATTGCCTTGATTGCTCTGGTGGTGTCCGTTCCAGTGGGCTTATTTTCCGCAATTTTTCTTGCGGAGTACGCAGTCCGGAGCGTGCGCACGGTGATAAAGCCTTTACTGGAGATTCTCGCTGGAATCCCGACGGTCGTGTATGGGTTTTTCGCTGCACTGACGGTCGGTCCGCTCCTGCGTGATTTTGGCGTGAGCGTCGGACTTACGGTCGCATCCGAGAGTGCTTTATCGGCAGGTTTAGTGATGGGCGTCATGATCATCCCCTTCATCTCGTCTATCGCCGACGACATGATTACGGCGGTGCCGCAGTCCTTGCGGGATGGGGCTTATGCGCTCGGCGCCACGCGTTCGGAAACGATCCGTAATGTGGTTTTGCCGGCGGCCCTACCGGGTATCGTTGGCGGCGTACTGCTCGCCGCCTCGCGGGCGATCGGTGAGACGATGATTGTGGTGATGGCGGCCGGCCTGTCGGCAAATCTGACGGCGAATCCGTTTCAGGCCGTCACGACCGTGACCGTGCAGATCGCCACGCTGCTGGTGGGCGATTCGGAGTTCGATAGCCCGAAGACGCTGGCCGCATTTGCACTAGGCCTGGTTCTCTTCTTTGCGACGCTGGTACTGAACGTTATCGCATTGAAGGTCGTGCGTAAGTACCGAGAGCAATATGACTGAGTCTGCCGGGCACCAACAGACCACTCAACAGCGAGTGGCAGCCTCGCTGCGTAGGCGGTATGCGGCGGAGATGCGCTTCCGGGCCTATGGCGTGTTCGCCGTTGCAGTCGGTCTGCTGTTTGTCGCGTTTCTGTTCACCTCGATCATTTCAAAGGGCTACACGGCCTTTGAGCAGACGTATGTTGCTGTGGATGTTGTGTATTCGCCTGAGTTGATTGATCCGGCAGGATCGCGGCTGGCGGAAACGCTACAAGCCGCAGACTACCAAGCCGTGCTTAGAGCCTCGTTGCGCGCTGAATTTCCCCAGTTCGAGGGACGCACGTCGTTGCGCCATCTGTATGGAACGGTCAGTAATTCCGCCGAACAAGTGTTGCGGGATCGAGTTCTAGCCAATCCGGCATTGATCGGTGGGCACGAACGGGTCTGGTTGTTGGCGCACGGTCACATAGACATGTTTGTTAAAGGGCAGATTGACCGTAATTTACCCGAGTCTGCCCGGCCTATCAGTGATGAAGAAATCGCTTGGGTCGACGCTCTCCAAACGGCGCACCGTGTGCAGATTCGCTTCAATAAGGCGTTCTTTACGGCCGGAGATTCGCGTGAACCGGAGCAGGCCGGTGTGGCGGGCGCTCTGGCGGGCAGCGCGCTGACCCTGTTCATGGCATTGCTATTGAGTTTCCCGATCGGCGTTGCCGCCGCCGTGTATTTGGAAGAGTTTGCGCCGAAGAATGTCTGGACCGACATTATTGAAGTCAATATCAATAATTTGGCAGCGGTGCCGTCCATTGTGTTTGGACTGTTGGGTTTGGCGATGTTCATTCAGTTCTTCGGCTTGCCGCGTTCAGTGCCCTTGGTGGGTGGCCTGGTGCTCTCGCTGATGACGCTACCGACGATTATCATTACCGGCCGCGCCTCGCTGAAGGCGGTTCCACCATCGATTCGTGAAGCCGCCTTTGGGATGGGCGCCTCACCGATGCAGATGGTGTTGCATCACGTACTGCCGCTGGCATTGCCGGGCGTACTGACCGGAACCATCATCGGTATGGCCCGTGCGCTGGGCGAAAGTGCGCCATTACTCATGATTGGCATGGTGGCCTTCATTGTGGATGTTCCGCACGGACTGTCGGACCCATCAACGGTGTTGCCGGTGCAGATCTATCTGTGGGCACAGAGCCCGGAACGGGCCTTTGTCGAGCGGACCTCCGGCGCCATTATGGTATTGCTGGGCTTTCTGTTGCTGATGAATGCCGTTGCAGTCATTCTGCGTAACCGATTCGAGCGGCGCTGGTAGCGGCGCAGGGAAGTAGTTTGATGACCATCGAAAAGCACCAACATGTGGTAAATATTTCCCGCGGTCTTGTCTTCAATGAAGGCGATCAGTCGCTGCCGGGAGAAGCAATCGAGACGAAGACGGTCGGGCAGGTAACGGTCGACTCGCCGGTGATCAGTGCGCGGCATGTGAACGTGCACTATGGCGAGAAACAGGCGATCAAGGATGTGAGTATTGATGTTGCCAAAAATGCGGTGATCGCTTTTATCGGTCCTTCGGGCTGTGGAAAGTCGACGTTTCTTCGTTGCCTAAATCGTATGAACGATACGATTGCGAATGCCAAGGTCAGCGGCTCAATCCGGCTAGACGGCAGTGACATTTACGATCGCTCCCAGGATATTGTGCAATTGCGCGCGCGTGTCGGTATGGTGTTTCAGAAGCCCAATCCGTTCCCGAAGTCCATCTACGAGAACGTCGCTTACGGGCCGAAGATTCACGGGTTGGCAGGCAATCGCGCGGATCTGGACGAGATCGTGCAATTGTCTTTGCGCAAGGCGGGTCTTTGGGAAGAAGTCAAAGACCGTCTCGATAATCCCGGCACGGGGCTCTCGGGTGGTCAGCAGCAGCGGCTATGCATTGCGCGGGCCATTGCTGTAGATCCGGAAGTGATTCTGATGGACGAGCCCTGTTCGGCACTGGACCCTATTGCGACCGCGAAGGTGGAAGATCTAATCGACGAGTTGCGCGAAAATTACGCGATTGTGATCGTCACCCATAATATGCAGCAGGCCGCGCGGGTTTCGCAGCGCACGGCTTACTTTCATCTAGGCGATCTCATTGAGGTCGGACCGACAGAGCAGATTTTCACGAATCCACGTCATCGACTGACTGAGGACTACATCACTGGCCGCTTCGGCTAAGCCAGTGGGAAATTGCCTAGTGGCCCATGCCGGCTACGGGTCGCCTCTTAATCTCTCAGCAACTCATTGATGGACGTTTTGGCGCGCGTTTGGGCATCCACTTTCTTGACGATGACCGCCGCGTACAGCGAGTACTTGCCGTCCTGCGATGGTAGATTGCCTGGAACGACAACAGCGCCAGCGGGGACGCGTCCATAGGACACCACCCCCGTTTCGCGGTCATAGATCTTCGTGCTCGCGCCGATGTAGACGCCCATGGAGATCACGGCGCCCGTTTCCACGATCACCCCTTCGACGATTTCTGATCGGGCGCCGATAAAGCAATGATCCTCAATGATGGTTGGGCTAGCCTGTAACGGCTCCAATACGCCGCCAATGCCGACGCCGCCCGAGAGGTGCACGTTTTTCCCGATCTGGGCGCAGGAACCGACCGTCGCCCAAGTGTCCACCATAGTGCCGCTGTCGACGTATGCCCCGATATTCACATAGCTCGGCATTAGCACGACGCCTGGGGCGATGTAGGCGCCGCGACGGGCTACGGCGGGAGGCACCACCCGGACGCCGCCTGCACGCAAGGCGCTGTTGTCCTGGTCAGCATATTTGAGCGGCACTTTATCGAACCAACGCGTCGGACTATCGCCCATCACCACGTTGTCATGGGTGCGAAAGTAGAGCAGTACGGACTTCTTGAGCCATTCGTGTACGGTCCAGTGCCCGTTTGCGGCGCGGCTGGCCACGCGCGCGGTGCCTTGGTCTAACAATTCGATGACGGTCTCCGTGGCGTGCAGGAGTTCCACGGGTACATTGCCTGGAGAGATGTCGGCTCTGCGGTCCCAATAGCTGTCAATGGTTTCTTGTAGTGCACTCGTCATGATGTTCTCGATTCGATGAAACGGCGGATACGGTTAGCGGCTTCGATGCAGCGATCCAACGAGGCAACCAGTGAAATACGGACGCGGCCGGCCCCAGGATTGCCGTGTCCTGCATCTCGACCCAGGTAGCTGCCGGGCAGGACGATAACGTTTTGTGTCGCGTATAAGTCGCGCGCAAAAACTTCATCATTGCCACCGACATCCGGCCAGAGATAGAAACTCGCTTCAGGCGCAGTGACGTTGAGAACAGGCGTGAGAATCGGTAGGACCGCAGCGAATTTCTCGCGATACAACGCGCGATTGTCCACTGCATGTGCATCGTCCTCCCAAGCCGCAATGCTGGCCTTTTGGACGTGTACTGGCAGGGCGCACCCGTGATAAGTCCGGTAGAGGCGAAAGCGTTCCAGCAGGACAGGGTCACCGGCCACGAAGCCGGAGCGCAATCCAGGCAGGCTGGAGCGTTTCGAAAGGCTATGAAATACGAGGACCTGTTCGAAACTGCGCCCGAGGCGGCGGCATGCGCCGAGAAGGCCGGCCGGTGGAGCGGCTTCGTTGCGGTATATATCTGCGTAGCACTCATCGGCCGCAATCACGAAGTCGTAGCGGTCGGCGAGGGCGAGTGCCTGGGCAAGATACCGTTCGTCAGCGACCGTCCCGGTGGGGTTGCCTGGCGAGCATAGGTACAACAGCCGGCAGCGTTGCCACACCTTGGCCGGGACGGCGGCGAGGTCTGGCAAAAAACCGGTGCTTGCGGTGGTATCTAAAAAGTAGGGGGTCGCTCCAGCGAGTAGCGCCGCGCCTTCATAGATTTGGTAGAACGGGTTTGGCATGGCCACGAGGGCGTCATCGGACGGCTCGATTAGGCACTGAGCGAAGGAAAACAGGGCCTCGCGGGTGCCATTGACCGGCAAGACCATGCGCTCGGGATCGATTGCGCCGCCCAACTGGAAACGGCGATCCAGCCAGCGGGCAACAGCGCTGCGGAACGCGGGCAGTCCGCCGGTGGACGGATAGGTGCCCAGATCGCCTAGTGCGTTGACTAGGGCCTCAAGCACGAAGCCGGGCGGAGTGTGCTTTGGTTCGCCGATGGAGAGTGGAATTTGGTCGAGGTGCTGCGGCGGTGTCAGGCCCGCATGTAGGCGTGAGAGACGTTCGAAAGGATAGGGCTGGAGCGTTGCAAGGCGGGACTGCATTTCAATTCCGGTGATCGAGCGTGGCTTTCAGCGCTGCGGCAAGCCGTTGCCGTGCTGGAAGGTCTAGCGGGTGTCCATCACCATCTGCGACATAGAACACGTCTTCGGCTCGTTCGCCAACAGTCACGATGCGCGCCGCCAGTAGTTGTACCTTCTCGGCCATGAAGACCTTGCCCAGTTCGCACAACAGGCCGGGGCGGTCGGCTGCCACCAGTTCGAGCACGGTGCGGTGGTTGCGGTCATCGTCGCCCCAGACGATTTGGGTCGGGGTCGAGAACATCCGCACCTGACGGGGGGCGCGACGGGTGACCGTATACGAGGACCCGACGTCTAAGCGCAGCGCACGATACAGGCCCTGTTCGATCGCATGCACGCGGGTGCGGTCGTGGATCGCGCCCCCAGTGTCTTCGAGTACAAGGAAGGTGTCGATTGTGAACGCGTTCGTCGTCGGGGTGATGCGGGCGTCGAGAATAGTGAGCCCCATCTGGTCCAACACGCCGGTCGCTCGCGCGAAGCTATTGATACGGCGGTGGGTGTAACTGAAGATGGCAGTGCCGCCGCGGCCGGTCTCTTGTCGCACGGCGACGATGGGTTCTTCGTCGAAGGGGTCACGACCGGCTAGCAATGACGTGTGCCAGGCGATTTCTTCGGCCGTATGGCGCAGAAAGTACGCGCCCGTCAGGTCTTTCCAGACGCGATTAATCTCGGGTGTCGGTACGCCATCATGGGCGAGAATTTCGCGGGCTTCCAATTGCGCCTCGGCAATCAGTTCCGCTTCCCCGAGAGGGCTCTCCAAGCCACGGCGAAGCGCCCGCTGCGTGCGCTCAAAGAAGGCCTCGAATAAGGAAGCCTTCCAAGCGTTCCATAGCTTTGGATTGGTGCCACGCACATCAGCGACGGTGAGGACGTAGAGATAGTCTAAATGGGTGCTGTCGCCCACGCGGCGTGCAAATTCATTCACGACCTCCGGATCGGTGATGTCCTTCTTTTGTGCGGTGACCGATAACAGGAGATGATGGCGTACGAGCCATGCCACCAAGCGTGCATCGTACCGGGTTAGGCCTTGCTCGAGGCAGAAGGCCTCTGCGTCGACTGCGCCGAGTTCAGAATGGTCACCGCCGCGGCCCTTGGCGATATCATGAAAAAGAGCAGCAAGATAGGCCAGCTCAGGGCGCGGTAAGGAACGGAATACCGCGGAGAGTTTGGGTAACTCGTGATCGAATCGGCTCTGAGATAGGCGACGCAGGTTGCGCAACACGAATAGCGTGTGCGCATCGACCGTATAGGCATGGAAGAGGTCGTATTGCATACGCCCGACGACGCGACCGAATGCCGGAATATAGCGACCTAAGACGCCATAAAGATTCATGCGGCGTAGCGCTCTGGAGACGCCTTGAGGCTCACGTAAAATATCGATGAAGAGTCGGTGATGGCGCGGGTTCTGACGAAACTCTTCGTCTACGATAAGCAGGTTCTGTTGCAGGCTGCGAATCGTTGCAGCGCGCACGCCTTTCAGCTCCGTGTTTTGGCATAACAGTTGGAACATTTCGAGGATCGCCGATGGTTGGCGCAGGAAAACTTCCTCGTTAGTCACCTCAAGGTAGTCATTGCGTGACTGGAACCTTGGGTTGATCGGAACCGGCGTTGCGGGCGCGGGATTTAGGATCGCCTCGCTAAACAGTTGCAACAGCATTTCGTTGAGCAACGAGATGTCCATTGCAGTCCGGTAATAGCGTTGCATTAACTGCTCTACGGCCAGTGTATAGGTGGCATCTTCATAGCCAAATTGCACAGCAATCTTGATCTGGTGATCAAACAGCAAACGATCTTCGCGGCGCCCATTGAGAATATGTAGAGCGAAGCGGATTTTCCAAAGAAAGCTCTGAGCTGCCTTGAGCTTGCGCAGTTCTGTTTCAGTTAAAAAACCATGTTTGACGAGTTCGTCAAGAGTCTCAGCGCCAAAATGCCGCTTCGCGACCCAGGCGATGGTCTGGATGTCACGCAGGCCACCGGGACTGGCTTTGACGTTGGGCTCTAGGTTGTATGCCGTGTCATGAAACCGTTGGTGGCGCTGGTTCTGCTCGCGTACCTTCGCTTCATAGAATTGGGCCGCGCTCCAGACGCGATCGGGGGCGAGGGCTCGCTTCATGGCAGCGAACAGAGGCTCCGGCCCCTCCAACAGACGCGCTTCGAGCAGTGTCGTTGCGACCGAAATATCCGCCAGACTCTCGCTCTGGCACTCGTCTATCGTGCGGGTGCTGTGGCCGACCTCAAGGCCGATATCCCAGAGGAACGTGAGGAAGCGCTCGAGGGCGCTTTCCCAATGGGTGTCCTCGCTCTTGGGTAGTAAGGCCATGACGTCGATGTCGGAGCACGGATGCAGTTCACCACGCCCGTAGCCGCCCACGGCCAACAGTGCCAGTCCGTGGGTGTGGCCGGTGAGGTGTAGCGACCAGGCTCGGGTCAGGACGAGGTCGATCAGGCGCGCCCGGGCCCGCACCAGATCCTCGACGGGCTCGTTGGCAACGAACCGCGCCTTGAGGTCGTCATCGCCACTGTCGATCACTGCGCGGAAGGCGCTGACGGCTTCCGCTGGCACGGCCAGAGTAATCTCAGCCAGTCGCGCGGTCGCAGCGGCCAAAATGGGCCATTGACTGGCTAGAGCTGCAATCGACGTCGGGACGCCTACAGGGAGCATGCGGGTGCTCACGGTTAGGCGATGTTGGTGAGAGGGGATGTTTCATCTGCCCCAAGGGTCAGAATTTCGCAGCCCGTCGGGGTCACCAGCAGCGTGTGCTCCCATTGCGCTGACAGGGAGTGGTCCTTGGTCACCACCGTCCAGCCGTCTCCGAGTAAGCGCACGTGCCGGGCGCCGGCATTGATCATCGGCTCGATGGTGAAGGTTTGGCCGACTTCTAGCGCAGCCCCGGTTCCGGCCTTGCCGTAATGGAGGATCTGGGGATCTTCGTGAAAAATTTGTCCGATCCCGTGTCCACAGTATTCGCGGACCACGGAATAACCCTGGGCTTCAACGAAGGTTTGGATCCGATGGCCAATATCGCCTAGTTGCGCGCCGGGGCGCACCACACCGATGCCAAGCCAGAGGGCCTGGCGGCAGGTATCGATCAAGCGCTTGGCCTGCACGGTGGGGGGGCCGACGACGAACATTCTGCTCGAATCGCCAAACCAGCCGTCTTTGATCACGGTGACGTCAATATTGACGATATCGCCGATTTTAAGGCGTTTTTCGCCGGGGATCCCGTGACAAACGACGTGGTTTACTGAAGTGCAGATGGATTTCGGGAAGCCGTGGTAGTTCAGCGGGGCTGGAATCGCGTTCTGCACCTCCACGATATACTGATGACAGCGACGGTCCAGTTCGTCGGTGCTGACGCCAGGGACCACGTATGGGCCGATCATGTCGAGCACGTCGGCAGTCAGTCGGCCGGCGAGGCGCATGGCGTCCTCTTGGGCGGTTGTCTTTAGGCTCACGGTCGTGCGAAAGGCTCGGCAGGGTGACGGTCAATGGCAGGGATGTCCTAAACCATTGTTTGCACGGGGCTAGCATGGTATAAAGCGCGGCGTTTTTTCGCAATCAAATCCACACGCGTACCGGACCTGCCGCAAGGCGGATCCAACCGGACGGTCGGGTGTCGGTCGGCCCGCTCCACGAGCCTCGTGGAGCCCCCGAGCGACTACCGGACGGGGTGCGCGGAGGAAATAACCCGGGAGATTGAGCACGATGTCGAATGTATCCATGCGTCAGATGTTGGAAGCCGGTGTCCATTTTGGCCACCAAACGCGCTTCTGGAACCCGAAGATGGCCCCGTATATCTTCGGCGAACGCAATAAAATCCATATTATTAACCTCGAAAAGACCCAGCCGATGTTCGCGGAGGCTGAGAGCTTCGTGAAGCGGCTCGCCTCAGACGGTGGGCGCGTTCTTTTCGTAGGCACCAAGCGGTCGGCTCGTGATGCGATGAAGCGTGAAGCAGATCGCGCGGGTATGCCTTATGTCAACCAGCGTTGGCTGGGCGGTATGTTGACGAACTTTAAGACCATTCGTCAGTCCATCAAGCGCCTCATGGAGCTTGAGGATCTTTCGACCACCGGGGCGTTGGATCGCCGCGGCAAGAAAGAAGCGCAGGTTATGCGCCGCGAAATGGAAAAGTTGAACCGTAGTCTCGGCGGCATCAAGAACATGAACTCGCTTCCAGACGTTCTGTTCATCGTCGATGTCGGCCATGAGTCGATCGCGATTCAAGAGGCGAAGAAGCTGGGAATCCCCGTTATCGCCGTTGTGGACACCAATTGCTCTCCATTAGGCGTCGACTATGTGATCCCTGGTAACGACGACGCAATGCGCGCCATCAATCTGTACGCGGCGGCCATTGCGGACGCGGTCCTAGAAGGGCGTGCGGCGGTGCCTGATGTGCCGACTGGCGAGGACGACTTCGTTGAACTCGATGAGGCAGGTAACCCGAGCCGTAACAAGGCAGCCGGTCGCCGTCGTCCTGCGCAAAACGCGAACGCCAATACCCGTGGCAAGAAAGGCCCAGCGCCGCGCCGCCCAGCCGGTGGTGAGGGCGATGTCGCTGCGGAAGCTGCGGTAGAAGCCGTTGCCGAGATGGTCGTCGATGACGCGGCCGATGACGTGGCAGCCGAGTAAGAGAACACGATGAATATCACTGCAGATAGCGTTAAGCAGCTTCGCGAGCGTACTGGCGCGGGCATGATGGAGTGCAAGAAGGCACTCGTTGAGGCGAATGGCGATCTTGAGGCCGCCGCTGAAATCATGCGCAAGTCGGGTCTTGCGAAAGCTGACAAGAAAGCCGCTCGCATTGCGGCGGAAGGCCGCATTGTTTATGCCGGTAGCGCCGACGGTAAGTCAGGCGTGTTGGTTGAAGTGAACTGTGAGACGGATTTTGTGGCTCGTGAGGCGGACTTTACGGCCTTCTGTGAGCAGGTCGCGGCAGTCGCACTGAGTTCAGGCGCTGATTCGATCGAAGCGGTTCTGGCGCACGCTGGCAGTGACGGCGTGCTGCTTGAAGAACGGCGTCGCGTGCTGATCGCGAAGATCGGTGAGAACATCACTGTTCGCCGTCTTGAACGCATATCGAGCGCGGGCGTGCTCGGTAGTTACCTGCACGGCATGCGTATTGGCGCGGTGGTCGCAATCGAGGGGGGCGACGTGTCGCTCGCGCGAGATCTTGCGATGCATGTTGCTGCCATCAATCCGGCCTTCGTTGATTCCACGTCTGTGCCTGCTGAGCACTTAGCCAAGGAGCGCGAGATTCTCGTGGCGCAGGCCTTGGGTGAGGGCAAGCCAGCCGCTATCGTTGAAAAGATGGTGGAAGGGCGCATTCGCAAGTTCCTTGCTGAGATCACATTGGTGGGTCAGCCTTTCGTCAAGGACCCGGATACGAGTGTGGAAAAGTTGCTCAAGCAAGCGGGCGCGACGGTGAAAACCTTTGTGCGTCTCGAGGTCGGTGCCGGCATCGAGAAGAAGCAAGAAAACTTTGCTGATGAGGTCATGGCGACCGTAAAGAGCAGCGAAAAGAAGTGACAGAACCCGCGCCAGCACCGCGATACCGGAGAATTCTGCTCAAACTGAGCGGCGAAGCGTTACTTGGTGACGCAGATTACGGTATCGATCCTGAGGTGCTGCGCAGGCTTGCTAGCGAGATCATCGAGGTCCAGAGCCGAGGTGTTCAGGTTGCCGTCGTCATTGGCGGCGGCAACATTTTCCGGGGAGCGGGTCTTGCCCGCCGTGGTATGGACCGCGTCACCGGGGATCACATGGGCATGCTCGCGACTGTGATGAATGCGCTCGCGATGCAGGACGCTTTAGAAGCGCTCGGTACTTACGCGCGCGTCATGTCGGCGCTGCGCATTCATGAAGTTTGTGAAGATTACATTCGTCGTCGTGCCATCCGTCACCTCGAGAAGGGCCGAGTCGTGCTCTTTGCTTCGGGTACCGGCAATCCCTTTTTTACGACCGACTCTGCGGCCACGTTACGCGGCATAGAGATCGGTGCTGAGGTGTTGCTAAAGGCCACCAAGGTAAACGGCATCTATGATGCGGATCCCATGATCTATCCGTCGGCTGTGCGTTATCAACGCATTTCCTTCGATAAGGTCCTTGCGGACCGATTGAACGTGATGGATGCGACTGCGATCGTTATGTGTCGCGACAACAACCTCCCACTGCAGGTTTTTAATCTGCATAACGCTGGTGATCTGATGCGGATCGTCAACGGCGAGGATGTCGGGACGGTTGTGCATACTTGAGTTAGACGCGGATCCGCGAAGGGGTAGCCATGATCAATGACCTCAAGAAAGATGCAGCGGAGCGCATGGCGAAGTGCGTTGTGGCGCTGAAGTCCGAGTTCAAGCGGATGCGTACCGGCCGGGCCAGCATTGCGTTGCTGGAACATTTCAAGGTCGAGTACTACGGTTCGGATATGCCACTCTCCCAGGTGGCCAATATCGTCGTCGAGGATGCACGAACCCTGACCGTGACTCCGTGGGACAAATCGATGGTTCCGATCATTGAGAAGGCCATCATGAAGTCCGATCTCGGTCTCAATCCGAATACGGCGGGTAGCGTCATTCGACTACCAATGCCAGCGTTGACTGAACAGCGCAGAAAAGAATTGGTGAAAGCTGCCAAGCATGAGGCGGAAGGCGCTCGGGTTGCTGTGCGTAACGTGCGTCGAGACGTCATGCAGGACTTGAAAGAAATGCTCAAGGAAAAGCTGGTCTCCGAGGATGATGATCGTCGCGCTCAGGATGACGTTCAAAAACTGACCGATAAATACGTCGCCGAGATTGACGCGGTGCTAGGCGATAAGGAGAAGGATCTCCTCCACGTGTGAGGAGATCCGAACCGGCCATGACCGTTCCGCGGCACGTGGCAATCATCATGGATGGCAATGGCCGGTGGGCTTCGCGTCGCGGCCTGCCGCGCTCGGCTGGCCACAAAGCGGGTCTCAAGCCCGTCCGGCTCTGTGTCGAGGAATGCCGCCGACGCGGGATTTCCTACCTGACTCTGTTTGCTTTTTCGAGCGAGAACTGGAGCCGGCCGGTCACGGAGGTCGGTTTCCTTATGAGTCTTTTTATCGAGACCCTCGAGCGTGAAATAGACGATCTTGCGCGCCAATCCGTGGAAGTGCGTTTCATCGGTGACCGCTCCGCTCTAGGGACGCCAATTCTCCAGCGCATCGAGGCTGCTGAGGCGCGCTGCGTGCCTGCAGCGCAACTGCGTCTTACGATCGCTTTGGCCTACGGTGGTCGCTGGGATATTGCCAGAGCGGCGCGCACGCTCGCGCTGGACGTGATGGCGGGGCGATTGAGTATCGACGAGATCAATGAGTCCACACTCGGTCAGCGGATTTCCTTGGGCGATATTCCAGATCCTGACTTGTTCATTCGTACCGGTGGCGAGCAGCGAATTAGCAATTTCTTGCTGTGGAGCCTGGCCTATTCAGAACTATGGTTTACGGAACGCCTTTGGCCTGAATTCGATGCCGGTGACTTCGGCGCGGCTATGGATGCCTATGCCGGGCGCGAGCGACGATTTGGCGGTGTTCCTGCGCCGCGGGAGCCAGCATGCTGAGGACGCGCATCTATACCGCCGTCGTGCTCGTTCTATTGATAGCAGCGGTGTTGTTCTCACTGCCACCTCGGGTGGGTATCGGCGTGCTGGCTTTCGTGCTCGCGGCCGGAGCGTGGGAATGGGCTGCGTTTGCCGGTTGCACGGCGCTCGGTGTGCGCATTGGATATGTTGTCGCTACGCTGTTAATCGGGTTGGCTACGGCGCAGGGGCTTGGAGCTGCCAACGCTTACCAGTTGATGTGGGTAGCCGCGGCTTGGTGGATTGTGGCGGGTATTCGGTTGTCATTTTTTGCGCACGAGCGGGTCTCCGTGGCGATGACGCTCGTCGCCGGCTGGCTGACGCTGCTGCCAGCCGTCACGGCCGTGGCGTTGCTGTTTGCCGGGCCCTTCCGGGTCGACGGAAATCTTTTTTTCATCCTGCTGTTGGCGCTGGTGGCTGCTGCGGACATCGGGGCGTACTTCGCGGGCCGTCGTTTCGGGCGTCTCAAACTCGCCCCTCAGGTCAGTCCTGGCAAAACGTGGGAGGGCGTGATCGGGGGCGCGTTACTCGTAGGTCTGGTCGCGATCGGTTTTGCCACGGCGTTCGGTTGGTCACGACCGGGCTTCATCGGCGTGGCGAGTTTGGTTTTCGTCGCCTCTATTGTCGGGGATTTGTCAGAGAGTTTGTTCAAGCGCGGCGCAGGACTGAAGGACAGCGGCACTATCCTGCCTGGACATGGCGGTATTTTGGATCGTATCGACAGCCTGACTGCTGCTGCGCCGTTCTACGTCTTGGGATTGCGCTGGATGGGGTTGCTGCAGTGACCGCCCGTAAGGGCGTATCCGTTCTCGGTTCGACGGGAAGCATCGGTCGCAGCACGCTCGACGTAATTGCGCGCCATCCAGACCTGTTTCGCGTGGTCGCCCTGACGGCGCGTAGCGACTGGCAGCGCTTACTGGCACAAGCGGTTGTGCATCGCCCCGAGCTGGTCGTTTTGGTGGATCCCACCCATGCGTCGGCGCTTGAGAACGCTTTACAGGCTGCTGGTGTACACGCGACGGTGTTGACCGGTGTTGCGGCGCTGGAGACGGCCGCGACGGTGGCAGGGGCTGACTGCGTGATGGCGGCCATTGTCGGGGCCGCCGGGTTGCCGTCGACCCTCGCGGCTGCCCGCGCCGGTCGGCGCGTACTGCTGGCCAACAAGGAAGCTCTGGTCATGTCCGGGCCGTTGTTGTTGGATGCGGTGCGGGCAAGCGGTGCCGAACTCTTGCCGATCGACAGCGAGCACAATGCGATCTTCCAGTGCCTGCCGCGAACACGACCCGGTTTAGCCGGGTCTGGTGTACGCCGGATTTGGTTGACCGCCTCGGGCGGTCCGTTTCTGCGTCTGCCTGCCGAGGAGTTCGCCGCCGTCACGCCGGCGCAAGCCATTGCCCATCCCCGTTGGCGCATGGGGCAGAAGATTTCGGTCGATTCAGCAACGCTGATGAATAAAGGCCTCGAACTGATCGAGGCGCAGTTACTGTTTGGCATGGCGCCGGGTACCGTGGAAGTAGTGGTGCATCCGGAAAGTATTGTGCATTCATTGGTGGAGTACACCGATGGGTCAACCTTGGCGCAGCTGGGTCATCCGGACATGCGCACGCCCATCGCGTATGCGCTCGGATGGCCAGATCGGATCGAGTCCGGTGTACAATCGTTGAATATGTTGACGCTCGGTGCCCTACACTTCGAGGCGCCAGATCGCGACAAATTCCGCTGTCTTGCGTTGGCTGAAGCGGCGAGCCATGCCGGTGGCACGGCGCCAGCCGTCCTGAATGCTGCGAATGAGGTCGCCGTTCAGGCTTTTCTCGAGGGCCGATTGAACTTCGGGGGTATTCCGGCGGTCATTGAACAAGTACTTGGGCGCATTGCGTCCGTGGCCATCACGGGTCTTGCCGATGTCCTTGCTGCCGATCGGGCCGCAAGGCTAGCAGCGATGACCGCAATCGCGGGATAAGGGGAGGCCGATTGGCTAACGGATTGCTTGAAATTCTGGCGTACGTATTGGTCATCAGCGTCCTGGTGACGGTGCATGAGTTCGGGCACTTCTGGGTGGCCCGGCGTCTCGGTTTCAAGGTCCTGCGCTTCTCGATCGGTTTCGGCCGGCCGCTCGCCTCCAGAGTAGGGCGGGACGGCGTCGAGTATGTTCTGTCGGCCATCCCGCTGGGAGGGTACGTGCGCCTCGCCGATGAGCGTGATGGTCCCGTCGCACCCGAAGATCTACCGCGCACGTTTACCCGGCGCCCCATTCCTCACCGCATCGCGGTACTTCTCGCTGGCGCTGGGGCCAACTTTTTATTCGCTTGGCTGGCGTACTCGGCGCTTTACTTGCACGGTGTGCCCGGTATCCGCGCGATCGTTGCCGATATCCATGCTGGCTCATTGGCCGACGCGGCTGGGTTGCGTTCGGGTGATGAGATTGTCGCAGTGCGTGGTCACGCGGTCCGCGGCGTGGATGATGCAGTTATGGAAACCATTTCTTCGGTATTGGATAACGGCGCGATTCGTTATGACGTTCGACGGGGGAGCGATCCGGCGGTCGTACTCGTGCCCATCCCTAGCGCGCAGCGGCTGGGGCTGACCGAGCCGGGTGAACTGGAAATGCGACTCGGGTTCGCCTTCGTGCAACCCATCCATCCGGCCGTCATCGGCGCCTTATCGGAGACGTCGTCGGCTAAGGCGGCTGGCCTCCAGGTCGGCGATGAGGTTCTTTCGGTAGACGGAAGAGCCGTGGCTAATTTTAGTGGTTTGCGCGCACAGATCATTGCGCGGGCGGGGCAGCCCGTCACGTTGCGGATTCGCCGGGCGGGTGCGGAGCGCGAATTGCCCGTTTCGGTTGCGGGAGAGCCCGACCCTAGCGCCCCCGGACGACTGATCGGCCGCCTCGGCATTCTGCCGGGTGGGCAGGGTGTCTGGCCGGCCGGTGTCGAGACCGTTGAACGGTACGGCCCCGTGGAGGCGCTTTTGGCGGGCGGGCGACTGTTTTGGAAAACCGTCACGATCACCGGTAATTTCGTGCGGCACATGGTAACCGGGAAGGCCTCTTCTCGGAATGTCACCGGACCGTTCGGCATCGCCAAAGTCGCCGCCCTCAGTCTTTTGGCGGGTTGGCCTGCCTTTTTGTCGTTACTGGCTGGCATTAGCATCGGCCTCGGCATTCTCAATTTGCTACCCTTGCCGCTCCTCGATGGGGGTCAAGTGGTTTATCAACTCTTCGAAGCCGTAACGGGCGGTTCCTTATCGGACCGTACGCAGGGCATCCTCCAGCGGGCCGGATTTGCGATTCTGATCCTCTTGACGGTGCTGGCCGTTTACAATGACCTGTCGCGGCCCGGCTAGCCGCCCAAATAGACCAAGGACAAAGATTCGCATGCGACCCCGGCTTGTCCGCGCCGTTTCGATGGCAGTTGCCCTGACATTGGGGGCTGCAGCCGCCCGTGCCCAGACCCTTCCACCCGAGTCCGCCGACTTTACGGTCGGCGACATACAGGTCGAGGGCCTGCAACGTATTGCTGAAGGCACGGTCTTCAACTATCTACCGGTTGCGATCGGCGACCGAATGACCCATCAAAAAGTGGAGGAGGCACTGCGCGCCCTCTACGCCACGGGGTTTTTCAGGGATGTTGAATTGCGACGTGATAGCAACACGCTTCTGATCGCGGTACATGAGCGGCCGTCGATCGAAAGCTTTGAGCTGAAGGGCAACAAAGACATCAAGACCGAGGATCTGCAGAAGAGCCTCAAGAATGTGGGCCTCGCGACGGGCAAGACTTTCGATCGTAGTGTTCTGGAGGATGTCACCCAGTACCTCACGGACCAGTATTACTCGCGCGGCAAATACGCGGTGAAGGTGGATACGAAGGTTGAGGACGTTCCTGGCAACAAGGTCAAGATCACCGTTGAGGTCAAGGAAGGCAAACGCGCGGTAATCCGCGAGATCAACTTTGTCGGTGACACGAAGTTCACGGAGAAAGAGATTCGGCAGAATCTTGAACTGAAGACGCCCAATTGGCTGTCTTGGTACAAGCAAGACGATCGTTATTCGCGCGAAACCTTGCAGGGCGACCTTGAGAAAATCCGCTCCTATTACATGGATCGTGGTTACGCTAATTTCCAGATCGAGTCGACCCAAGTTGAAATTGCGCCTGAGAAGGACGATATCTTCATCAGCGTCAATGTGAACGAAGGCGACGTTTACAAAGTCTCTGAGGTCAAACTCGCCGGCACGATGGTTGTGCCCGAAGCGGATTTGAAGAAACTTCTGTTGGTGCAGGTTGGGCAGACGTACTCCAAAAAGATCGTCACAGCCACCCAAGAGTTGATGAACTATCGGTTGGGTGCCGAAGGGTATTCATTCGCTAAGATCGAGCCGGTTCCGACCACCGATCCCGAGAAAAAGACCGTTTCACTTACATTCTTTATCGATCCAGGTAATCGAGCCTACGTCCGCCACATCAACTTTAAGAATGTCACGGCGATCAACGACGAAGTGCTGCGTGGAGAGATGCGTCAGTTAGAGGGTAGTTGGCTCTCCAATCAGGCCGTTGATCGCTCTAAACAGCGTCTGCAACGATTGCCTTACATTGAGAAAGTGGAATCTGCGAATAAGCCAGTCCCGGGCACGTCAGATCTCGTGGACGTGGAGTACGACATTAAGGAAGGCCTTCCGGGCCAGTTTGGCGGCGGCATTGGCTATTCGGCATCGCAAAAGATGATGCTGAACGGCAACTTCGTTCATTCGAATTTCATGGGTCGCGGCGAGCGCATTGCGGTCGAAGCGAACGCTGGTAAGTACTCAACAATCTTCAGCGTGTCGCATACAAATCCGGCAACGACGATTGATGGCATTGCGCGTACTTTCTCTGTCTCGTACATGAATACAACGCAGTTCGTGTCGCAGGCGTCGCAGTTCTCGACTACGCGGTTAACCGCAGCGCTCGAGTACGGCATTCCGATTTCCGAGTTCCAAGGTTTGCGCTTCGGCATTTCCGCATCGCAGAATGAATTGCTTGCATCGGATTCCACTTCGGCCACACAAGCGGTGGACTGGGTCCGTTCGAATGGCACGAATTTCCTGCGCACCGGCACTACGATGGATTACACCGGAACGATCACGACGATCAATTTCTACGGCTCTCGCTTTGGTGTGTTCGAGACGACATTAGGGTGGAGTTTTGACTCGCGTAACCGTTCTATTTTTGCGGACCGGGGAACGCGCGTTTCGATCGGTGGGTCCTTTGCGCTGCCGGGTACGTCGGTGCGCTACTACATGGCCAACTTCGACTTCCTCAAACTGACGCCGCTGCCGAAGAAATTTACGTTGGCCCTCAAGACCCAAGTGTCTTTTGGTGACAAGCTGGGTTCAACTACGGCGCTGCCGCCCTTCCGTCAATTCTTCGGTGGCGGGCCGGATACCATCCGCGGCTATCGTGAAAGCCGTTTGGGACCAAAGGATAGTTTTGGCAATCCCTACGGCGGCAACCTGTTGACGGTGGCCAGCGCCGAAATTCTGTTTCCGACGCCCGACAAGTGGAAAGCCAACGTCCGGGTCAGCGCTTTCTACGACATGGGCAATGTCTTTTCTACCGGGAACGTCAAGTTCTACGGTATTGACCGGGTCACGCCGGTTAACTACAAGTTCAGGTATAGTGATCTCAAGCGTTCGGCCGGTATTGCAGTCCAATGGCTTGCGCCGATGGGCATATTCCGGTTCAGTTACGCGGTGCCGCTCAGCAAGACGGTGGCGTCTGCGAACGACATTAGGTTCCCCGACGAGCGCGAGGGCTTCCAGTTCTCGATTGGCTCGGCGTTCTGATGTAACTCCATAAAAAACAGCAACTAAGGTTCGACTCTTTATGCGTATTAAGACTCTCGCCCTGATCCTTGCCAGCACTCTGGGTTTTGGCTCGGTTGCACTCGCAGACGGCCAGAAGATCGCGGTCGTCAATATCCAGCGCGTTCTCGCCGAGGCCCCGCAGGCTCGCAGCGCCAGCCAGACCCTCGAGGCCGAATTCGGTCCCAAGGGCAAGGCTCTGGAAACACAGAAAAAAGACTTCGAAGGCCGTGCGCAGAAGTTTGAGCGCGACCAGGCGACGATGTCGGAGGCCGAGCGCACGAAAACCAGTCGTGAGTTGCGTGACACGCAGCTCAACTACGAGCGCCGCGCCAAAGAGTTCCAGGAAGACGTGCAGTTGCGTCAAAACGAGGAACTCCAGAAGGTCCAAAAGACCATCGTTGAAGTGGTCCGCGTCTACGCGAAGGCGCAGGGCTATGACATCGTGCTGGCTGATGGCGTGATCTATAGCAGCGATGCCGTCGATATCACGTCGCAGTTGCTGTCGACCTTGACTGCGAAGGCGCCTGCGGCGCCTGCGGCTGCCGCGCCGGCGGCTGCGCCTGCCCCGAAGAAATAATTCGGTAGGCCGCACATGGCCGGAGCGTCACTCGGTGATCTCGCCGCCCGCTTCGGCCTGACCCTCCGGGGTAACCCGGATGTGGTGGTGCGCTCAGTCGCAACCTTGCAAGGAGCGACCGAGGGCACGCTGAGTTTTTTGGCCAACCGTAAGTATTTGCGGTATCTGGCCACGACCGGGGCGTCTGCTGTTGTGGTGGATGAGGCTACGGCGGCTGAGTGTCCGGTGCCGGCCCTTGTGGCCCGCAATCCTTACGCCGCTTACGCGCGAATCGCCGCGGTCTTGCACCCCGATCGCGTTGCGCCGGCGGGAGTCCACCCGTCAGCCGTGATCGATCCGTCTGCCCAGATTGCGTCCACTGCGAGTATCGGACCCTACGTCGTCATTGAAGCCAATTGCAGCGTGGCTGATGGCACCGTGATCGGCGCAGGCTGTTACCTGGGCCCGGATTGCCGGGTCGGGGCGGATACGCGATTGTCGCCGCGCGTGACCTGCTATAGCGGGGTCACCATCGGGGCTCGTTGCCTCATTCACTCCGGCGCGGTTCTTGGCGCCGATGGCTTTGGTCTCGCCCAGGACCGTGCCGGTTGGGTAAAAGTCCCACAGGTCGGCGGCGTCCGTGTGGGTGACGATGTTGAAATTGGCGCCAACACAACGATCGATCGTGGGGCCATTGAAGACACGGTTATTGGTAATGGCGCCAAACTCGATAATCAGATTCAGATCGGACATAACGTGCGTATTGGCGAGCATACCGCGATCGCCGGCTGTGTCGGCGTATCTGGCAGCACGACGATCGGTAGCCGTTGCATGATCGGTGGCAAGGTGGGTATTGCCGGTCACCTTGAAATTGGTGATGACGTGGTGATCACCGGACTGACACTGGTCAGTCGATCCTTGACGGGGCCTGGCGTCTATTCGGCGGCAGTCCCTGCGATGGAAGCCGGTGGGTGGCGGCGCGTTGTGGCGCGGCTTCGGCATATTGATGCGTTGTTTGATCGCGTTCGTTCGCTAGAGGGGAAGGGCGCGACGCCTGACCCGGAGTGATCTATGAGCACTGAGAAAAATCTACCCGTCCTCGACATCGATGGCGTGCTGAAGCTACTGCCACATCGGTACCCGTTCCTGCTGATAGACCGGGTGCTCGAGATTGAACATGGTAAGACGGTTCGGTGCCTGAAGAACGTCACTATCAATGAACCTTTCTTTCCAGGACATTTTCCGCACCGTCCGGTGATGCCGGGCGTCATGATCCTGGAGGCGTTGGCGCAGGCGGCTGGTGTGCTGGCGTTCAGAACCGCGGGCGTCATTCCCGATGAGAGCACGCGCTTTTATTTTGTTGGGATCGATGGCGCACGTTTCCGTCGTCCGGTGGTGCCCGGCGATCAGCTCATTCTGAATGCGAAGTTGGAGCGCATCATGCGCGGCATTTGGAAGTTTAAAACCTGGGCCGAAGTGGATGGTGTCGAAGCGTGTAGCGCCGAGATGATGGTGTCGGTGGTTGCCGAGCCGAAAAAGGAGTGACCGTGGCGGCGATTCATTCCACTGCCATCGTGGATCCCAAGGCCACGTTGGCCGACGACGTGACCGTTGGTGCGTATTCGATAATCGGCGCTGGTGTAGAAATCGGTGCAGGCACGGTGATCGGTCCACACGCCGTGGTGCTAGGGCCGACGCGTATTGGCCGTGGCAATCATATTTTCCAGTTCGCTTCTATCGGCGACGTTCCGCAGGACAAAAAATACGACGGCGAAGATTCGCGTCTGGAGATTGGCGATCACAACGTTTTTCGTGAATGTTGCACGGTCAATCGCGGCACGGTGACGGGTGCCCTGGTCACGCGGATCGGCTCGGACAATCTGTTCATGGCCTATACCCATGTGGCCCATGACTGTATCGTGGGCTCGCATTGCATCATGGCCAATTATGCGACGCTCGCGGGCCATGTGGAGCTCGACGATTGGGCCATCTTGGGTGGTTATGCAGGTGTGCATCAGTTTTGCAAGATAGGTGCCCATGCCTTTCTGGCGAACAACAGTGCAGCGACACGTGACGTCCCTCCTTATGTGATGGCAGCAGGCGCGCCGGCGGAGCCCAAGGGCATCAATGCGGAGGGTCTCAAGCGTCGCGGCTTTGATGCGCAGGCAATCACCCGCATTAAGAATGCCTATCGTGTGTTGTATCGGACGGGGTTAAAACTAGCGGAGGCTACGGAGCAGTTGCATCTGCTCGCAACGACGCAGCCGGAAGTG
>CAIVRI010000008.1 GCA_903908265.1 uncultured Pseudomonadota bacterium
CGCTTTCGAGAGCCGGGAAAGCATCCTGCGACACGCGCTTTTCAGGCGTTTCGGATCCACATCAATCGCGAACTGGAACTGCTTGAAGCAGGCCTCGAGGCTGCGCTCTCCATCATGGCCGTTGGCGGCCGTCTTGCGGTGATCAGCTTCCATTCGCTTGAGGACCGGATCGTCAAACGTTTCATGCGGCGCGAATCCGATGGCGATCCGGTCTGGCGTGGGATGCCTAACATCCCTGAGGCTGCACAACCACGCCTCGCGTTGGTCGGGAAGGCAATGCGCGCTGGCGAGAGCGAGGTTTCCGAAAACCCGCGTGCCCGTAGTGCCGTATTGCGGATTGCTGAGAAGTTACGCGCATGAGTGTCAATCTTCTGCGTCTCCTCATTGCCGCCCTATGGTTTGCCGTGTTGGTCACGTCGGCTGGGGTTGTCTATGTCCGCTATAGCGAGCGTATGCAGTTCGCTGAATTGGACAAGCAGATCGCTGGACGCGACCGCTTGAGCACGGACTGGAATCGACTCCAGCTCGAACAGGGCACCTATACGACGCCAGGGTTCGTGGAACAGGTTGCGATCAATACGTTGCACATGGTGGCGCCAGCGCCATCCGACGTGCAGTTGGTGCAGAAATGAAGCTTCGTCGCTCAGAAGCACGCACCAGTGCCCGGCAATTCCGGTTGCGTGGCTATGTTGTAGCGGGTCTGTTTGCGGCAGCCGCGGCGGGGTTAATTACCCGTGCCGGCTACCTGCAACTCGTTAACGACGCCTACTACCAAAAGAAAGGCGATAAGGCGATTTCAAGACTGGTGACGGTCGTCGCTCGTCGCGGCACGATTTATGACCGCAATGGCGAGCCGCTCGCGGTGAGTGTGCCGGTCGACTCCATTGTGATTGACGTCCCGGAGATGAAGAAAGCCGGTATGGAAGATGGCCTGCCTATTTTGGCCAAAGCGTTGCAAGTCGATGCGGCTTGGTTAGAAAGTCGTGTGACGTCCCATCCGGAATCGCACCATGTGCTGTTGCGAGCGCGTATGGACCCCGATGAGGCCGCGCGCGTGACCGCGTTGCGCTTTCCTGGCATCAGTGCCGAACGGGCCTATAAGCGGTATTACCCTGCTGGCGAAGTGACTGGTCAATTGCTAGGCATGACTGATTTCGATGACAAGGGCCAAGAAGGGCTCGAATTTGGTTTCGAAACGATTCTTGGCGGAGAGGACGGTATTAAGCGGGTTTTCACTGACGGCAGGGGGAACGTGGTTGCTGCGGGTGAGAGCCAGCGCGCCGTTCGGCCCGGACAGGATTTGAACGCCAGTATCGACTTACGTATTCAGTATCTCGCCTATAGAGAGCTAAAGGCAGCAGTACAAGAGTATGCGGCGAAGTCCGGCTCTGTCATTGTTTTGGACGCACACACGGGTGAAGTGTTGGCTGAAGCGGTGCAGCCTATGTTCAACCCGAATGATCGGGAGCACTCTAGTAAGGGATTCCGCAATCTCGCCATGCTCGATACGGTTGAGCCTGGATCGACCCTGAAATCCTTCTGGGTGGCCGCCGGTCTCGAAAGCGGAAAATTAAAACCCGATTCGATTATCGACACAGGGTCCGGCTATTTCAAAGTTGCCGATAAAGTGCTCAGAGATGAGCACCCAATTGGTGCCGCGAATCTCTCAACCGTGTTAGCAAAATCCTCCAATGTGGCGCTTGCACACATTGGACTGATGCTCAATAAAGAGCAGGTTTATACGCTTTTCAGCAATCTTGGTTTTGGCAAGGTTTCTGAGGCGCAGTACCCTGCTGAGGCAGGAGGTCGACTGCCGCATTGGAGCAGGTGGAAGGAAATTGACGTCGCCACCATGTCCCACGGCTACGGAATGTCTGTCACTCCGTTCCAATTGGCGTCGGCCTATACGACACTCGCCGCCGGCGGCGTGCGTAGACCTCTGACCTTCCGTCGATTAGATGGCCCTGCACCAGCCGGTACGCAGGTACTAAGCAATCGCACATCCGTCGAGCTCGTGCACATGCTTGAGAGCGTGATCACCGAGGGAACTGCGAAGAAAGCGCAAGTTCGTGGTTACAGCATCGCCGGTAAAACAGGGACCATACAAAAAGTGATCGGTGGCGTTTATTCAAAGCGCTATCGCGGTATTTTCGTCGGCATGGTGCCGGCGACAGATCCGCGACTGGTCGCGTTGATTGTGATTGATGAGCCATCCAACGGAAAATACTACGGCGGGGATGTCGCTGCGCCGGTGTTCTCTAACATCATGACAGGCGCGTTACGCCTCCTCTCGGTCATGCCAGACCAACGGCAGCCAGTCTCGACGCAGGCTGTCCAAGCGCAGGCCCTACCGTGAATGCCCTCTCCGCTCAGACTATAGATCTGGCAGTTGCTCTGCGAGGGTTGGTGTCGCTCCCTTCCTTTGCGGTCGAAAATTTGTGTCTCGATAGTCGCAACGTTCGCCCGGGCGATGCATTCGTCGCGGTCGCGGGGCGAACCTCTCATGGCTTATCTCACGTTGGCGTGGCAGTCGAGCGCGGCGCCATCGCGGTATTGCACGATCCAGCCGATGGTGTAGTGGCGGTGCTACCAATGGGCGTAAAAGTTATTGCGGTGCCGCGGCTTGCGACCCATCTTGGTGAAATCGCAGATCGTGCTTACGGTGCCCCGTCCGCCTCCGTTGAGGTAGCCGGCGTGACGGGAACGAATGGCAAGACGACGTGTGCTTGGTTGTATGCGCTATCTCGCGACAGTAAAGCGGCGTATCTCGGGACGCTCGGCGCAGGCCGCCCACCCCACCATCTGGCGTCTACGACTCACACGACCGGTGATGTGCTTTCAGTGCACCGCATGCTTGCAGATTTTCGCGATGCTGGGGTGCAGTACGTGGGAATGGAAGTCTCCTCCCACGCACTCGACCAGGGTCGCGTCGCAGCAGTGCAGATGCCTATTGTGGCTTTTACAAACTTAACCCGTGATCATCTCGACTATCACGGGTCAATGACCGCTTATGGCGCAGCCAAAGAGCGCCTGCTCTCGTGTCTTGGGGTCCGTGATGCTGTGATCAACATCGACGACCCCTTTGGAGCTGAGCTCGCCATGCGCCTACCAGTCGGCGTTGCGGCAATTCTAACGAGTACCCATAAGGCGCCACCTACGACGGGTCGCTCGATTTATGCGACTCACGTTGATTGTCATGAGACGGGACTTTGTATCCGTGGACGTAGCTACGCCGGCGAGTTTGAGTTGCAGAGCCCGTTGGTGGGCAGCTTCAATGCAGAGAATTTGCTGATCGTGCTTGGTTTGTTGCTGGCCTCCGGTGTGGCGCTTCGAGAAGCCGTACAGCGTCTGGCTGGCGTCCCGGCACCGCCGGGGCGAATGGAAGCTTTTGCTGCGATACAGGGCCCGCTGGTTGTCGTTGATTATGCGCATACACCGGATGCCTTAGATAAGGCATTGGTTGCTCTGCGGCGGCATGTGCGGGGCAGTCTGTACTGTGTATTTGGTTGCGGTGGCGATCGGGATCCGGGTAAGCGATCCCTAATGGCCCAAGTGGCAGAGGCTCGCGCTGATCATGTCGTCGTGACCGATGATAACCCGCGTCATGAAAATCCCGATCAGATTATTGCAATGATTTTGGCTGCTTTTTCTAGTCGTTGTTCAGTCCGTGTTGAGCGCGATCGCGCGACCGCCATTCGCTCCGTTTATGCGGCGGCTCAGTCTGGGGATGTGGTTCTCATTGCTGGCAAGGGTCATGAGGACTATCAGATCTACGGCGATGATAGACGCCACTTTAGCGACCGACAACTTTCCGCAGAATTGACGAAGCGTGCCGCATGAAGCGAACCCTCAAAGATTTTGCGGTCGCGATGAATGGCGCACTAGTTGGTGATGATGCACTTTTTGGTGCCGTATCTATTGATTCTCGCAGTTGCTCGAAAGGCGAGCTATTTATTGCCTTATCGGGCGAAAATTTCGACGGCCATGACTATGTGAGCGCTGCCGTTGAGCGTGGCGTTGTCGGCGTGGTGGTGCAGCGTCTAACTAATGTAAGCGTTCCCCAAATCTTGGTCAGTGACACCTTGCAAGCGTTGCAGCAGGCAGGAGCTGCTTGGCGGCAATTATTTGCCATTCCAGTCGTCGGCGTTGCTGGAAGTAACGGCAAGACCACCACTAAGGAAATGATTGCGTCCGTGCTCAGTGCCCTCGGTCCGTGTCTGGCGACCAAGGGGACACTGAACAATCACATCGGTGTTCCGCTGACATTGCTCTCGATAGATTCCGAGCATGCTACGGCTGTGATTGAGATTGGTGCCAACCATCCAGGTGAAGTGGCGTCACTAGTCGCGCTAGTGCAGCCGACGGTGGGCGTTGTAACTAATGCAGGAGCAGAGCATCTCGAGGGTTTTGGCAGCCTAGCGGGTGCTGCGCATGCCGAAGGCGAGTTGTATGCCGGAATGGCAGCAACAGCCATTGCAGTGATGAATTTTGATGATGAATTTTTGCACCTATGGCAGAAAATGAATCGGGCGGACACCGTGATCGGCTTTGGCTCCCATCCCAGCGCCGACTGTCGGCCAGTGAGCGCAATAAAGGCGCAGGGCGCTACTGGTGAGCGGCAGTCTTTCACGCTGCAGACGCCCGCCGGTCAAGTCCTTGTTCAGTTATCCCTAGCGGGGCGCCATAACGTCCAAAACGCACTGGCGGCAGCCGCTGTCGCGCATGCAGTCGGCGTAACGCCCGAACGAATTTCCGCAGGACTCGCCGCCATGCGCGCCGTTAAGGGGCGTCTCGAAGTGAAGCGCGCCGCAGCGGGTGGCTATGTGATTGACGACTCCTACAATGCCAACCCCTCTAGCCTGGAGGCGGGGCTGCAAGTGCTGGCTGGCGCGGCCGGCAAGCGCTGGGTAGTCCTCGGAAACATGGCGGAGCTCGGTGCGGCGGCTGTTGAAGCCCATCGTGATGCCGGTCGATCGGCCAAAAAGGCAGGTGCCACTCGTCTTTTTGCAATTGGCGATTTAGCGGCTGAGGCTGCTGCCACTTTCGGCGAGGGCTCGGAAGTATTTTTTGATTGCGCTTCGTTGGTCGACCGAGTTCGGTCACATGTCTGCGCTGACGTCACCGTGCTGGTCAAGGGCTCACGCGTTAACCGCTTGGAGCGAGTAGTTGAAGCGCTTGTTACCGAATTGACTCCGGGGGTCTGACGCTAATGCTTTATCGTTTCGCTGAAATACTCTCGCTGCAACACTCTCTTTTTAGAGTCTTTTCCTATCTGACTCTGCGAGCGATTTTAGCGGCCTTGACAGCTTTGGCGATCGCGTTAATTGTTGGTCCTTGGATGATTCGGCATCTGACTTCGCGACAAATCGGCCAGAACGTACGTGACTTCGGGCCTGAGTCCCACTTAAAGAAGCAAGGCACTCCAACGATGGGTGGGGCGCTGATTATCGTTGCGATGATCGGGTCGACTCTGTTGTGGTCCGATCTTTCTAATCGTTATGTCTGGATTGCGGTTGCTGTCACGCTGGCATTTGGAGCGATCGGTTTTTACGACGACTATTTAAAGCTCGTCGTCGGCAATTCGAAAGGCCTTGCCGCGCGTTGGAAATACCTCGCCCAATCCATTGTTGGATTGGCGGCCGCATTTGCGCTTCTCAATATGGCATCGACGCCCCTGGCTACTGATCTTCACGTGCCTTTATTCAAAGACGTGGCAATTCCACTTGGATCCGTAGGTTTTGTAGCACTAACCTACTTTGTGATCGTTGGAACGAGCAATGCAGTCAATTTGACTGACGGCCTCGATGGATTGGCCATCATGCCAGCGGTGATGGTATCCGGCGCCCTAGGAGTCTTTGCTTACGCTGCCGGCAATACGATCTTCGCAAATTATCTGCTCATTCCCCATGTGCCTGGTGCCGGAGAAATGCTGATTTTCTCATCGACCCTCGTTGGGGCCGGCCTTGGATTTCTCTGGTTCAACACGTATCCCGCCCAGGTTTTTATGGGAGATGTGGGCGCGCTTTCGCTCGGCGCTGCGCTTGGCACCATCGCGGTAATTGTCCGGCAGGAAATAATTTTGTTTGTAATGGGCGGTGTCTTCGTCGCCGAAACGATGTCGGTCATTTTGCAAGTCGCTTCCTTCAAATTGACCGGCAAGAGAATTTTTCGCATGGCGCCTATCCATCACCACTTCGAACTGAAAGGGTGGGCTGAGCCAAAGGTGATCGTTAGATTTTGGATCATTACGGTAGTGCTCGTTCTGGCGGGTCTTGCGACCCTCAAGGTTCGTTAATGACACAGCGGCGCAACCTGGTGCTCGGACTAGGCAAGACGGGTCTCTCCGTTGCGCGCTGGCTGACTGCGCACGGTGAATCTGTTGTCGTGAATGATTCCCGTGCGAAGCCTCCCGCCGCTGATGCCGTTCGTGCGCTCGGCAGTACGGTCGTGACGCAATTTGGCGGTTTTGATCTGAATCTTTTGGCGGACGCTGATCGGATTGTGGTGTCGCCCGGCGTGTCCAGCAAAGAGCCGATTGTCTGTGAGGCGCTTCGCCAGGGCCTCCCCGTGGTTGGCGATATTGAACTCTTTGCTGGAGTCGTTGCGGCGCCGGTCGTTGCCATCACCGGGACCAATGGGAAAAGCACCGTAACCACTCTGGTGGCAGAAATGATTGGCGCTGCCGGACGTCGCGTTTTGGCCGGGGGTAATCTCGGCGAGCCGGTGCTGGATCTGTTGTCGCTGCCAGTGCCTGATGTCTATGTCTTGGAGCTATCTAGCTATCAGTTGGAATCGACTTATAGCCTTGAGCTGCAGGCCGCTGCGATACTGAATGTCACTGCGGACCATATGGATCGTTACGAGAACATCACGGAATACGCGGCGGCTAAAGCCTCTATATTTCGGCGTGCGCGCGTGGCGATCGTGAATGCCGACGACCCCGTCGTCCGCACGATGCGCCCGCGCGACGCGATCAATGTGTCTTTTAGCCTAAATACTCCGGACGCTGACTATACGGTTTCGAATCAATGGCTCATGCGCCGCAATGAGCGTTTGATGCTGACGAACGAGATCGCGCTGCCTGGGCGCCATAATGTTGCTAACGCTTTAGCGGCGCTTGCCATCGGTGATGCGCTCGGCCTATCAATGACGGCGATGCTGGGTGTCCTGCGGACGTTCTCAGGGTTGCCGCATCGCATGCAGATTGTTGCTGAGCAAGCCGGTGTGCGTTACATAGACGATTCAAAAGGTACGAACGTTGGGGCAACCGTTGCAGCAGTTGCTGGGCTGGTGGAGCCGCTGGTGCTTGTTGCCGGCGGTGACGGCAAGGGTCAGGACTTCACGCCACTCGCAATTGCATTCGCAGGCCGCGTGCGGCACGCGGTGTTGATTGGGCGCGATCGAGAAGCCTTGGCCCGGGCGATCGGTGGCGTCTGTTCGTACGAATTCTCTGAAGACATGGGCGCCGCCGTAGCGGCGGCCGCACGGGCTGCGCAGCGGGGGGACAGCGTGCTGTTGTCGCCAGCCTGTGCCAGTACCGACATGTATAGAGATTATGTTGCCCGGGGTGACGCCTTTGCTGACGCTGCCCGTAGGTTGTCGGCATGAGCGCTACATCGCCTCCCGTCACCGCTGGGACATCGACGCGCTCACAGAAGAACCGTCTGCAGATCGACCCTGTTGTTGTGATGCTGACGGGCGTCTTGCTTTTGCTGGGCATCATCATGGTCGGGTCGGCCTCGGTGGCATTGGCAGCCAAGGAAGGTGATCTGTTCTCCTTCCAAGAGAAGCAGTTCATTTTCGGTATCGGCGGGGTCCTGCTGGCCTTGGCAGTCATGCGTGTGCCCACCGAGTTCTGGCAGCGCCACGCCTACGTTTTGCTTGGGATCTCGCTCGCGCTGCTGTTATTTGTCTTGATTCCTGGGCTCGGGCTAAAGGTCAATGGCAGTCGCCGTTGGCTGCATTTGTATTGGTTCAACTTTCAGGCTTCTGAAGCCTCGCGCGTTCTGATTTTAATTTATCTGTGCAGTTACTTGGTTCGGCGCGAAGAAGAGATCCGCACAACATTTTTGGGCATCTTGAAGCCGCTCGGGTTGCTGGTGATCGCCGCTGCGTTTCTGCTCGCTGAGCCCGACCTTGGTGCCGGTGTGGTGATCATGGTTACGGGTTTCGTTATGCTTTTTCTCGCCGGCGCGCAGCTTCGCTACCTTGTTGGAATTGCAATCGCCGTGACCTTGCCGATTGCTGCTGTTGTGCGGCTCACCCCGTGGCGTTGGGAACGGGTGATTAGTTTCCTTAACCCATGGGCTGATCCTGAGCGAACCGGCTATCAATTGACGCAAGCCCTGATGGCAATCGGCCGAGGAGAATGGTTTGGCGTCGGGCTCGGTGGCTCAGTGCAGAAATTACTCTGGCTACCGGAAGCGCACACCGATTTCATTTTTTCGGTCTATGCCGAGGAATTAGGTCTCGTCGCTGTGGCCGCGCTGATTTTGCTCTTTCTCGCCTTGTCTTACCGATCGTTGGTTATTGCGCGTAATGCCGCTGATGCCGGACTTAAGTTTCAGTCGTATCTGGCAGCTTCGTTTGGGGTTTGGCTCACTCTGCAGGCCTTCATCAATATCGCTGTGAATATGGGTGCACTGCCTACCAAAGGCTTGACCTTGCCATTGCTTTCCTACGGACGATCGAGCTTGCTGGTTACGCTGATTTGGATCGGGATGGTTCTACGTGTGCATCACGAAACGCAGAGTTCCCGTACTGCGGCGATTCGGGGGGCGACGCGGTGATCACCGTTCTCATCATGGCCGGTGGTACGGGGGGGCATGTATTTCCCGCGCTCGCGGTGGCACGCGTTCTGGAGTCTCGCTCCTGTCGTGTTGTTTGGCTGGGCACCCGCCAGGGCATCGAGGCGCGTCTGGTGCCGGCTGCCGGGATTTCCGTAGAGTGGGTGCGGGTCTCCGGCCTGCGGGGCAAGGGCGTGTTTAGTTGGCTGTCTGCGCCGTTCCGGGTGCTGCGTGCGCTAGTGGACTCGATCGTTGCTGTACGTCGTGTAAAGCCTGACGTCGTCCTAGGGCTCGGTGGCTTCGTCGCAGGTCCGGGAGGGATTGCGGCAAAACTACTGGGATGTCCGCTCGTGATTCATGAGCAAAACGCGGTAGCAGGTTTGACCAATCGCGTTCTCGCGCATCTCTCCCAAGTGGTAGCGGAGGCCTTTCCGGGCGCATTTTCAGCCTCGGTCGGCGCCTTGTCGGTCGGCAATCCTGTGCGCCCAGAAATTGAATCTCAGTTCATGCTGCGTTCGGCGCCTAGGCGCCCACCACATTTGCTGGTGTTTGGAGGTAGTCAGGGTGCCGCCGTCTTGAATCGGACGTTGCCGGCCGCACTGGCAGCAATACCTGTCCTACAGAGACCTCAGGTGTTGCACCAGACTGGGCGGGGTCGCGCGACTGCGGTCAGCGCGGATTATTTGGCACGCGGTGTTGACGCTGATGTGCGTGAATTTCTCGATGATATGGCAGGCGCTTATTCTTGGGCAGACTTAGCGATTGCTAGAAGCGGTGCGCTGACGGTCGCCGAATTAGCGGCGGCTGGTGTCCCCGGCGTCTTAGTGCCGTTCCCGGCGGCTGTGGATGACCATCAGACGCAGAACGCGCGCTACCTGACAGACCGCGGTGCCGCGCTATTGATGCCAGAGCGCGACTTGGACGAAGTGTCTTTGGCAAAGGCCATCCTCGGACTGCTCGCTGATGGCGGCGCGCAGTTGGGTCGCATGAGTGAATCCGCTCGCGCGGCGGCAAAACTTGGTGCTGCAGAAGTGCTGGCGGATCTCTGTCTCGCGCAGATAGAGAGGCGGGCTGCATGAACGCGCCATTTCGTCGCATACGCCACATTCATTTCGTCGGGATTGGCGGGAGTGGCATGGGTGGGATTGCCGAAGTGCTGCTCAATCTCGGCTACCTCGTGCAGGGATCAGACATCAAGCCGAACGCAGTCACCGATCGACTGGCGAGCCTTGGTGCGCGTATTTTCATCGGTCATTCTGCTGAGCACGCGGCAGGCGCTAACGTAGTGGTTGTATCGGGCGCCGTGCCATTAGATAACCCGGAGGTCGTTGCTGCCCAAGCGGCCCGCGTCCCCGTGGTGCAACGTGCGCAAATGCTTGCGGAGCTCATGCGCTTTCGCAGTGGTATTGCTATCGCGGGCTCTCATGGAAAGACAACCACAACGAGCCTCGTCGCCAGCATTTTAGCGGAAGGCGGCGAGGATCCAACTTTCGTGATTGGCGGTCGACTGAAGAGTGCCGATGCCAATGCGAGGCTGGGGACAGGCACCTATCTAGTCGCAGAGGCAGACGAGAGTGATGCGTCCTTTCTGCATTTGCAGCCCATGATGGCGGTCGTCACCAATATCGACCACGACCACTTAAGTACGCACGGCGGTGACTTCACCAAGCTAAAACAGAGTTTCGTTGATTTCTTACATAACTTGCCGTTTTACGGTCTTGCTGTGCTTTGCCATGATGATCTGGAGATTGCCGGTTTGATGCCAGCCATAGCGCGGCCGATGCTGACCTACGGTGTGTCCGAGTCGGCTGATTATCGTGCAGTAGAAATTGATCGCACAGGCCCGCGTTCCCGATTTACGGTGCTCCGCCCAGAAGGTCGGGGATCGCTTGCGGTGACCCTCTCCGTTCCCGGCCACCACAACGTGTTGAACGCGCTGGCAGCCATCGTCATTGCGACCGAAGTCGGAATTGATGACTCGGCAATTCAACGCGCGCTGGCCAACTTTCAAGGCATCGATAGACGTCTACAGGTTGTTGCGGAGCTAACGCTCTCCTGTGGCCACGTCACGATTATTGATGATTACGGGCACCACCCGACCGAGGTGGCAGCTACCCTTGAGGCGATTCGTCAAGGCTGGCCGGGACGTCGAATTGTTTTGGCGTTTCAGCCCCATCGTTACTCTCGCACGCGTGATTTGCTCGATGACTTTGCTGAAGTGCTCTCCAAAGTCGACGTATTGTTGGTGACCGAAGTCTATGCGGCGGGCGAGACGCCTATTCGAGATGCGGACGGCCGCGCTATTTGTCGCGCTATCCGTACTCGTGGGCGAATTGAGCCGGTCTTTGTTGCAAAAGTTGAAACCTTGCACGAGGCATTGGCCGGCTTGCTCCGACATGACGACGTGGTTATCACCATGGGCGCCGGCCACATCGGTGTTGTAGCGCAGCAATTGCCGGTCCAACTGGCACGTGAGGTCGCGCCATGACCGCGGTGCGCGAATTGATTGCCGCTGAATTTTTGCCGTCCGTACGCTTTGACGAGCCTCTCGCGCGGCATACGTCTTGGCATGTCGGCGGTCCCGCTGACGCTTATTACACGCCAAATTCTGTTGCCGAGCTCTCGCGCTTCCTTGCTGTCTTGCCTCCTGAAGTGCCAGTGCAGTGGTTGGGTCTTGGCAGTAATTTGTTGGTTCGTGATGGTGGTGTCCGCGGTGTAGTGGTGTCGCTGCACCTAGGCCTGCGCCAACTAGAGCGGATCAACGCGACACAGATACAGGCTGACGCTGGCGTGCCTTGTGCAAAGGTGGCTCGTCAGTGCTCGCGATGGTTGCTAGGTCCTGCCGCGTTCTTTGCGGGTATCCCGGGTACCGTTGGGGGGGCTTTGTCGATGAATGCCGGTGCTTGGGGCGGCGAGATCTGGCCCCATGTGGTTGAAGTCGATGTAGTCGATCGGAGCGGCCAACGTAAGACGCGCGCTGCCGCCGAATACCGGTACAGCTATCGTCATCTGGAAGCCCCGGTCGCTGGCGAATGGTTTGTGTCCGCTCGCCTCGAATTCCGTGTTGACCCTGCGGCGAGCCAGGATCAAATCCGCGACTTGCTTGAGGCGCGACGCGCCAAGCAACCGATTGGCGCGTGGAGTTGCGGCTCGACTTTCACGAACCCACCGGGTGACCACGCTGCACGCTTGATCGAGGCGGCCGGCCTGAAGGGAGTACGCATTGGAGGGGCGGTGGTTTCGACCAAGCATGCCAATTTTCTAATTAACGAAGGCAACGCTCGCGCGGCTGATATTGAACGCCTGATGGAGCACGTTCGCGATGAGGTTGAGCGTACGCAAGGTGTGCGCTTGGCAGCCGAAGTGCGGATTATTGGAGAGCCGGCATGACCTTAACCCGTGCACCGTGTCTCGTAACGGATCCTGCGGCTTTTGGCCGGGTTGCTGTTCTGTTCGGCGGCGATTCCTCGGAGCGCGAGGTATCGCTGAACTCTGGGCGCAATGTGCTGGAAGCGTTGCGCGCGCGTGGTATAGACGCGAGCGGAATCGATGGTGTTCCGGCGTTAATCGAGGCGCTGCAAAGCCGGCGCTTCGACCGAGTCTTCAACATCATGCATGGATCCGCTGGCGAGAATGGGGTCGTGCAAGGCCTGCTTGAAGCTATAGGCGTTCCTTATACCGGGTCTCGCGTGCTCGGCTCTGCATTAACCCTTGATAAAATTCGCACTAAACAGGTTTGGCTCTCCCTCGGCCTGCCTACACCCCGCTATGAGCGTCTCGCGGTGGGCGCCGATGTGAGCGCCGCGGCGACACGCCTTGGCTTTCCGCTGATCATCAAACCTTCACTAGAGGGATCAAGCGTTGGTGTTAGTCGCGTATTTCAGCCCGTAGATCTTGCTGGGGCGGTCGCGCTCGCGACCCGTTATGGTCGAGAGTTGCTGATGGAGCAACTCATCGAGGGCGAGGAATATACGGTGGCCATTCTCGGCGGCATGGCGCTACCATCAATCCGCATTGTGCCGGCGGGTGAGTACTACGATTATCACGCCAAATACATCTCAGATGACACACGCTACGTATGCCCTGGCTTGCAAGGAGAAGAAGAATCAAGCCTCCGCCGGCTTGCTCTAGAGGCGTTCTGTGCATGCGGAGCTGCCGGGTGGGGGCGTGTTGACGTCATGCGCGACCGAAGCGGTGGTAATTGGCTACTTGAGGTCAATACGACTCCAGGAATGACAAGCCATTCGTTAGTGCCCAAAGCGGCGGCGGCAGATGGGATCTCCTTCGAAGAACTCGTGTGGCGGATCCTAGAAACCTCCTTAGTAGAGGTGCAGCAATGAAGCTCGGTTGGTTGAAAAAGCTGAGCAAACCACGCTCACGCAATCGCGCTCGTCCTGAGCGAACCGTTCGACAGATGCCTGTGCTGAATTTTTCGCGGTGGATTCCCGTGTTCGCCGGAACGGCCGTGACCGTGCTAGCGATCGGCGCTGTCGCGACTGCGCTCGACCGACCCATTCATAAAATTAGCGCCGTAGGTGCGTTTCGTCGGGTCTCCGTGCTAGAGGTTGAGCAAGTGGTGCGTACGACACTGCATGGCGGCTTCGTACGCGCCAACATCTCCGACGTGCAGAACGCGATTGAGGCTCTACCCTGGGTCGATAATGCCCGCGTACAGCGCCGTTGGCCCGACGGCCTTTTGGTGCAAATAACGGAACAAGAAGCGGTCGCTCGATGGGGCGATTCCGGTTTGGTAAACGCGCGTGGTGAACTATTCGTGCGCGATGAGCGGCATGTGCCAATGGAGCTGCCGCGCCTCGCTGGTCCGGAGGGGACCGAGCGCCATGTCGCCGATCTCTTTTTCCAAGTTCGTACACAGCTTGATGCAGCTGCGCTTCCCGTCACCGGCTTGCGTCTAGATGCGCGTGGCGCTTGGGAGATCGAACTCGCCAATGGTGTTGTGGTGCGCCTTGGCCGCCGTGAAGTACAAGAGAGACTCGAACGCTTTTTAACTTTCGGCGTGACTCTCGTCACGAGCCGATCCAATGAAATCGCTTATATCGATATGCGCTACTCGAACGGTTTTTCCGTCGGCTGGCGTGGGTCGCAATCGCAGGCAGGCTGAAGTATGGGCAAGCGTACAGACAGAAATATCATCGTCGGTCTCGATATCGGGACTTCCAAGGTCATCGCTCTGGTTGGAGAATTAAAACCCGACCAGTCGATCGAAGTGATCGGCATTGGCTCCGCGCCATCCCGCGGACTAAAACACGGTGTTGTCGTCAATATTGATATGACAGTGCAGTCAATTCAGCGCGCAATTGAGCAGGCCGAGTTGATGGCTGGCGTCGATATCCATGCGGTCTATACGGGAATCGCTGGTAGCCACGTGCGCAGCCTTAATTCCCACGGCATCGTGGCGATCAAGGATAAGGAAGTCACTAACGGGGACGTCTCCCGCGTTATGGATGCCGCACAAGCGGTAGCTCTTCCAGCAGATCAGCGCATCGTTCATGTGATTCCTCAGGAATACGTGATTGACAACCAAGACGGTATTCGCGATCCAATCGGTATGTCTGGTGTCCGCCTTGAGGCCAGAGTGCATATCGTGACCGGTGCTGAAAGCGCGGCGCAGAACATACAAAAATGTGTCCAGCGCTGCGGTTTGGAAATTGAAGGGATCGTACTTGAGCAGTGGGCCTCGAGCTTCGCCGTGTTGACCGAAGACGAGAAAGATCTCGGCGTCTGTCTTGTAGATATCGGCGGTGGCACCACTGATATCGCCGTGTTTTCGGGAGGGGCGCTCCGCCATACATCGGTGATTCCGATTGCGGGCGATCAAGTAACCAACGACATCGCCGTGTCGATGCGCACGCCAACCGGGAACGCGGAAGATTTGAAGATCCGCTATGCCTGTGCCTTGTCTCGGCTACCTAACTCCGAGGACACCATCGAGGTGCCCAGTGTCGGTGATCGGCCGCCCCGACGCCTCGCACGACAGACTCTCGCTGAAATTGTAGAGCCACGGTACGAAGAATTGTACGGATTGATCCGCGAAGAGCTGCGACGTTCTGGCTTTGAAGAAGCGATCGCCGCGGGCATTGTTCTTACTGGGGGGAGTGCGCGCATGGAAGGCGCTGTGGAACTCGCGGAAGAGGTGTTTCACGTGCCCGTGCGACTCGGTATTCCTCAAGGAGTGACCGGTCTCGGTGAGGTAATTAGAAATCCAATGAATGCAACGGGAGTGGGTTTGCTGCTCTACGCACGCGCTCAGTTTGTTGAGGGCGGGAGCGGAATTTTCTCTGTTAAGTCCGATATAAAGTCAGCCTTCGCAAAAGTGAAGGAATGGCTGCATAGCTACTTTTGATTTTGTCTTTTCTTTTGTTTTTGCGTTTAACGTCCAAGGAGACGCGCCATGTTCGAGTTAATGGATGCATATAGTCAGAGCGCTGTAATCAAGGTTCTCGGCATTGGTGGCGCCGGTTGCAATGCCGTCGATCACATGGTCGAGTGCGGAATCGAAGGCGTCGACTTCGCCTGCTTGAACACTGATTCGCAGGTGCTCAGCAAGTCGAAGGTGAAAACGACCCTCCAGATTGGCTCTAGTATCACTAAGGGCTTGGGCGCGGGCGCGAATCCGGATGTTGGTAGACAGGCGGCGATGGAAGATCGTGATCGCATCGTCGAACTGATCGAGGGCTGCGACATGCTGTTCATTACGGCGGGCATGGGGGGCGGCACCGGCACCGGGGCTGCCCCGGTAGTGGCGCAGCTTGCTAAGGAGATGAACATACTCACTGTGGCAGTAGTCACCAGGCCGTTTGCGATGGAAGGCCAGAAGCGAATGCTGCTTGCGGACCAGGGTATCGCGGAGCTGGCCCGGCATTGTGACTCCCTCATCACGATTCCCAACGAGAAGTTGCTCTCTGTGCTTGGGCCACGCACCCGTCTGCTCGATGCCTTTACCTCAGCGAATGGCGTTCTCCAGGGTGCCGTGCAGGGGATTGCGGAATTGATCACACGGCCTGGGTTGATTAACGTGGACTTTGCCGACGTGCGCACGGTCATGAGTGAAACGGGTATGGCAATGATGGGAACCGGGCGCGGTAGTGGCGAAGATCGCGCGCGTATCGCGGCGGAGATGGCGATCTCGAGTCCTCTGCTGGAAGACATTAACTTGGCGGGTGCTCAAGGTATTCTCGTCAATGTGACTGCGGGCCTCGATCTGGCTATTGGTGAGTTGGACGAAGTCGGTAACATCGTTCGGCAGTTCGCCAGTGACGATGCAACCATTGTTGTTGGTACGGTCATCGATCCGGAGATGCAGGACGAGTTGCGCGTGACGGTCGTCGCGACCGGGCTTGGCCGTTCGGAGGTGTCCACGGTGGTGCCCTCGCCCGTGGTGCACAGTCAGCGCCCGCGCCCTCAAGTGGTGCCTGCAGCGCGTGTGATGGGCGCTGGGGTGACTGCGGCCGCTGCACGCAATGACTGGGATGCGATTGCCAATACCCCACCGCATATGCGTCGGCGGGCGTCAGGCGATGGTTTGTCGACCAGCGGCGCGGATTTCGAAATCCCGTCGTTCCTTCGTCGTCAGGCAGACTGATCGGGGCGCCCTCCCGCGCAATAACGCGGGAGGGCGGCCGTTTGATTGCGGCGCTATTTCTAATATTTTTGCGCAGCGCGGCGCTCTTTTGGGCCACAAGTTGAGTGGAATTTCTGCCTTGTGGTAGCGTGCGTAGGCATGGCCACTTGTTTGGTCGTTAACAGAATGGAACTGGTAGCCGATGATTAAGCAGCGCACACTCAAGAGTTTGGTTCGCGCCACTGGCGTCGGGCTGCATTCTGGGCGCAAGGTCTACATGACGTTACGCCCCGCGCCGGCGAATACCGGAGTGGTTTTTCGCCGCACAGATCTTGATCCGCCAGTAGATCTACCAGGACGCTGTGAGCTCGTTGGCGACACGATGCTCGGTACGAACATCATCGTTGGCGATGTCCGTGTTTGCACGGTCGAGCATATGTTGTCCGCCTTCGCCGGCCTTGGCATCGACAATGCGTTTATTGAACTCAGTGCACCCGAAGTGCCGATTATGGACGGTAGCGCGGCGCCGTTTGTGTTTCTGCTCCAATCAGCCGGCATTGAAGAGCAAATGGCATTGAAGCGGTTTGCTCGAATTCTTAAAACCGTTGAGGTTCGGGAGGGGGACAAGTGGGCGCGGTTTGATCCATTCAACGGATTTAAGGTCAATTTTGAGATCGAGTTCGATCACCCGATTTTTCGCCGACATTCTCAGAAAGCATCGATGGACTTTTCGACGACCTCCTTTCTCCGCGAAATTAGTCGTGCCCGAACGTTCGGGTTCATGCGGGATCTCGAAAAGCTGCGTGCGCACAATCTGGCACTGGGCGGCACTCTGGATAACGCCATAGTGCTCGATGACTTTAAAATTCTTAACGAGGATGGCTTGCGGTACGAAGATGAATTCGTACGGCATAAGATCTTAGACGCCATCGGCGACCTTTATTTGCTCGGTCGGACGTTGATTGGTGAATTCAGTGGCTTCAAATCGGGTCATGGACTCAACAACAAGCTGCTGCGTGCGCTGCTGGCTGATCAGTCCGCTTGGGAGGAAGTGACCTTTCGAGATCAGCGTGATGCGCCGATCAGTTTCATTGCTGCAGCTGCCTTCGGCGGCTAAGCGCGGACGGCACTTTTGGGGCGAACCTGCACGCGGCCGCGCTCGGCCGGTTTTCCCGCCTCATCGAGCACCTTTGGCAACAACTCGGGTAGGGCGTAGCGCAGTCGTGTGGCATAGGCCCCGCTTTCGACGAGGACCGTAAGAACACCCTCCGCATCGATGGACGCGGCATGGACGGTGCCTATAAGTTCAGACGGGAGCGCTGCCTCAACCTGCGTCAAGGTAGAAGTCGCTCGTGCAGCGCCCGCACGCAAGGCGCCGAGTCGTTGGCCTTGCTTTTCTAGCAAGTCACTGATTGAAATAGGTTTTTTGCTAGCCACCACGTCACCATTGGCCTAATTATCGGCCAGAGCATATCGGGACAGTCTACCGTGTACGAAGACATAACCCTTGAAGAGCCAGTGCCCAATCCCCACTCCGTGACCATCGTTGGGTAATGGTCTTCTCGACTTAGTACAATAGGCGACTTTTCCCCGGGCCCGGCCCTGTCCGGCCGCCAGCAAGGATTCTGACCTGTGTTCAAGTTTCTGACATCGATCTTCGGTAGCCGCAACCAGCGCCTGTTGCGCCAGTACGGGCGCCTCGTGATTGCCACTAATGCGCTGGATGACCAGATGCGGGGGCTACCTGATGAGGCCTTCCCTGCACTCACGGTCCGATTCCGAGAGCGGTTGGCGGCGGGTGAGACGCTCGATAGTCTCTTACCGGAGGCGTTTGCGGCGGTTCGTGAGGCCGGACGGCGCGCGCTGGGTATGCGCCATTTCGATGTCCAGCTGGTGGGTGGTATCGCACTCCATCAGGGCAAGATTTCAGAAATGCGTACGGGTGAAGGCAAGACCCTCGTGGCGACCCTGCCGACCTACCTGAATGCGCTGCCAGGCGCTGGCGCGCACCTCGTGACGGTCAACGACTACCTAGCGACCCGGGACGCGGAGTGGATGGGTCCCGTATACCGTTTTCTGGGCATGACGGTCGGCGTGATTCGTTCCGGTCAGACGCAAGAAGAGAAGCGCGCTGCCTATGCCTGTGACATCACCTACGGCACCAACAATGAATATGGCTTCGATTATCTGCGTGACAATCTAGCTTTCCGGCTTGAGGATCGCGTACAGCGCACACTGCATTTTGCGATCGTCGACGAAGTGGATTCGATTCTGATCGACGAGGCCCGTACGCCGTTGATCATTTCCGGTCCAGCTGACGAGAGCACGGAACTCTATCTCAAGATCAATGCACTCCTGCCTCGCCTAGCGCGTGCCTCAAAAGAAGAAGCAGTCGAGGGCGGTGTTCTAGTCGAGGCCGTCACAGGTAATGCGTTGGGCGGATCGTTGAAGGCGAATGACGTGTTGCTCTCTGTCGCTGGGACGCCGGTGGCGACTCCCGCCGAGGTCAAGGCAGCATTGGCGGGTATGAAGTCTGCTGCGAAGGTGAAGTTTGATTTATGGCGTGACGCAAAAAATCATTCGGTAACGATTGAGTTGCCGGGCGCAGCCGCACTCGCTGACCTAACGTTAGGCCTGTTGGGTGACGATGCTCGCTACGATTTGCGCGTCGGCGGAGACTATTGGGTTGATGAAAAACAAAAGCAGGTGCACCTGACCGAAGTAGGGCACGAGACGGTCGAGCGGATTTTCACAGAAGCCGGGTTGGTTCGCGAGGGCGGCAGCCTGTATGACGCTGCGCACATTCGATTGATGCACCACCTTAATGCGGCACTTCGCGCGCACGGCCTCTACCACAAGGACGTGGAATATATTGTCCGCAATGGCGAAGTCATCATTGTTGATGAATTCACCGGGCGCACGATGCCGGGTCGCCGCTGGTCAGACGGATTGCATCAGGCAGTCGAAGCGAAAGAAGGCGTCGAGGTTCGTGAAGAGAATCAGACGATCGCCTCAATTACTTTCCAGAATTTCTTCCGGATGTACCAGAAACTCTCGGGTATGACGGGCACCGCTGACACCGAGGCTTTTGAGTTTCAGCAGATTTATGGCCTGGAAGTTGTGGTGATTCCGACGCATCGGCCAATGCAGCGTAAAGACAATTCCGACTTGGTCTATTTGACCCAGTCCGATAAGTTCGAGGCGATTGTTGAGGATATTCAGGACTGCATCAAGCGGCAGCAACCCGTCCTCGTGGGTACGACGTCGATCGAAACTTCGGAACTGCTTTCGAATGCGCTTCGGACTCAGAACATTCCGCACGAAGTGCTGAACGCCAAGCAGCATGAGCGCGAAGCGCAGATCGTCGCGCAGGCCGGTCGGCCGGGCGCTGTAACCATCGCGACCAACATGGCCGGTCGTGGCACGGACATTGTCCTTGGTGGCAAGCCTGACACTATGGCTCTAGATGCGGATACCGGGGCCATAGAGGCCGCTCAAACCGAATGGCATGTTCGCCACGCTGCGGTTGTTGCCTCGGGTGGCCTGCACATCATCGGCACTGAGCGGCACGAGTCCCGCCGTATCGACAATCAATTGCGCGGGCGATCGGGTCGCCAAGGCGACCCGGGGTCTTCAAGGTTTTATCTGTCGCTAGAAGACAATCTCATGCGCATTTTTGGCGACCCAGAGCGCATGAAGGCTTTGTTGTCGCGTGTCGGCATGAAGGCGGGAGAGGCCATCGAGAGTCCACTACTCTCACGGCAGATCGAGCGGGCACAGCGCAAAGTTGAGGCATACAACTTCGATCTTCGTAAGAATTTGCTTGAGTACGACGACGTCGCCAACGATCAGCGCAAGGTGATCTATGGGCATCGTAGCGATCTGATGTCATCGGAAGATATTGGCGATACGATTCGGGACTTGCGGCGCGACGTCGTGTTGGGGCTCGTAGCGCAGGCGATGCCGCCAGAGACGATCGAGGATCATTGGAATTTAGCGACGTTGCAGACCACTCTGGCGCGTGATTTTGCTGTTGGGTTTGACCCCAAGGCTTGGATTGATGCAGACAAGAGTCGTGGTGCGCGCGAGATGGAGGAGTTTCTGCTCGGTGCGTTTGAGCAGGCCTATAGCGAAAAAGAAACCATGATCGGTGCAACGGAGTTGCGCCGTATTGAGCGGACGCTGCTCTTGCAGATGCTGGATTCGCAATGGCGTGAGCATTTGGGTGCGATGGACTATATGCGTCAGGGAATTTTCCTGCGTTCGTACGCGCAGAAAAACCCAAAGCAGGAGTACAAGCGCGAGGCATTCGAGCTGTTTACCTCGATGCTCGATCGGATCAACTACGATGCCGTTTCTATGCTGGCCCGCATGCAGGTCAGGTCGGAGGCTGAGTTGGAGCGCGAAGAGATGGAGCGACAAGCGCGCCTCGAGCGCATGATGCAGTTCCAGCATGCAGAGGCGCCATCGCTTACCGGCGGGCCCCCGCAACCGGCGCAGGCCGCGGAAACGGAAGCCGCTGTTCCCTTTCAGCGTGACGTGCGCAAGATTGGCCGCAACGAACCCTGTCCTTGCGGTTCGGGTCGGAAGTTTAAACAGTGCCATGGGGCGCTGCAGGCAGACGAGGCAGATCCTTTCCCGACGGTGGGGCGTAACGATCCGTGTCCCTGTGGTTCGGGGCAAAAGTACAAACACTGCCATGGGGCTCTTGCCGAGTAAGGCCCCGGTTTTGCTAAAGGAAAAGCCCGACTGAGGCAACTCTGTCGGGCTTTTTTGTTGCGGCGAGCGCTAGGCTACCGGCAGGTCCATTGTGCGCAGTAGCGGTCGCGCTGCTGCGCAATCAGAGCATTTTCCGGTACTGCAAGAAGCCGGACCGGGTGGCTACCTTTTCGTACAGGTGCATCGCGTCGGTATTGCTCTCGTGGGTGAGCCACCACACCCGGTTTGCACCCACAGCAGCGGATTTGGCGTAGACGGCCTCAATCAACTGGCGGCCTAAGCCTTGGCCACGCAGACCCGGAACAACAAACAGATCTTGGAGGTAACAGTAGTCCCCTTGGCTCCAGCACGATCGATGCAGGATCCAATGCACCATGCCCACCGCAGCGCCGCGTTCATCGATGGCTATAAAAGCGCCCATAGGCTCCGTGCCTTTGGTGAGTCGTTCGAACGTAAGGTCGGTCGTTGCGGCATCCACCGATGCCTTGTAGAAAGTCAGGTAGCCCTGCCACAAAGGATTCCAGCCTAGTCGGTCAGAGGCGACCATTGGACGAATCTGCATTTGCGCTCCGGAGGAGTACGGGCCGCTTGTAGCGGAGGACTGGGCGCGTAAAGATACGCGGATGAAGCGAGTAGATTACTGGAGGGCCTACCCACTGTCGATGCGGTGCGTTGGGATAGCAAGCGCGGTGCCGACACGGGTACGACCCATTGGTCGTAGGGTGGTATCTGCTTCTCTGGGCTGCCAGGGGAACAGCAGCGGCATAGCGGCCGTGCTGTGATGACCGAGGTATTGGTATGCGTACGGTGAGTACAGAGCCGTTGTCGGTGGTTGCGGGCCTGTTGTTCGATGCAGAGGGGCGTGTGCTGCTGGCGGCCCGTCCGCCTGGTAAAGCGTTTGCTGGGCGTTGGGAATTCCCAGGCGGCAAAGTGGATGCCGAGGAGTCTGCAACGGTCGCGCTAGCGCGGGAATTGGCGGAGGAACTCGGCGTACAGGTCGATCCGGGCGACTGCCATTTTTTTCACGCCGTCACGCACCGCTATCCGGGCGCTACGCGCGCCGTGCGCATCGCGGCCTATCGCGTACACCGGTATGCCGGGCAACCCCAGGGGCAAGAAGGACAGGCATTGGCGTGGCATTGTCCGGCCAGGCTGCCGACGGTGGATATTTTGGAGGCGGATCGGCCCATCGTGACGGCGTTACGGTTGGGATCTTTGATTTCGTTGGCTGCACTGGATGCCGAGGTGATGCTGTTTGCGCAGATTGCACAGGTCCGTCCTGCCGCATCGCGCACGGAGATGGTGGGTGTTTGGGTTATCGATGCCGCGCAGGCCTTGCTTGCCCGCGATGCAGGGGCAGACTTTTTGATGCTCAGCGCGCCGCCGGATCGGATCGGCCGCA
>CAIVRI010000009.1 GCA_903908265.1 uncultured Pseudomonadota bacterium
CTCTGTCCGATACGGTGGGTGTGCGTTTGGCCGGACGGGTGTCCAATATGAAAGGCTGGATTCAAGATCTGGCTTCGGGTGAGCGCAACCCCGATGACAACAATAAATTCGGTCGGGTGACCTTGGTTTGGGATGCGGCCAAAGACTGGACCGTGACCCTCAAAGGGGAGTTGGGCCAAGATCACTCGATCGCGCCGAACCCGACCCGCCTGACCAATTGCCCACCATTGGCCGAGTACCCTTCGGCAGTTTGGCAGCAGCAGTTGTGCGGTGCGGCCATTGCCATGAATGAGGCAAACACATCGGATACGCAGCGCTACGGCTTGGCCGGTGAGAAGGGCAGTGTCCGATCCAGTGACGTGATGCTGAATATTGAGCATAAAACGGATGATGGCCCGGGCTTTGCCGCCCAAATCGCCCATACGCAGTTCAATAGTTCGACCAATGGCGCGACGGCAGGGATCTCCATTCCGTGGTTCCAGTATTCAGACTACGAAAAATACAGTCAGACCAGCGTGGAAATGCGCCTGACTTCGCCTGATAGCGCCAAGTTGAAATATATCGTTGGCGTTTACGGGATGCGGGATAACCTCGACGTGGATACGCCGATCGTGTTCAGCTTCCTGACTCCCGTGATTGGCTTCTTGGAAGGCCCGTACTGCCCGTACGTATCACCAGATAGTTGTTTGCCACCAGGTGTTTTGTCGCAATTCACGCCGTTGGGTGTGGATGTTGGCTTGAATCAGCACGAGTCCACGTACTCGGGCTTCGGGTCGTTGTCTTATCCGCTGGCCGATAAATTGACGGCGACGGTCGGTGGTCGCTGGACGCGCTCGCAGAAGGATGGCACCCAGTTCACGGTTAACCAGAAAGCGAACGATAATTTCAACTCTAATGGCACCGCGGTCCCTGGTACGTTGATCGAGGTAGCTCCCGGCTACTCGATTCCGCTGTTCCAAATTCTGGCGCAGGCGTTTACGACGTATCAAAACCATTCGCTCACCCAGTCACTGACCGGACAGGCATTTCTGCCGTCTGGCAACTTAACCTATAAGTGGACGGACGATGTGTCCACCTATGTGAGCTACTCCAAGGGCTGGAAAGCCGGTGGTTTTGATGGCAGCGACACCGTCTCTGATCCAGCCGCTTTGACCTATGGTCCTGAGACGGTGCAGTCCTATGAACTGGGCTTAAAGTCGATGTGGTTGGATCATCGCTTATCGTTCAACGTGGGTATTTTCAACAGCGAGTACAAGGGCCTGCAGCAGGGCGTGACCGTGGCGACGGCGACATCCGTTGTCGTGCACACGATGAACGTTGGCAATTTGACCTCGCGGGGCGTTGAGGTTGATGCGAATTATCGGATCAACAGAATCTGGCGGGCTGGCCTGAATTTCTCGTATCTCGATGCTAAATACGGCAGTTACGACAATGCCGGTTGCACACAGTTGCAGTCATTGCATGCACCTGCCGGGCAGGTCTGCTATCAGAGTCTGTCGGGCAAGGCGCCGCCATTCGCTCCGAAGTACACTGGCAATGCGCAGCTGGGCTTCGCCATCCCTGTGGGTGCGAACTTGCAACTCTCGGGCGATGCGATTCTGTCGTTCTCCGACAAATACGACATGCTCGGCGTCAACGATCCCATTGGATTCCAGAGCGCCTGGAACAAGGTGGATTTGCGTGTAGGCTTAGGTGGGTTGACGGGTAATTGGGAAGTTGCTGCAATCGTGAAGAACATCACCGACGAGCACACTAGCCATTCGTGGAATCCTGCCGTCTACGGTATGGGCTCCTACACGTCGGTTACCGATCGGGGCCGGCAGATTGCGGTCCAAGGTATTTATAAGTGGTAAAAGGCAGACTGACCCGATGAGCGACAGAATTAGTACGGATGTTGTCGTTGTCGGGTCGGGCGCCGGCGGTATGCTGGCGGCGATCCGGGCCCACGATTTGGGGCTGCGGGTCGTCTTGCTCGAGAAGTCCGACCGATACGGCGGAACCTCCGCCGTATCGGGAGGGGCTATTTGGATACCCAATAATGGCGAGTCGCCACATCAGGACTCGCCGGAGCAGGCGCTCGCGTACCTACGTGCAGTCACACGCGGCGCAGTGCCCGAGGCAAAGCTTCAGCGCTACGTAGAGTCCTCTCCGGCGATGGTCGCTTACTTGAAGGCGATCGGGGTGCGTTACTACACCCATCCGACACTTTCCTACCCTGATTATTATCCAGCGGCTCCCGGTGCATTACCGAGCGGCAGGACCATGTTTGTGGAGCCATTGGATGGCCTCGTTTTGGGCGAGGAATTCTTTCGTTTGCGCGAAACCCACCCAGAATATCGACTGTTGGGGAACATCTCCCTCGATGTGGTCGAGGGCGCGCAAATGCTCGCGAAGTCGAAGGGATGGCAACGCACCCTGCTGGGTGTGATCCTGCGGTATCAGTCGCGCATCGGTTGGCGGCGGCGGACCAATCGTGACCGCAGGCTCACGAATGGCACCGCGTTGATTGGCGGGTTGCGCAAAGCGCTACTAGAGCGTGGCATAGCGCTCCGATTGAAGACCCGACTGACCGGCTTGGTGATGGATCAAGGTAGGGTCACCGGGGTGATTGCCGAGCAGGAGGGGCGGTTACTGCAGATCGCCGCGGCGCGTGGCGTCATTCTGGCCGCTGGCGGTTTTGAGCAATCGCAGGCACTGCGAGATCGCTATTTGGAGCAGCCGACACAGGCCTCTTGGAGTGCGACACCGCGTGGCAATAACGCCGGCGAGGCACTGCAGGCGGCGCTTGATATCGGCGCCGACACGGCGTTTATGAACGAGGCGTGGTGGGCGCCGACGGTGCCGATGCCCTCTGCGGAGGCTCCAAATACGGTACGCAATATTCCGTTGTTCTTTGAACGCGCCTATCCGCACTGCTTGGCGGTCAATCGCTTAGGCAAGCGCTTTACCAACGAGGCGTGCTCCTACCATCAGTTTGGCCAGGCCATGCTCAAAGACCAGACCGAGACGGGAGCAAATCTGCCGTGCTGGATGGTATTTGATGCCACGTTCCGCCGGCAGTACCCACTGGCCGGTTTGATGCCGGGCTCAGTGGTCCCCGATGCAAAACTACCGCCCAACTGGTTCGACAACTTACTCTACCGCGCGAACAGTCTGCGAGAATTAGCCGCCAAGATCGGTGTCTCGGCGCAGACGCTCGAGGACACCGTACGGCGTTTTAACGCGGATGCCGTGGTAGGCGTGGATTCCGAGTTTGGGCGTGGCGGTAACTTCCATAATCTATTCTATGGTGACGCTCGACATCAGCCGAATCAGACCTTAGGCGCCGTGCAGACGGCGCCGTTTTACGCCGTGCGTCTGGACCTTGGGGACATCGGCACAAAGGGAGGCGCCAAGACGGATGAGGACGCCCGGGTCCTTGGGATGGATGGGCAGCCGATTCCGGGCCTTTATGCCGTTGGTAATGTCGCCGGTTCGGTCATGGGTAGCGCGTATCCAGGTGCTGGTGCGACATTGGGCTCGTCCATGACCTTTGCCTATGTGGCGGTGGCGGACATGAAGCGGCAACCGGCCGGTTGACTGGCGTTGGCAGCCTAGCCTGTGTACGCCTACCTAGGTGGCATGATTGTGCTGCCATCGGCAAGCAGGCCTGAGTCCCTATCCGAGGCCTTCTAGGATAGCCGTCCACTGAAGCGTGAGGCGCCGCTCCTCGGCGCGTTCTGCGCACCACGTGCGCATCCACAGGCCTCTGTCAGGCGGCCGCGGTGCGTCTGTGGTGCCTCCGGTTTGCGGGCCGCGTACTTCGTAAGCCAGGCAAGGCGGAAAGCAGCCCAATTGGCTCGGCCCTATCGGGCGGGTTTGCGAGTACCAAGTGAGGGGCTGTGCGCCGCATCATTCTCTGCTACGCCCAAATAGACGGATCCTCTGTTCTAAACGACTGTCTAGCACTGCAGCGCCAG
>CAIVRI010000010.1 GCA_903908265.1 uncultured Pseudomonadota bacterium
ACCCAGTATGCCCTGCAGACCGCCAAATCGCTTGAGCAGTTCCCGCCGCCGGGCCGGACCCAATCCCGGCACCTCTTCCAGCACAGAGGCCTGGCGGGCTTTGCCGCGCCGCGCCCGGTGGCCGGCGATGGCAAAGCGATGGGCCTCATCCCGCACGCGTTGCACCACATGCAAGGCGCGCGAGTCCGGCGGCAGCACCAACGGCGTGTCCGCCCCGTGCACGAACAGGCGCTCTTGGCCCGGACGCCGGTCGGCGCCTTTGGCAACGCCGAGAATACAAGGCACGGAGACCTCCAAGCCCGCCAGCACCCGTACGGCCTCCGCCATCTGGTACGGTCCGCCGTCGATCAGCAGGACGTCCGGCACCTTCGCCTCTCCGGCCTTGATGCGCCGATAGCGCCGGGTCAAGGCCTCACGCATCGCCGCGTAGTCGTCGCCGGGGGCCTCCGGCGACAGATTAAACCGCCGATAGTCCGACTTCATGGGCCCTTCGGGCCCCAAGACCACGCAGGAGGCGACCGTCGCCTCGCCCTGTGTATGGCTGATGTCGAAGCATTCCAGCCGCTGCGGCGCCCGCTCCAGCCCGAGGGCACGCCCTAGATCGGCCAATTGGGCCCCGATGCCGGCCTCCGTGGCCAGGCGCAAACGCAGGCCTTGCTCGGCATTGTCGGCGGTCATTTCCAGCCAGCGCACCTTGATGCCGCGGGCCGGCACGTGCAGGGTCACTTTGTGACCGGCGCGCTCCCCCAGCGCCGCCGACACGACCTCCGCCCCAGCCGGTGCCGCGGCCAGCACAATTTCTGGCGGAGCCGCATGCACCAAGTAGTGCTGGACCAGAAACGCCTCAAGAATCTCCTCGGCTTCCGCGAGTGGGGCCCGCGCGTAATAGGTCGTGGTGCCGAGACTGCGACCGGCGCGCACGAACATCACCCCGATCGCGTGCAGCGACGGGCCCGTGACCACCGCGAGGATGTCGCAGTCCACGTCGGCCGCCGCGCTGACGATTTGCGCGGACTGAATGGCTTTGAGCGCACCCAGCTGATCGCGCAGCACGGCGGCTTGCTCGAATTCGAGTCGGGACGCAGCCGCTTCCATGCGCTCGCCCAAACGCGCTGCCACTTCCTGGTCGCGCCCTTCGAGCACCCGAATTACCGACTGCACGTCTTCGGCGTAGTCCGCCTCGCCAACATGACCCACGCAGGGACCGGAACAACGCTTGATCTGGTATTGCAGACAGGCGCGCGAACGATTCTCGAAGTAGCTGTCCTCGCACTGGCGCAAACGAAATAATTTCTGCAACTGCGTCAGCGTCTCGCGGACAGCCACCGTATGCGGATAAGGACCGAAAAAGCGACCTGGCCCGCGTCGGCTGCCCCTGAAAAAACTCAAGCGTGGATAGCGTTGTTGGGTCGACACCTGGATGTACGGAAAACTCTTGTCATCTTTGAGCAGCACGTTGTAGTGCGGGCGATGTTTCTTAATCAGATTGCATTCGAGGATCAGCGCCTCGGTTTCCGAGTCGGTGACGGTGATCTCGATACCGGCGATTTGCCGTACCAGCGCCACCACTTTCGGTTGCACCACATCGGCGCGGAAGTAACTGGCGACCCGTGCCCGCAGGTTGGCGGCCTTGCCGACGTACAGGATTGCCCCAGCCCCATCCAACATCCGGTACACGCCGGGTCGTGTGGGCAAGGCCGCCACGTAGGTCTTGGCATCAAAATCGCCGACCGCCCGCAGGTCCATCTGCAGCGCTGCAGGGGCGCTGGGTGGGGTCACGGGTGGATCGGTCGTTTCCATGGGTGGATTGTTCGGCTATGCGGCCGATGGTGCAAGTCGCATCGCGTAGTCGACGGTTGCGGTATCGTTAGACGATGCGTCTTCTACTATTCAATAAACCCTACGGGGTCCTGACACGATTTTCCCCGCAAGAGGACCGCCCCACGCTCGCCGATCACTTGCAGGCACCGGACTTTCACCCGGCCGGGCGTCTGGACCACGACAGCGAGGGCCTGCTGCTGCTAACCGACGACGGCCGACTGCAAGCACGCATCACCGATCCGCGCCACGCCGTGGAAAAAGTGTACTGGGCACAGGTCGAGGGGACGATCGATCGGGACGCCTTGGGGCGACTGGAACATGGTGTGCTGTTGAAGGACGGCATTACCCGACCCGCGCGCGCGCGCGCCTTGGATCCCGCCCCTGCGCTGTGGTCGCGCGATCCACCGATTCGCCATCGCGCCGCGATCCCCACCGCGTGGCTAGAACTGGCCATTCGCGAAGGGAGAAACCGTCAGGTACGGCGTATGACCGCGGCGGTGGGCCTGCCGACCTTGCGCCTCGTTCGCGCCCAGATCGGCCCGTTCAGCGTGGAAGGGTTGGCCCCGGGAGTGGCCCGCGAAGCGACCCCGTTGGAACTGGATCGCTTCATTGCACGCCTGCAGGGCGCTAGCGGTGGTCCTGCCAACGGGAGATCCGCAGCGCGACCTCCAGGGCCTGTTCGTAGTTCAGGCGCGGATCGACCGTCGACACGTAGGCCCGGGCCAGGTCCTCGTCGCTAAGGCCACGCGCGCCGCCGGTGCACTCGGTGACGTTGTCACCGGTCATTTCCAGATGCACGCCGCCGAGAATCGAGCCCATCTGCGCGTGGATGCGGAAGGCCGATTCCAGTTCCTTAAGGATGTTGTCAAAGCGCCGCGTTTTGAGGCCACTTTTCGTGCTTTCGGTATTGCCATGCATCGCATCGCAAATCCACACCACGTTCGCGCCGGCCGCACGCACCGCCGCGATCAGGCCCGGCAACTTGGCGTCGACGTCTTTCGCACCCAAGCGATGAATCAGTGTCAGGCGTCCGGGAATATTCTCCGGATTGAGGATCCGACAGAGTCCTTGTAGGTAGTCGGCGTCACTGCTTGGTCCGACCTTGACCGCCACCGGATTGGCAATGCCGCGAAAATATTCCACGTGCCCGTCCGCCAGCCCCGCCGTGCGTACACCCACCCAGGGCAAGTGCGTCGACAAGTTGTACCACGCCGCACGCCGCTGGATATAGCGGGTCTGCGCCTGCTCGTAGTGTAAGTGCAAGCCTTCATGACTGGCGTAAAAATCGATGCGCTGCGTATCCGCCATCGCGCGTCCCGTCGCATGCTCGAAGAACGTTAGCGAGTCCGCCAGTGAATCGGTGATCTTGCGGTACTCCTCGTACAAGGGCGAATGGCGCATGAAATCGAGGTCCCAGTACTCCGGGTGATGCAAATCGGTAAAGCCGCCATCCACGAGGGAGCGCACGAAGTTCAGCGTCAGTGCCGCGCGCTCATAGCCGCGCAGTAGCAACGCCGGATCCGGCTCGCGCGAGACGGCATCGAAAGGCGCTAGGTTGACGATGTCGCCGCGATAACAAGGCAGCGTGACGCCCTCCCGGGTCTCGGTGTCAGCCGAACGCGGCTTGGCGTACTGACCGGCCAGACGACCGACGCGGATCACCGGCCGTTTCAGCCCATTGGTGAGCACGAGGCTCATCTGCAACAGGATCTTCAGTTGGCTGACAATGCGGTCCGAGGAGCAGGCCTCCAAGGACTCGGCACAGTCGCCGCCTTGCAAGATGAACGCCTCGCCGCGCCCCGCTTGCGCTAAGCGCTCGCGCAGGGCATCAATTTCCCAGGACACCACCAACGGCGGCAGCTTGGCCAACGCCGTGACCGTACGCTCCAGCGCCTGCGCATCGCGATAAGTGGGCTGCTGCAGAGTGTGCTTCTGCTGCCAAGAGGTGGGGGTCCACGTGTCCAGCGGTGTTGCGTTAGCCATAGCTGCCAAGCATAGCATCGGCAAAAGACTTATTGCACTGCGCTAAACCTCAGCGCCGCGCCCACGCAGCGCGCGTTTCGGCCTCCACCACCGCCAGTCGTTTGGCGGAAACCGGCACGCGCGTGCGCAGATCTTGTGCGAACAACTGCACCGCATATTCTTCGAGCAACCAGCGCCACGTCTCCAACAACGCCGGATTCGCGCCCGCAGCCTGCACCAACCGGTCCGCCTCGGCATAGCGACGCCGGGCGTCGAGGTACTCGCGCTGCGCCAGCGCGACTGCGCCGTGCATGCCCGGGAGTTTGGCCAAGCGGCGCCGCAGGGCTTTGAGGTACCGCCCCAACCCGTCCAACCACGGATCGGGCGTGCCGGCGATGCAACCCGCGTAGACAAGCCCCTGCAGTTGGCTGGCGATATCCACAAGAATCGCCGCATCACAGCCATCCGGCGCAGCGGCCAACTCCGTTTTGAGCGCGCGATACTCACTGAGCCATCCCTTCACCAACGCCGCCAAACGCTCCGCCGCCGTGACTACCGACGGCCGGCCGCGCTCTAGGCACGCATCGAAGTCCGCACGCAGGCGCGGTACAGCGGTGCCCTCCGGGTAACACTCGCGCCGCACCGCCCGCTCGCTGATGTCGCGGGCCAGCGCTTTGGCAGTACCGATGCCCTGATGCAAGAGCATCAAATCCCGATCGGCGAGGACTAGTTTTTCCGCATGCCGAACCGGACCGGCGAGCGCTATCACCCAGAGCCGACATAAGCCTCTGAGTACGCCGCGTTCGGCGGCCATCGGATCCGCCACCAGTCGGCTAGCGACGTGTGTGCCGCGGTCCTCGAACTGGGGGTGCAATTCGAGCGCGACGCCCTGACGCACCACGGCCACCGCGACGGGAATGCATGCGAAGTCGAAACGCTGGATATCGTCCCGTTCCCAAGGACTGGTGACCACGTCCGCACTGGCAGGGCCGAATACCGGTACTTCTTGCGCCTGTTGCTGCACCGCGCGCTTGATCGCCGCAAGATCGCGCCCTTCGACAAGGACGGCACCGTCCCGATCGAACACGCGTAGGAATACATGCAGGTAAGGTTCCAGCGCGGCGGCCCGGATGGCTTCGACCGCGATCGGTGCGCCAGCCAGGCGCGTCAACGCGCCAGCCAGTGCCGCGTCAAACGCCGGCGAGGGGTTCTCGCCTAGCAAACGCACGGCCTTGGCCGCGGCATCGGGTGCCGGCACGAGCAAGCGCCGCAGCGCCTTGGGCAAGCCGCGCACGATGGCCGTGATCTTCGCCTCCCGCCAGCCGGGGATGCCCCACCCCAACTCACCCTCGGACAAGCGTGGGACCAGCGCCTCGGGCACCGCGACGGTGGCCCCATCGTCGACCGCTTGCGGTTCGAACCGGTAGCGCACCGGCAAATGGTTGCCGGCCAAGCGCAGCGCCATGGGGTACAGCGTCCGGTCTAGGGCCTCCACCCCCGGCAGACGCAAGTCAGGCTCACGCATCGCTAGGCGCACGTCCTCACGCGCGTCGGGCTGACGGCGCCAGCGCTCAAAGCTGGCCACGGAATGCACCGTAGCCGGTAAGCGGTCGGTATAAAACGCCACCTCCACCGCTTCATCGACCACCACGGTATGGCGGCGTAACGCGGCCTCCTCAGCCTGCAGGCTCGCCTTGACAGCACGATTGCGCTCGACCACCCGCACGCGCAATCGTGCATGGCCATATACGAGGGCCTCGCGCACAAACACGGCGCGCGCCGCCTCGGGCGCCACGCTGCCGTAATTGGCGCGCCGCGCACTGGCCAAGGGCAGTCCCCACAGCGTCACGGACTCCCGACACGAGACGATGCCGCGGTGCGCATCCCACGCAGGTTCGGTGTACTCGCGCTTGACCAAGTGCCTAGCGACCGCCTCGATCCACGCCGGTTCTACCGCGGCCACCACCCGCGCATAGACCCGTTGGGTCTCCACAATGTGGGCCGCCACGATCCAGCGCGGGGCTTTGTTGCGCACCAGCGTCCCGGGTGCAATCAGAAAGCGCCGCCCACGCGGGCCGAGGAAGTCGGCCTTTTCAGTCTTCATCCCGACATGCCCGAGGAAGCCCGACAACACCGCCCGATGGATCGCCTGCGGATCCGCCGGCACGGAGTCGAGGGGCCAATCCAATTCCGTCGCCAACGTGCGCAGTTGCGCCTCTAATTCTTCCCACTCGCGCATGCGGGCGGCCGACAGAAAGCGTTCCGCGCACCAGCGCCGCAGCGCATTGCGCGAGCGTACGGCGCGCTCCTCGGCATAGCGCCCCCACAACTGCAACAGCGTCATGAAATCGGAAGTCGGATCGGCCCCTTCGGCATGGACCGCATCGGCCTTGTCGCGTTTATCCGCCGGACGTTCGCGTGGATCCTGTATAGACAGCCCAGCCGCTAGTACCAACACGTGCGCAAGACCACCGGCATGGCGCGCGCTAACGAGCATCCGACCCAAGCGCGGGTCAATCGGAAAGCGCGCCACGGTGCGCCCCACCTCAGTGACTTTGCCGCTGCCATCGACCGCTTCCAATTCCTCGAGCAGGCGGTAGCCGTCGTTAATCAAGCGCGGTTCCGGCGGATCGATGAACGGAAACTCACTCGGCGTCCCCAGACCCAACACTTCCATCTGCAGAATGACGCTGGCGAGATTGGTACGCAGCACCTCCGGCGGCGTGTAGGCCTCGCGCAAGTCATAGTCCTGCTCGGCGTAGAGCCGCACGCACAAGCCCGGCCCGACACGGCCACAGCGGCCGCGCCGTTGGTTGGCGCTCGCCTGCGAAATCGGCTCGATCGGCAAGCGCAGGATTTTGGTGCGCGGGCTATAGCGGGAGATACGTGCGAGCCCGGAGTCGATGACCGCGCGGATGCCAGGTACGGTCAGCGAGGTCTCCGCCACGTTGGTCGATAGCACGACGCGCCGCCCGCCGCGCCGGTCGAAGATGCGTTGTTGCTCGGACCAGGCCAAACGCGAATAGAGCGGCACCACTTCGAGCTGCGCACCGAAGGCCTGCTCGATGGCCTCCGCGGCCTCCCGAATTTCGCGCTCACCAGGCAAGAACACCAGCACGTCGCCGCGCCCAATGTCGCCGCGTTCGGCACCGATCTCGTGCAGCGCGCGCACAATGCCTGCGTTCAGACCCGGATCAAAGCGATCCTCTTCATCCGCCTCCAGTGGACGGTAACGGGTCTCTACCGGGTGACTGCGACCCGATACTTCGATGATTGGCGCATCACCGAAATAGGCAGCGAAACGTGCGGTATCGATCGTCGCGGAAGTCACCACCAGTTTCAGGTCGCGACGCCGCCGCAAAATCCGTTGCAGGCAGCCTAGTAGAAAATCGATATTCAGGCTGCGCTCATGGGCCTCGTCAATGATCAGCGCGTCATAGCGGCGCAGCAACGGATCGTGGCGGGCCTCCGCCAGCAAAATGCCATCGGTCATCACTTTGATGGCGGTATCGCGCGCCGTCCCATCACTGAAGCGAATCTTGTGCCCGACGAACCGTGGCGGTGCGCCCGGCAACTCCGCCTGCAAGCGGGCAGCGACCGCACGCGCCGCGATGCGTCGCGGCTGCGTATGGCCAATGACGCCCCGTCGCAGCACACCGGCCTCGAGCAACATTTTCGGCAGCTGCGTAGTCTTGCCCGAACCGGTTTCGCCGGCAATGATTACCACCTGTGTGCGCTGCAACGCCGCGAGAATCTCCTCGCGTCGCGCGCTGACCGGCAAGTCCGCAGGATAAGTAATGGGCGGCAATACGCGCGCGGGCGCGGGTGTGCGCGCTGAGGCGTCCTCACTCGGCATCGTCAGTTCTCGCCGGTTTCTTGGCGCTTGGCCTGCTGCCAAGCACCCTCGAGTGCATCTAAACCGGCACCCGCATGCGCGCGCGCATGCGCCTCTACGGTCACAAAGCGCCGCGCAAAGCGCGCATTGGCCCCGCGCAAGGCCGTCTCGGGATCAAGCTGCAGATGCCGAGCGAGATTGGCAAGCGCCAGCAGTGTGTCACCCAATTCGGCTTCGATAGCGGCCGCGTTACCCTCCACAATGGCCGCGTCGAGCTCACCCAACTCCTCGTTCACCTTGTCGCGCGGCCCACGCGCATTCGGCCAATCAAAGCCAATACGGGCCGCGCGCGCGCCGATCTTCACGGCCCGCGTCAACGCCGGCAGGCCGATGGGTACGTCGTCTAGTAAGGACGGCAGCGGCATAGCGCTGGCCCGTTCGTCAGCCTTGATTTGCTCCCAGCGACGTTGCTGGTCCGCGGCCGTGATCACCACCTCATCGGCAAAGACATGCGGGTGACGACGCGTCATCTTGTCAACAATGCCATCCACCACGCGCGCAAAATCAAACAAACCTTGCTCTTGTGCAATCCGTGCATGGAAGACCACTTGCAGGAGCAGATCACCGAGTTCTTCCTCGAGCCCCGTGTAATCGGCGCGTTCGATCGCATCGGCCACTTCATACGCTTCTTCGAGCGTATACGGCGCGATGGATCGGAACGTCTGCTCGCGATCCCACGGACAACCGCCATTGGGATCGCGCAGACGCGCCATGACATCGAGTAAGCGTTTCATTGGGGGTCCGTCCAAACGCCGACCAGGCGCGCCAGCGACGCGATCATGCCGGCAGTCGCGCCCCAGATACGCCGATTGGCATGATAGAGATCAAAAAACCGCACCTGCTCACCGCCCATCGACCAACTGCGCGCGTGGTAGCGCGAGCCATCAAACGCTTTGGCGAGCGGCAATTCAAACACCGAATGCACTTCGCCGTGGTCCAAAGTCAGCGCGCCGTGCGGGTGGATGAAGGCGACCACCGGAGTTACCCGATAACCGGTCAGGATCAAGTGATCCCCCAGATATCCGAGCACCTCAACGCGACTGGGCGCCAGGCCAATCTCCTCCTGCGCCTCACGCAATGCGGTGGCGACCGGGTTGGCATCAGAGGCTTCTGTGCGTCCGCCGGGGAAGGACACTTGTCCGGCGTGGTGTTTGAGCCCACCCGAGCGCTGGGTCAACAGCAACGACAGCCCCTCCGGCCGGTCCACGATCGGCACCAACACCGCAGCCGGCGTCAGCGTATCGGGCACGTGCCGTAACTGCGCCAAGGTTTCGGCGAGGTTCAAGCCGCCCAGAGACAGGCGCGCGGGGTCACCGGGCACGGTCCCCGCCAGCACCGCGCGCAAACGCGCCCGTAACGCATCCGGCGTCAACTGCATTGCACACGGGCGCAAGCCGGGCGCGGCACTGGGCGTTGAGGAATCGTGCGCATGCGGGCGGGCTAAGGTGCGGGGGGCGCCTATCCTACCATTTACCGAATCCCCCGGATCACCGGTCTACACCCTGCGCAGACGCACGCCGCGCCGGGTCGGACGTTACTGGCCGAGCAGCGTCATCTGCCACAGGTCCTTGCCGCTAGAAATCATCAGCGGGTGCAGCGCCACCAACCCGGTGCGGCCTATCGCCCGTTCGACGTGGTGCAGTTCGGCCAACTTGGCGCGCGTATCCGCGTCAATGGGCGGCTCATCCCAACCGGTCTCGCGCATCATCAAGATGCCTTGCGCACGTAACGCCAATTCACCATGCAGCGTGATATAGCACAGCATATCGGCCAGCGTCTCGCCCTCGAAGCGGCTACGCAAGGTCTGCAAATACTGGCCGGCCGGCGAGTCGAGGAACAAGCCCGAGCGAATGGCCCGCAACATATCCATTTTCGCGCCCAAGCCCGCCTCCATCCAGGCGCGCAGCGCGCGTTCGCTGTAGCGGAACACGAAGACGAACACGACCGGCAACACCACCGCCATGGTCAGCGTCGCCAAGACCGGCTGCACGAGCAAATGATTAAAGGTCGAGTGCAGGACCGCGGCTGCTATAAAAGCCGGTAAAAACATGATCGGCCCAATGGCAGGACGACGCTCCTGCATCGCGATCGACACCGTCGCAAACGTGGCTGTGGCACCGCCGTGCATGATGGCCGTACCAAAGCCGCGGATCACCTGCACAAATAACAGCGCTTCGCTGCGTTCGGCGAGGTAATAGAGGTTCTCGATCAGCGCAAAGCCGGTACCTACCGCAAATCCTGCGATCGCCGCATCCACCAGCAAGCCCACCCGGCGCTGCCGAATCAGCACCACCACGGCGATTCCCTTCAGGAACTCCTCGATGAATGGCGACACATAGCGTGAGAACGCGGTAAAGGTAAAGCTGTCGGGCAAACGCTCCCAGACGGCTGTATTCGCGTAGTACGAGGCACCCGTCGCACAGGCGCCCACGACCACCAAGATCAAGATCAGGCGCAGCGGCATGAGCTTGAAACTATCAAAACCAATCAGCGCCGCCAAAAACGCCACCACCGGCAAGATGGCAATCGGCGTGTGGGCGTTCAGGTACAGGCCCCAATTCATAACGAGTGCCTCCTGCCCAACAACGCCACTACAACACTTGCAAGGACAGCATAAATTCCGTCTTGCCCATGCCGGCGCCGCCAAAGCCCTTCGCGACCCCGATCGAGAGCATCATGGGCAGCCGGTGCATGACGTGCAACTGAAAGTCGATCTGCGCACCAATATTACGCGCGCTCTGACGCAGGCCGCGGTTATCCAGATCCGTCTCGAGCACGCTGGCAAAGATTTCCGGCCGCGCCCAGGTCGCATAGAAACCGGGTGAGCCCAACTCCTCAAACCGAATCGGTGGCAGGCTCCATTCGATCAGGGCTTTTGCGAGGTTGCGGCCATTCAACGCATCGATCTCAAATCCCGGCATGGACAACAACTGACGGTAACGCTGCGCACCGCCATTCTGGGCGTTGTCCACATAGTTATTGCCGAACCCTCCGAGATACGCATTAGACAGCGCCGAGTAGGTGTGCCCTTCGGACACAGACGCGCCCGTACGCAGCCACAAAGAGGAATGATTCAGCGGCAGCGGCAGACCGATGTCGTACTGCACCTGCAGACTCGGAATGATGTCCCCGGCAGCGCCATAGGTGTGGGCAACGACCGACCAAGTCTGCCCCGCCTCATCATCGACAGAGCCCGGCGAACTGCGCGCGTCACTGCCCTGGAGGCCGACGTCGATCGTCGACAGCGTGGCGGGTGCGCTGACGTTCTGCGCGGTCGGCAATGCGTCCAATCCGCCGTAATAGGCCGCTCTAGCAATGAAGTTCACGGACTTTGTCTGTTCAAGAACCAACGGGTAATCATAGTCAACGTAGCCGCTGTAGCCCTCGCGGCTACGCTTGGTCGGACCAAAAAGATCGTAGAAGTCCGCGCCATTCCAACGCGCGCCGACGGTCCAACGGCCGTGGTGAAAGTCCGCAGCAAGATGCGCGCGTTCTTTCGCGTTGAGGCTGCTGTCGGGGCTGTAACTGGCATCGATGAGCAGCGTGTCAAAACCCATCGGGTCGCTGAACTTGGCGACAACGCCGGCACCCACCGACTGTTTGTACCCTTCGAGTACGGGAATAGTCGAATCCAGCGCGATCTCATGCAACGCGTGATAGGAACCCCGATGCAACACATTCGGCTCAAATGGCACCGAATTGGCTGGCGCCTGCGTCCAGGTTTTCAGATCGGGATACTTTGACGAGACCTGCTCACCCAGAAACGCCACCGAACTCATGTCCTCGGTCGGCTTGATGTCTATGAGTGTCGGTACAAAGCCGGTGCTGGAGTAGCGCAGGACCAGCATATGCGTGTCGTCCAACGGTTGTGGGGTAAAGAATCCCAACTCGGCGTTGGTGACCGCGTCGACTTTCTGCGTCTCGATTTCATAACGGAAAATATTGGAGACGCCCGTGTAATAACTACTGGCGTAGAGGTAACGGCCATCCTTAGAGAAAGCCGACCCCTCTGTGACTGCGCCTTCGAGGTTAAAGGTCCGATACGCTGTCGCATCCTCCTTCTCCAATGCGGCGGTGTTGAGGACCCGCACTTCGGTAATGGGCGCCGAAACGGACTTCCCCGGCATGGACACCGACACCGATAGCCACCGACCATCGGCGGAGACATCGACATCAAAGGCGCGTTCGTCACTGGGGAACACGTGCACAACCTTCCAGTCCTTGTACGGGTACGGCACGCGCACCAACATGCCAAAGCCGTTGTTATAGCGAATGCCCCACAGCGAGCGATCCGCGGCGTTGAACGCAAGATCACCGATACGCGCCCCGTCCAACAGGGTCCGGGCCTTGCCCGAGCGCACATCGTAGGCCTCGACATTGCGAAAGCCCGCATTCTCTGTGCAATAAAACGCCGTTTCGGACGCCGCGTCGAAGGCCAACGCAGTCACTTTGAGGCCGAAAGCGCCTTTGATTTCGTTTAAGTTCGTGACGGCGCCGCTCTTGCGGTCGATCGTGACGAGATGCGCCAGTTGCCCTGGAAACTTCACCGCCGCATACAACTTCGACCCATCAGCGGACAGAAAATTGCGCGATACGGAGCCCAATACACTCTTGGTGAGATCCTGCCCGACGGTGATCGGGTGCTCCTGCACGGCACTCAGATTTTTCTTCTGAAATTCGCGCTCCCAGAGGACCCAGTCCTGCCACGCGCGTTCGACCGGTAGCCCGAAGACGCGCTGAAAATCTTTGCTGTAGTAGCGTTCGGAGGCCGCATCGCGACGCCACCACGAGACCAGATGATCCGGTCCATAGCGCAAGGCCAGATAATTCATGAAGCGCGTACCGTACAGATAGGCATTGGCGCCCGTGCGAAAATCGACATCCACACCCTTGGAGGCGAGCCCCAGCGGCGTGTAGAAGTGCGCGCCCTCCTTGACCATGCCGCGGAAAATCATTTCATCATAGCCGCCTTGCGCCCGGCCTAGTCCTCCCATCAGCCACGTTTCCGCGAATACGCCACTGCCCTCGGTGTACCAATTGGGGGAGACATCGCGTGGGGTGGTCAAGTACCAATAGAGCATGCTTTCCGGATGCGTGGAGTCGACGGCGACCTTGCCATGAAACCACCGTCGATACAGCGAGTCCGTCGGGCTGGCTCGATCGAGCGTCACGATGTGGGTCAACTCGTGGGCGCTGAGCCAGGCGTAGGGATCACCGGCCGAAACGTACTCGTAGGGTTCGGTCTGCGCCGCCGTATCCACGAAGATCCGATTGTGCGGACTGGCCAGCGTGGTGGCATTGGACAGATCCGAAAAGTCCTGCAGTAAGACGTTAATGCGATCGGTAGGCGTGTAATCGAAGATCCGGCGATGCGCCTCTAGGCCTGCGAGGAGACTGCGCGTGGCGCGCGGTACGAGCGACGCGGTAGCCGGGTCGTAATACAAAACACGCAGGGCCTGCGTATCCACCAATTTAAGGGTGTCGTCAGCGCGCGCCAAGGGAGCCCAGTAGGCTAGCGCCGTGAGCGCCGACACGATCACAGCGAGGCGACCTAGGGCGCCCCATCTCACAGTTGCATTGCTCGGCATGCGCGGACTCCCAGAGGCCGTGTATCCGTCACGCCGACGGTACCGTATAGCCCCGCCCACATTGCACGCAGACTAGCAGACTGCACGGGGAAAAGTACTGCATAACGGTTGCGCACGCGCCGCGGCGGAGCACCAGCACAAGGCGGGCTTTTACCTAACCCCATGCGGGCGCGCTGTACGGGGCCCGCTACGGCCTGTCCGCGTAATCTGGCGCGCCAACAAGCAGGACGCTACTGCAAAATAAAAAGCCCCAGACCCGCGAAACCCGCGGACCTGGGGCCGACTCCAGCGCGCTTAGCGCTTGAAGGTATGACGATGCGAAGCGCCGTCGCCCTTGGCCTTGTCCGAGCCATTGCTACCGCCAGCGCCCACCGCGGCTTCCGCATCGGCTTGGCTGGTATTGGTCGCCGTTGCGGCACCCTTCGCCGCTTCCGCGGCCGCCGCTTCGGCTGCGCTGTCAGTCGCTGCAGGCGCCGCCGTTTCCGCATCGGCAACCGCGGTGCGCTTCGCCGCCACGATCGTGCCGGCCGCGCCGGTGATCGCCGCCGAACCCGCCTCGTTCTTCGAGCAACCCGCGCCGGTGAACGCGAACACGCTCATCGCCACTAGGACCCCAATTGCATTCGTCTTCATGTGCTTTTTTCCCGTATGGACTGACTAATGATCACTAGAGAAACCGAACCGTTTACCGCCTGATCTGCCGGCGCTTTTTGTCACCCACGCCATTCTTCGTGTCGCCGACGGTATTGCTAGCCGCCTCGGCGTCCGCCTGATTGGTCGTGGTCGCCGTGGCATCGCCCTTCGCCCCAGCCGCCGCGGCCGCATCGGCCGCGCTAGAGGCATCCGTCGCAGCCGGGAGGGCCGTGTCGGTATCGGCGACCGCCGTCCGCTTGGCAGCCACAATCGTGCCCGCCGCGCCGGACTCGCTCTTCGAACAACCGACGCCGGCAAGCGCGAACACGCCCATCGCCGCCACCATCCAGATGCCTTTCACGTGCATAACACTCTCTCTTGGTTAGTTATAGTCAGCGCCCACAGCGCGCTTAGTGCTTGAAGGTACGACGATGCGAAGCGTCGTCGCCCTTGCCCTTGTTGCCGACTGCATTGCTACCGCCAGCGCCCACCGCGGCTTCCGCATCGGCTTGGCTGGTATTGGTCGCCGTTGCGGCACCCTTCGCCGCTTCCGCAGCCGCCGCTTCGGCTGCGCTGTCGGTCGCTGCAGGCGCCGCCGTTTCGGTATCGGCAACCGCGGTGCGCTTCGCCGCCACGATCGTACCGGCCGCGCCACTGGTGGCCGAATTCGAATCGCTCTGCGAGCAAGCAGCCCCAGTCAGGGCGAAGGAGCAGAGCGCGGCTAGGGTCCACAGTTTGTTGGTTTTCGTCATCGTCTTCTCCCTTCTAGGATAAAAAATAAATCGGTTAAATCAGAACCGTTACAAGCAATTTGCGCGTCCCGACTAAGCTAGGTTATCGGTCGCCAAACGTCATTGTCTCTGCACGTACACCAAGTACGCTAGTCGCGCAAAAAAGTTGGTCAATCGTGTCATCGGCCGCTCTTGCCGCCCAGTACCACGGTACCGAGCAGCTGATCTTGGCTGCGGAAAGACACAGTGAACGGCGCCGCGCTGCTGACCGTAGCCGGCAGCGGCCGTACCCCATTCGGGAAGCCCGCCGCAGGGATGGGGGCGCCCAGCGCCACCGGGCCTGCCGCATCGCTGACCTGCAACTCGAAGGATCGGTGCTCTGCATCGACCTCGAGGGCCAACGCCAAACCCGCCGCAGTGCGCACCAGTGCCACCCGACCGGCACCCACGGCAGGCGGCAGCGGCGCGCTGACCAACCGCGTGGTCCGCGTCGGTGCGGAGGCCAACATGGTGCCGGCCATTTCCGCAGTGCCCGCTCGCCCCAAGGAACCCGCATGCAACCAAGCGGCCATCCCCACCAAGACGCCTACGCCAGCCGCCACCGCAGCCAGACGCTGGCCACTGAATCGCGGCACCAGCCGCGGCGTGCGTGCCCGCAGCGGTGGGGCCGGTAACTGGGCCAGCACCGTCGTGCGCAAATCGTCCGGCACGGCGGCCAGCGGCAGCGCATCGAGCCTTTGGCACAGCCCCTGCAGCTCGTTGTACAGCGCCCGGCACTCGGGATCCTCGAGCAAGCGCCGTGCCAGCACGGCACGCCCCTCGCCCTCCAGCTCGCCGTCGATGTCGGCGTACATCAGTGCAATGATGGCGGCGTCGGTCATCTCAGACCACCCTTTCGTCACGCAGCAAGACCCGCAACGCCTGACGGGCGTCGTACAAGCGGGATTTCACGGTCTTCTCGGGCAGCCCGAGCGTTTCGGCCATCGCTTCGTAACTGAGTTGTAGATGGTGGCGTAGCACAATCACTGCGCGCTGCTCCGCGGGAAGCCGTTGCAGTGCCTGCTCCAAGGCCTGCAACGACTGATCGCCCGAGGCAATAGCTTCCGGGCCGGGCGCTTCATCCACGATCTCGACTGCGCTGCTGTCGGTACCTTTGCGCCGCCCAAGGACATCAATGGCCTCGTTGAGCACAATGCGGTACAGCCAACTGTAGAAACGATAGCCGTGGTCATACTTTCCCAGGTGTTCGTAGGCCTTGAGAAACGCAGTTTGGGCAGCATCCCGAGCATCCTCGCGGTGGTGCAACATACGCAGGGCCGCGTTGTAAACGGGCTTCTGGTAGCGAACCACGAGGAGATCGAAAGCGCCTCGCTCACCTGCAAGGCTGCGCCGAACCAATAATGCGTCCTCTTCTTGCACTAAGTACCGCCGGGCTGAGAAAAAGTTGGTGTGCGCAGACGGACTAGGCCGTCCGACCGATCCCGAGGGATCGCAGCGCAAGGCCGAGCGGCGCAACGGTACGCGCGCCCTGCACCACGGTCGGTTGGGAACTGTCCTGTGGCGGGCATCCCCGTCCACCATTGACCACCGTCACAAACATACAATCCCCCCACCGCCACTACCGGCCGGGCCATGCGCGCATCGGTTGGTTGCGAGACCGTAACAATCCTACACCCTGCGGGGGATTAGCAACACCCACCCCCGTTTTGCGGTCGCATTCGAACAGAAATCAAGCGCAGGACATACCCGCGGCGTTGCGCGCGCGCCACTTAAGCGAGGGACGGGCTCGCTCGGGCATTCACCAATACCGTCGAGTGCGGGATCTGCGCCTGGAGGGCATCGCGCAGGTCGTCTAGCACGGGCTGCACCGCGCCGATCGTCATCGACGGCTCGAAGCCGAGGAAGATCTCGATGTACACCGCGCGCCCCGAACTGCGCGAGCGCACTTCGTGCAGGGCCGAATAGGCGTCGAAATGGGTCACCAACGCCTTAGTGATCAACAACTGCAGCGGTTCGGCCAACGACTGGTCCAGCAGGTCCCGGATCGCATGGCGAATCAGGTCCCAAGCGCTGTAGATCATAATGAGCACAATCACCACCGCGGCGACCGCGTCCAAGTACTCGACCCAGACCGCGTGCACCGAAAGCGTCACAATCAGCGTTGCAAACACCACGCTGTCCATGAGCGATTTGACGACGTAAATCTGGGCGTAGGCCTGCACGATGGGCGCTGGATTCTCCCGCCGGGCCCTGCGCGACACAGCCACCGCGCGCGCATTGGCACATAAGAACAGGGCGGCCAGTCCCACCGCCACCCAAATCGTGATGCCCGTGACTTGGGCCGGGTGGCGCATCCGCAGCACCGTTTCGGGCACTAGGATCAGAATGCCCACCACCATGAAAAGGCCGACAAACAGGCTGCCAATGTTCTCAATCTTGCCGATGCCGTAGTTGTACAGGCCGCACTTGTCACGCCGCAGGGTGCGCGCCGCCATATAGAGGAAGACAACGGAGATGAACTCAAACGAACCGCTGAACAGCTCGGCCACCATCACCAACGAGTTGCTCGTGGCAACGACAATGCCGGCGGCGATCACCTCCACAAGGCCCATACACAGGCCCTCGAGCCATATGTTCCAGTTGCCGGGGTTCCGCCACTAGTGCCTGCCTTATGCAACGCGCCGTCGGCTGTGCCGCGAGGCGCAAAAAAATACGTTACCGTGCCCGCCGATGTCGGCAAACCCAATGGGGCCCGACGCCGCGACCCGATCGGGGGCGCGCATGGTAGCAAATCCGGCCCTCCGTGCCGTCCTCCACGCCGGGGGGGGGCAGACCCGCGGGGCCGACGCCACCCCGGGGCGGGATGGTAGACTGGGGTTTATTCGATCTTCTGGTAGGTTCCCGTGACCGATCACGCCACCCTTGCTGCCGGCCTCGACGCCCTGTCCCCCATCGATGGCCGCTATGCGCCGCGCGTAAGCGAACTGCGCGCCCTCTTCAGTGAGGCCGCCCTGATCCGGCATCGCGTGCGCGTCGAAGCCGAATGGTTCCGTTTTCTGGTCGTGGACCTGCAATTGCCGGAGTTGGCGCAAGTCACCCCGGCGGTGCTGGCCGAGGCGGCTGCCTTGGCGAGCGAGGCCGGTCCCGCCGAAGCGCACACGGTCAAGGCCACCGAGGCGACGATCAACCACGACGTGAAGGCCGTCGAATACTACCTGCGCGCCCGTCTCGCCAGCGCCGGGGCGACTCCGGCGCAACTGGAATTCGTGCATTTCGGCTGTACTTCGGAAGACATCAACAATCTGTCCTATGCGCTCATGCTGTCGCGGGCGCGCCGGGAAGTACTGGTGCCCGCATTGCAGCGTTTGCGCGGCGAATTGGTTGCGCGGGCCCATGCGCAGGCCGATGTCCCCATGCTGTCGCGTACGCATGGGCAGGCCGCAAGCCCCACCACCCTGGGCAAGGAATTGGCGAACGTGGCCGCGCGCCTCGGCCGTGGCCTGGACGCGCTCAATGCGGTCGAGACGCTCGGCAAAATGAACGGCGCGGTGGGCAACTGGAACGCCCACCTCGCCGCCTACCCCGATCTGGACTGGCGCGGTGCGAGTGCACGGTTCGTCCGCGCACTCGGGCTCGACTGGAACGAATACACAATCCAGATCGAGCCGCACGACTGGATTGCCGCGTACTGCGATGCGCTGGCCCGCCTCAACACCATCCTCATCGACTTCTCGCGGGATGTGTGGGGCTACGTTTCGATCGGCTATTTCCGTCAGCGCGCCGTCGCCGGCGAAGTCGGCAGCTCGACCATGCCGCATAAAATCAATCCCATCGACTTCGAGAATGCGGAAGGCAATCTCGGTCTTGCCAACGCCTTGCTGCGTTTTTTCGCGGAAAAGCTGCCGGTCTCGCGCTGGCAGCGGGACCTCACGGATTCGACCGTCTTGCGCAACTTAGGTCCCGCCCTCGGCCACGCGCTGTTGGCCTACAAGTCGCTGGACAAGGGTCTCAGCCGTCTGGCGGCCGATCCGGTGCAGATGGCCACCGAACTGGATCAGAACTGGGAAGTCTTGGGCGAGGCGATCCAGACCGTGATGCGCCGCTATGGCGTCCCGAATGCCTACGAACGCTTAAAGGAGCTGACGCGCGGTCAACGCGTCGACGGGGCCGCCCTGCGCGCCTTTGTCGCCACACTGCCCATCCCGTCGGAAGCACGGGCGCGTTTGGCCGCGTTGACGCCGGCCAGCTATCTGGGTCTGGCGTCGGCGCTGGCCCGGGACGTCTGATCTGGCTGTCTAGAACTGTGACGGAGTGTGTAGGGCATCGGCAGCACGGCGGTCTAAGTTGGCGATCCACCCCCCAACAGCGGGGGCCCTGCTGGACCGGCGAGTATGTCGATTACGCCCCTGACGCCCGTGCTCGGACCGATCGCGCCGCGATTGGTGTTCGCCACCCTTGCGGATGCGCGCTGCGCGCTTGCGGCCGTGATTGGCCGCGCTGAACGGCGCATCACGATCGTCTCCCCCCGCCTGGAGGCCGAACTGTACGAGCATCCGAGCGTGCTGGCGGCGCTACAGCGCTTTATTCTGGCGCCGCGCTACACCCGCGTGCGCATTCTGCTCACCGCAGCCGAGGCGCAGCCCGGCCCGCAGCACGCCCTGTTTTGCCTATCGCGCAAGTTATCCACCTCGTTTGAGGTGCGCGTGATCCCCCACTACTTGCCCACTCCCGCGGCAAGCTATCTGGTCGCCGATGCAGCGGCGACCGTAATACGATTGGACGCCGGGGACTGGCGCGGTATGTACGCGCTGGAAAACCCGGCGGCAGCACGCACCCATCTGGCGCATTTCGAACCCCTCTGGCAAGCGAGCCCCGCCAACGAAGAGGCAGCGATCGCCATCTGACCCCGTATAATTAGTCTATGCGCGCTCGCACCATTATTGCCCTCTCCGGCGGCGTCGATTCCGCGGTCGCGGCGCTGCTACTGCTGCGGGCCGGTCACGACGTGGAAGCGTTGCACATGACCAATTGGGCCGAAGATGAGGACGGCTACTGCACCGCGGCCGCGGATTGGCAGGCTGCGCGTAGCGTGGCCGAGGCGCTAAATATTCCAGTGCATCGGGTCAGTTTTGCGGCCGAATACCGCGAACGGGTCTTCGCCGACTTTCTGGCCGGCTATGCCGCTGGACACACCCCCAACCCCGATATCCTGTGCAACCGGGAAGTAAAATTCGGCGCCTGCTTGGCCTACGTGGACCGCTTGGGCGGTGCGTATCTGGCCACTGGCCACTACGCGCGGATCGAGCACCGACCCGGTGGGCTGCGCCTGCTGCGCGCGGTCGATGCCCACAAAGATCAGAGTTATTTTCTGCACCAGATGCCCCGCAGTGCGCTCAGTCGTGCGCTCTTTCCGCTGGGGCAGCTCGAGAAGAGCGCGGTGCGCACCTTGGCGCGCGAAGCGCGCCTGCCGGTGTCGGAGCGTCCCGACAGCACCGGCATCTGTTTTATCGGCGAGCGGCCTTTCCGGGCGTTTCTCGCCCAGTATCTGACGCCGTCCCCGGGACCGATCGAAACGCCGGAGGGGGTCCAGGTCGGCACCCACAGCGGCCTGATGTTCCATACGCTGGGCCAACGCGGCGGCTTAGGGATCGGCGGTCGCCAGGGCCTCCCCGACTTGCCCTGGTACGTCGCCGCCAAAGACCCCACCCGTAACGCCTTGATTGTAGTGCAAGGCGTCGACCACCCGCTGTTGTCGAGCCACGCCTTGCGCACCGGCCCCGTGCAATGGCTCACGGACCCACCGGCCGCCACCTTTGCGGGCGAGATCCAGATTCGGCACCGTCAGCGCGCAGTCCCCGCCGACGTCGTCTGGAATGCCGACGGCGCGACCGTGACGCTGCCGCAAGCACTGCGCGCGGTTGCCCCGGGCCAATACGCTGCCTTCTATCAGGGTGAGGAATGCTTAGGCGGGGCTGTGATCCGTTAGGTTTTGTTGCAGCGCAAAGATATAATTGACCGGTTACTCCGGAGGATCCATGACCGACAGCTTCAAGACCCGCGCCACGCTCCATGTAGGCGACCGCCAATACGCCTATCACCACCTGCCCGCGATCCCGGGCCATGATCTGAGTCGCCTGCCCTACTCGCTGAAGATTCTGCTCGAGAATCTGCTGCGCTTTGAGGATGGCGTGAACGTGACGCGCGCGGACATCGAGGCAGTACTGCGTTGGGATCCGAAGGCCTTGCCGTCCTATGAGATTGCCTTCACGCCGGCGCGCGTGATCATGCAAGACTTCACGGGTGTGCCTTGCATTGTCGACCTCGCAGCCATGCGCGAAGCGATCGTGCGACTCGGCGGCGACGCGCAGCGCGTCAATCCGCTCGCACCGGCCGAGTTGGTCATCGATCATTCGGTGCAGGTGGATGAATACGGCGCGGCCGATGCGCTGGCGCACAACACCGCCATTGAATTTGGCCGCAACGGCGAACGCTACGCGTTCCTGCGCTGGGGCCAGACCGCGTTCAATAATTTTAAAGTGGTACCGCCGAACACCGGCATCGTCCACCAGGTCAACCTGGAGCACCTGGGGCGCGTGGTGTTCAGTCAAGACGGAGCCGACGGCGCGTGGGCCTATCCCGACACGCTGGTCGGCACCGATTCACACACCACCATGATCAACGGCCTCGGCGTGGTCGGTTGGGGCGTAGGCGGCATCGAAGCGGAAGCGGCGATGCTCGGCCAACCGGTCACCATGCTGATTCCCCAAGTTATTGGCTTTCGGCTCACCGGTGCGTTGCCGCCCGGCACCACCGCGACCGACCTGGTGCTCACCATCACGCAACTGCTGCGCCAGCAAGGCGTGGTCGATCAGTTCGTGGAGTTCTTTGGCGATGGCCTCGCCGCGTTGCCCTTGGCCGATCGCGCCACGATCAGCAACATGTCGCCGGAATTCGGCAGCACCATCGCGGTGTTCCCGATCGACGAAGAGACGGTGCGTTATCTCGAACTGACGGCCCGCCCGGCCGAGCAGGTCGCTTTGGTCGAAGCCTATGCCCGCGCCAACGGACTGTGGCGTACCCACGGCATGCCCGAGGCGGACTACACCGCAGTGCTGACGCTGGACCTGGGCACCATCCTGCCCTCCATCGCAGGCCCGAAGCGCCCGCAAGACCGCGTCTTGCTAACCGACGCCAAGCGCGTCTCGCAAGCGGCGGTGCAAAAGACCGCCGTAGAGCGCGCGGCACAGGCGCCGACCGCCACCGGCAGCGCGGCCGTTGCCGGCACCGAGTACAGCGTCAAGGACAACCACGTTGTCATTGCCGCCATTACCAGTTGCACCAACACCTCCAATCCGACGGTGCTGGTGGCGGCCGGCCTCTTGGCGCGCGCCGCGCGCGCGCGCGGCCTGACGGCCAAGCCGTGGGTGAAAACCTCGCTTGCACCCGGGTCGCGCGTAGTCACGGACTATCTGAACAAAGCGGGTCTCATGAGCGATCTGGAAGCCGTGGGCTTCTATACGGTCGGTTACGGTTGCACGACCTGCATCGGCAACTCCGGGCCGCTCAAGCCGGAAATCTCGGACGCTATACGCGCGGCGGACACGACCACCGCCTCCGTGCTCTCGGGCAACCGCAATTTCGAAGGCCGCGTCCACCCGGAAGTGAAGATGAACTTCCTCGCCTCCCCTCCGTTGGTGGTCGCGTATGCACTGGCCGGTTCGATGGATATCGATCTGACCACGGAACCCCTGGCAACGGACGCGACGGGCGCGCCGGTCTACCTGAAAGACCTCTGGCCCAGTGCGGCCGCGGTACAAGCGGCCGTCGCTTCTTGTGTCAACACCGCGATGTTTGCGCACAGCTACGCCAGCGTCTTCCAAGGCGATGCGCTCTGGAACGCGATCGCAGTGCCCGCCGGTGCCGCCTATCAGTGGGAGGCCGGGTCGACTTACGTGCGTAACCCGCCGTACTTTGACGGCATGACGATGACCCCGGCCGCGGTGGGCGCGATCGAAGGCGCGCGTGCGCTCGCGGTACTCGGCGATTCCGTCACCACGGATCATATTTCGCCCGCCGGTAATATTTCCAAATCTAGCCCCGCGGCGCGCTATCTTTTAGAGCACGGCGTGGCAGCTACGGATTTCAACTCCTACGGCGCGCGGCGCGGCAATCACGAAGTGATGATGCGCGGCACCTTCGCCAACATCCGCCTGCGCAATCTCTTGGTGGCCGGCACCGAAGGCGGCGTCTCGGTGCACCTGCCGACCGGAACGGCCGGTTCGATCTACGATGTGGCCATGCAGTACAAGGCGCAGGGCACGCCGTTAGTCGTGCTCGCCGGCAAGGAATATGGCACGGGCTCCTCGCGCGACTGGGCGGCCAAGGGCACCATGCTGCTCGGTGTGCGCACCGTCATTGCCGAAAGCTTCGAGCGCATCCACCGCTCTAACTTAATCGGCATGGGCGTGCTGCCCCTGCAGTTCACGGACGGGCAGAGTGTGACGAGCTTGGGATTGACGGGTCGCGAAACCTTCCACGTGGTGGGCTTGGACAGCGGCGGCGCCAAAGTCGTACAAGTAATCGCCACCGCCGAAGATGGCGCGGTCATCTCCTTCAACGCGCGCGTGCGCATCGATACGCCGAAGGAACTGGAGTACTACCGGCACGGAGGCATCCTGCAGTACGTATTGCGCCAGCTCGCGGCGCGCGGGCACGCGGCTTGAGCGCGGCCCCGCACCGGGGCTTGGCAACGCCGCGCGCGGGGCTTGGCGTTGCCATTTTCGATCTGGACGGGACCATCACCTGGCACGACACGCTGGTGCCGTATTTGTGGGCGGTGTTGCAGGCCCACCCAGCGCGCCTACTGCACCTGTGGCGCGCGCCCTGGGTCCTGCTGCGCTACGCCGTCGATCGGGATCGGGGCCGTCTCAAAGGCGCCTGCATTCGCACCGTGATGGCGGGCCTGACCCGCACCGAGGTCGCCGCGGTAACCCGTGCGTTCTTGGATCAGCGACTAGGGACACTCTGTCGACGCACCGCGTTGTCGGCCATTGAGGCGCATCGGGCCGAGGGCGACCACCTCGTGCTGCTGTCGGCGAGTCCCGATCTGTATGTGCTGGAGATCGGCCGCCGACTGGGCTTCGATGACACCCTCTGCACCGGCATACGCTGGGATGGCGAGTATCTAGAGGGCGCACTCGCCACCGAAAACCGACACGGGCCGGAGAAAGCCCGCTGTGTCGCCGCGTTGCGCGGCGAACACCCAGGCGCGGGCTTTGCCGCCTATGGCAATGCACAGAGTGACTTTGCGCACCTGCTCGCAGTAGACGCCCCGCTGGTCGTCAATCCGTCCGCCCGTACGCGCCGTCGCGCCGCCGCGCTGGGACTGGCCACCGCTGATTGGAGTTGAGCCCACGGGGCTTGCCCGTGCGTACCGACTTGCGACATCAAATGCGAATGATTATCATTTGAGTTCTTTCGTTGCGAGGTTCCCGTATGGCTACCCATTCGCCTGCCGCCACCCTGCGGCACTGCTTCCTGCGCCTAGCCGCACCGCACACGGGTCCTCGTGTCGGCGCCACACACGACTTCCTACCTTTTAGAGAAATATTCAATAACTTATTGTTCTATATCATTGTATCTTTCAGGAAGAAAGCCACAGGCCGGTCGGACGCCGCGCCGCACGGCGCGCCGCTGTGGTCTGCCGCCTTAGGGGCGCTCCTACTCGGCACAACCCCCCGCCTCGTCCAAGCGGATGTGATTTACAGCCCCGCCGTGGAGGCCGGTGAACGCGCGCTGGAGTGGCGCTCCACCGTCAGCGCCGGGGGTGTTGAAGACCACAAACTGGCTTTGGAATACGCGCCGACGGCTTGGTGGCGGGCCGAATTGCTGGCGACGGCGCAGCGCCCACCCGGCGGTCCCCGGCAGGCGACCACCTGGGCGCTCGAGAACATCTTTAGTCTGAACCCACAGGGTCGCGACTTTCTCGACCTCGGTGTGCTGGCGGAACTCTCCCGCGGGCTGCGCGCCGAGCGCGGCTATGCGGTCGAACTGGGCGTGCTGGCAGAACACGCCACGCGCCATACGGTCACCACCGTCAATGTCGGTGTGGAGCGTGCGCTACTGGCCGGGGCAGAGGCCGCACTGGGCCTGTCAGCCCGCTGGCGCTGGCGGCTCAGCCCCCGCTTCGAGCCGGGCGTCGAGTACCATGCCGATCTGGGTGCGCTCGACCACCTAGGCGCCCTGCGTACGCAGCGCCACGCGCTCGGACCGGCGTTACTCGGTCAACGGTCGGTGGGGCGGGGCCGACTGCATTACGAGGCCGCTTGGGTGTTTGGACTGACCCACGGCGCGCCAGCCAGTACGGTGCGGTTGCAGTTAGAATGGGAATTCGGATCCGCAGACGACGGCGACGAGGAGTAACACGATGGGCTATCGACGCGATACAGAACCCAAGGCCTGCGAGATCACACCGGAAGCCATTTGGCAGGAGCGCCGTCAGGTCCTCTCCGCGCTGCTGCTCGGTGGTGCCAGCGCGATCATAAGCCCTACCGCGCACGCCGATGCGGCGCCGTCCGGTCGCTTACTGCCGGCGCCACGCAATCCGGCCTTCGTCGCGCAAGAACCACCCAACAGCTGGGTCGACGCCACCACCTACAACAACTTTTATGAATTTGGCACCGACAAGAGCGATCCGGCCCGCAATGCAGGCACGCTGCGGCCCGCACCGTGGTCGGTCACCATTGGCGGCGAAGCGCAATTGCGCGGCACGTTTGCGCTGGATGATCTGCTCAAGCCCCATCCCTTGGAAGAGCGGATCTACCGACTGCGCTGCGTGGAAGCCTGGTCGATGGTGATTCCTTGGATTGGCTTTCCCTTGGCCGCCCTGATCCAGCGCTTCAAACCGACCTCGAAAGCGAAGTACGTCGCCTTCACGACGCTGCAGGACCCGGTGCAAATGCCCGGCCAACGCAGCGGCGTTCTCGACTGGCCCTACGTGGAGGGCTTGCGCATCGATGAGGCCACCCATCCGCTGGCGTTCCTGGCCGTCGGCCTCTATGGGCGGGTACTCCCGAACCAGTCCGGCGCGCCGCTGCGCCTGGTCGTGCCGTGGAAGTATGGATTCAAGAGCGCCAAGTCGATCGTCCGGATTGATTTTCTGGAACACGCACCAAAGACGACGTGGGCAGTGTCCAATCCGCGCGAGTACGGCTTCTACGCGAACGTCAATCCCGCGGTGGATCATCCGCGCTGGAGTCAGAAGACGGAGCGCGCGATCGGCGCCGGGTTGTTTGCGCCGCGCCGCGCCACCCGCCCGTTCAACGGCTACAGCGAAGTCGCCAGCCTGTATACGGGGATGGATCTGGCCCAGTGGTTCTGAGTCGGCAACGCGGGACGTACCTGCTCGGCAAGACGGCGGCCCATCTGGGTGCAGCTACCCCGCTGGCGTTGCTGGTGCTGCAGGTGCTGCAGCGACCCGAAAGCCTCGGCGCCAATCCAATCGCCGCGCTCACCGACCAGCTGGGCTTGTGGGCGCTGCGCTTACTGCTGCTGACGCTCACCATCACCCCATTACGCTTGTGGACACAGCACTCGGCATGGCTGCGGTATCGGCGTTTGCTCGGGCTGTGGGCTGCAGCCTATGCGGCGCTGCACCTGCTGATGTATGTCGCCGTGGATCAGCGCTTTGCCGGCAGCGTGCTGCTGGAGGATGTGATCAAGCGCCCCTGGATCACGCTGGGGCTGGCGACGGCATTGCTCTTATTGGCCCTGAGCGTGACCTCCACCCGCGCGCTCATGCGCCGCCTCGGGCGTCGCTGGCAGACCCTGCATTACGCGATCTATCCGGCCGCGGTGGGTGCGCTCTGGCATTACGCGTGGCAGGTGAAGAAGGACCTACGCGCCCCGCTCACCTATGCCGCCCTCTTCGTACTGCTGATGGCACTACGTCTCGCGAAGCGCTCGTTCAGAGCGCGCTTCGCACCTGCCATAACTCCGGGAAGAACCTGAGTTCGAGCGCCTTGGCCAGATAGTTCACGCCGCTGGTGCCGCCGGTGCCGGCTTTGTTGCCGATAATGCGTTCGACCGTCTTCATATGGGAAAAGCGCCAGTCCTGAAAGCGATGGTCGAGCTCGATCAGACGCTCGGCCAACGCATACAAATCCCAATGGGTTTTGCTGCGGTGATAGACCGCAAGCCATGCGGCCGTCACGGACTTGTGTGGCGCATAGGGCGCCGCGTAATCGCGCACCAACACCGACTCGTCGATACCAAAGCCACGCCGCGACAACAGCTGCAGGCACTCGTCGTACAAACTGGGCGCCGCCAGCGCTGCCCTTAATTGCGCATGCGCCCGCACATCGCCGCGGTGCACTTCGATCAGCGCGCTGTTCTTGTTGCCGAGCGTACATTCCAGCAAGCGGTACTGCCAGGACTGGAAACCGGAGGAACGACCGAGTTCGTTGCGAAAGCTCGAATAATCCGCCGGGGTCAGTGTCGCCAACACCTCCCAGACATGCGTCAGCTGCGCCTGGATATGCCCCATCCGATTCAGAGTCGTGAACGCCGGCAACAGTTCGTCGCGCCGCAAACACGCCATGGCGGCGCGCAGCTCATGCAGCAGCAACTTCATCCACAGTTCGCTGGTCTGGTGCACGATGAGAAAGAGCATCTCGTCGTGCGCGGCCGAGCGCGGGTGCTGCGCACCCAAAATGCGCTCGAGATCCAGATAGTCGCCGTAAGTCTGTGCCTTCGGTAGATCCCAATGGATAGGCTCATTAGACACATCCACCTGCAGCGGACGCGCCTCGGTACTGTCGGAGGCACTCATGGCGTACGCCCCGTGTTCAGCCAGGACGGCACCCAGCGCCAACCGTCACTCAATTGCCGGTCAAGATCACGGTAGTCCGGCTCGTGCGACTGCACGAGACGCCAAAAGCGAGCGGAATGATTCATATGGCGAGTGTGGGCCAGTTCGTGCACGAACAGGTAACGAACC
>CAIVRI010000011.1 GCA_903908265.1 uncultured Pseudomonadota bacterium
CGATACCTGAGCCCATGGAGCCGGCTGGTGCGCGGCCTGAACCCATGGAGCCTGCCTTGGTAACAGCGGTAGGGCTGCCGGACCCCATGGACCCAGCAGGGTTGGCGATACCTGAGCCCATGGAGCCGGCTGGTGCGCGGCCTGAACCCATTGATCCGGCTTTGGTCTCGATCGGTCTAACCAGAGATGCAACTACTAGATTATTAGAGGCGAACCCTATGCCGCGGAATTCAACTAACAGGCCAACGGGAATGAAGGTCGATGCGTTCCAGAGGGTCGGGGTGTAGTCGACTTGTATTTTACCGACTGTCGCGCGACCAAGATTTGACGTGGTCGATGTGATGACCCCAGTGATCAAGACCTCCGATCCCCCATCTGCCTGAAAGTTGCCGAGATCTTCAATTCCGTCGGCGGTGATTGAACCGTCTTGAGAGAATTTTCCTGTTACCGCGACGCGTTGTTCAGTAACGAACTGGTTAGTAGTAATGGGTTGGTCCAGAGCAAAACGAATGCTCTGGCCCATAACCTCGATCGGTTGGTTAGCCGAGTCGAGTTTCGTGACTGGTCCAACCAAAACTAAGGCAGGGCCGTATTTCGCTTTCAATTCTTCAATCGTGCCTTGGGCAGCGAATGCGCCGATTGATACTGCGCAACAAAATAGGCCAGCAATAGCGGCTGAAGATCGGCTCGCCGCAATGTGGAGATACTTCAACTGGGTGTTCGTGGTCATTCGTTTGTTCTCCCTTGTAAATTGCCTGAGGACACGCGGGTTTAATGCCAAGAGGAAACCCCGGGTGCCGTGGTCCAAGCCGCCTACCCCGGCTAATGCATCCGCTGCGATTAGCATTCAGGTCGAAGCCTGGGCTTGAGTGATTTTTGGTTGAAAATCACCACAAGCGAGAGCGATTAGGTCAAATTATTTGGTATGAATCAACCAAAAAAATAGAAAATAGCCCTTTGGCGGAGGTGAAAATTCACAAGCAATTGATTTATATAGATAAAAATTTTGGTAAAAAAATGCCAATAAAAAAGGGGCCGGTCCTTTCGGACCGGCCCCCTTGGTTCCCTTACGGGATCGGCTGAGGCTTACAGCTTCTCTTCGATCTTCGCGCTCTTCTTGAGCGAGTCGATGTAGTCGCGCACCTGATGCTGCTGGATCATGGGGCCCAAGCGGTCCTTAACCTGCTCAAACGCCGGTGGCGTCAGTTCGCGGGTGTCGACGAGCTTGATGATGTGATAGCCAAATTGGCTCTTCACGGGCTCCTTGGAGACCTCGCCCTTCTTCATCAGTGCTACGGCCGCTGAGAACTCCGGCACCATCTTGTCGGCCGTGAACCAGCCCAGATCGCCGTTCTGCGCCTTCGAACCGGCATCGGTCGAGAGCTTCTTGGCGAGATCTTCGAACTTGGCGCCCTTGGCCAACTGTGCAAGTACGTCCTTTGCTTCCGCCTCATCCTTCAACAGGATGTGGGACGCGTGGAACTCGCCCTTGGGCATGGCAGCGATCTGACGGTCGTACTCGGCCTTAAGGTCGGCTTCGGTTGGCGTCTTGGACTTCGCGTAGTTCTGGAATAGCGTCGTGGCGAGCACGTTCAGGCGATCCAGTTCGATGCGGGCCGCAACTTGCGGGTCGTCGCCAACTTTCTGCTTGTCGGCTTCCTGGCTGCTGACGTAGAGGCCTTCGAGGCCTTGCAGCAAGCCTTTCTTCTCTTCCGCATTGAGATCTTCGACCTTCTTGTTGGTCTGGGCGGTTACCCAGACCTGGAAGGCGGCAGCGGAGATCGGCTTACCATTGACGGTGGCTACGGGCGGGGCTTGCTTCGCAGCGCCATCCTTGGTCTGTGGCTTGCAGCCGACAATGACCAGGGCCGAAGTGGCCAGCAGCACTGGCATGAGTTTCCGAATCATCATTTCTTAAGTTCCTCGTGAGTACTAAGGGTCGGTCAGTCTTTATCCGCCGTCCCGGCCGGCGCTTGCGCGTCGATCGAGAGTGCGTGGATCTGGTCAGGCATCATCGGTGCGAGCACGTCGTACACCCGCCGGTGGCGGGCGAGTGCCGTCAGGCCCCGTAAGGACTCTGACCGCAGCCATACGCGAAAGTGCCCAGCTCCGCCCGCCGCTCCGGCATGGCCGGCGTGGTGGTGGGAGTCGTCGAAGACCTCCAGTTCGGTCGGGGCGAACGCCGCCTCGAGCAAGTGGCGTATGCGAACCAGCCGAGGGGTCATGGTAGCACTTGCACGTAAGGGCTGACTTCGACCGAGGCGTACACGCCCGCCAACAGGTAGGGGTCGGTGTCCGCCCAGGCGCGCGCGGCCGCGAGCGAGGGAAATTCGGCGATGATCACGCTGCCGCTGTAGCCGGCCGGTCCCGGGTCCGGTGAGTCGATGGCCGGCATGGGGCCCGCGATAGCAATGCGGCCCTCGGCCAACAGGGCTTTTAGGCGGTCCACGTGCGCGGGTCGGGCAGCGCGGCGCTTTTCCAAGGAGTGCGGAACGTCTCTGCCGATGATCACGTACAGCATTACGGTTCTCCGGCGGTTTTGCTGGCCGGGTCGGGCTGCGGCTGGGCATAGCGCGATAGCCATAGGGCTTGCGCGATCGCGAACACGAACACCACCCCGACCTTCAGCAGTTTGAAGCGCACCCAAGCGTCGAGCCCGTAGTGGCTGAGGACCCAGTAGTTCACTACGCCGAGCGCGATGAAGAACGCCACCCACATGCTGTTGGCGTAGGCCCAAATCGGCTTAGGTACCTGCATTTGGGCGCCCAGTACCCGCTCGAGCACGGTGGCGGGGGTGAAATGCGAGGCGAGGAACAGGGCGGCGAGGGTGCCGTACAGCACGGAAGGCATCCACATCAGCGCCGCCGGAGAGTGGAAGTAGAGCGTGGCACTGCCGAAGCCGAGCATGAGTACACCCGACCAGAGCGTCATTTTCGGGACGGTGCGCTTGGTGTACCAGGTGTAGCCGACCTGTAGTGCGGTGCCAACCATCAGCACGACCGTCGCCGGATAGATGCCGGCGAATTTGTAGGTCAGGAAGAAGGCCAGGACAGGGAGCAGATCGTACAAAGCAGACATGAGGTATTTGCCGGGAGCCGGTCACGGTGACTGGGGGCGTATGATAGCCATATTCCCTTAGGCGTTTGCGCGACATGACTGACGTTTTGTACTTGCACCCAGAGAACCCGCAGGCGCGCTTTGTGCGCCAAGCGGTTGCAGCGATGCAAAAAGGCGCGGTGATCGCGTACCCGACCGACAGTTGCTACGCCTTCGGCTGGTGTCTGGAAGATAAGGTTTCGATGGAGCGGGTTGCGCGCCTGCGCGGGGTCGACAAACATCACCACTACACCTTGGTGTGTCGGAACCTGGCGGAAATCGCCAAATACGCGCGGGTCGATAACTGGCAATACCGCTTGCTCAAACTCGGTACCCCCGGCCCGTTTACCTTCATTTTGGAAGCGACCAAGGAAGTCCCGCGGCGACTCATGCATGAGAAGCGCCGCACGATTGGTATTCGCGTACCGGATCATCCGGTGACCACGCTGCTGCTGGAGATCTTGGGCGAGCCGATGATGAGTTCGACCTTGATGCTGCCCGGGGACGAGTACCCGATTAATGATCCAACCGAGATTGCCGATCGCCTGGATGGCCAGATCGATCTGGTCCTCGACAACGGTCCTTGCGGCCTGGAGCCGACCACCGTCATCGACTTGGTCGGTGGGGTCTCCGTGGTGCGCTTGGGCAAAGGTGACCCGCATCGCCTCGGCATCGAAGCGTAGCCTGCGCCCCTCCCGTATAATCAGCCCAGGCTCTGGGTGCGGGGCTCGTTGCCGTGGCTATCGGCGGCTTCGAGAATAAAGGAAATAGAATTTTTTCATGGACTTAGGTCAAATACTTCGCGCGATTTCTGTCATCGTGCTGCCCTGGCTCTTGGCCGTTACTGTGCCCTCGATCGTGCGCGCGCGCGTGGCGGTGGCCTTGGGCGATCCGACGCCGGCGGTGCGCGGCAAAGTCTCACTGAACCCGCTCGACTATGCCGATCCGCTGGGCACCGTGGTTTTGCCGGTGCTGATGATCGTGTCCAAATTGCCCTTCCTGTTCGGATGGTCCAAGCCCTCCCGTATCGATCCGCGCAACTTTGCCCACCCACGGGTGGATCTGGCGATTGTCTCGGCGGCCGTGCCGATTGCCGGCTTGCTGATGGCGTGGTTATGGGGGCTGCTGGGCGGTTCGCTGGCCGTGCGCGGCTACCTAGGTCACGGCGTGTTGGCGTACTGGGTGGTGGAGATGGCCAAGGCCGGCTTGCAGATCAACGCCTTCTTTGCCGCGATCAACCTGCTGCCGGTACCGCCGCTCGCGGGGGGCCGGATCCTCATGGGGGTGCTGCCGCTGCCGGCCGCCCGCGTGCTGGCGCGGATCGAACCGTACGGCCAGTGGGTCGTTATCGGGATTCTGCTGCTCGAGGGCGCCGGGATCATCGCCGTGCTAACCCCCTTTGTTGTCTGGATTCAGGGCACCGTGCTGGCGCTCATTCCGTAGAATCGCACTGTTTACGTCGGAGTCTGCTTCCTTGGCCAATACCTCGCAAAACACCCGTGTCCTCTCTGGTATGCGCCCGACCGGTGCCCTGCACCTCGGCAACTATCATGGTGCACTGAAGAACTGGGTCGACCTGCAGTACCAACACGAGTGCTTTTTCTTCGTCGCGGACTGGCATGCGTTGACGACCGGTTATGAGGACACCGCGCAGATCGAGGAGCACACCTGGCAGATGGTGGTCGACTGGCTGGGGGCCGGTCTGAACCCGTCGGCGGCCACGCTGTTCATCCAGTCCAAGGTGCCTGAGCACGCGGAGCTGCATCTGCTGCTATCGATGATCACGCCACTGGGCTGGCTGGAGCGCGTGCCCACCTTCAAGGATCAGCAGGAACAGTTGAAGGATCGCGATCTGGCGACCTATGGCTTTTTGGGTTATCCGTTGTTGCAGAGCGCGGACATCCTGATCTATCGGCCCAAGTATGTGCCGGTGGGCGAAGATCAGGCCGCGCATGTCGAGATCACGCGTGAAGTGGCCCGCCGCTTCAATCACATCTATGGGCGTGAAAAGGGCTTCGAGGAGAAGGCCGAAAAAGCGCTGAAGCGCTTGGGTAATAAGACCGCCGAGCTGTACCGTGAACTGCGCCGCGCGTATCAAGAGTCTGGGGATCAGGGCGCATTGGATAAAGCCGCGGTATTGCTCGATGGCAATGCCCATCTGACCATCGCCGATCAGGAGCGTTTAAAAGGCTATCTCGAGGGTACGGGCCGCATGATTTTGCCCGAACCCGAAGTGCTGCTCACCGCGACGCCAAAGGTGCCGGGCTTGGATGGCCGCAAGATGTCGAAGTCCTACGCCAATACGATCGGCTTGCGTGAAGACACCGATGCGGTGACCAAAAAACTCAAAGCCATGAAGACGGATCCGGCGCGCATGCGCCGTACCGACGTGGGTAACCCGGACGTCTGTCCGGTGTTTGACTTGCATAAAATCTACTCGACCGATGCCACGCTGCAATGGGCGAGCGGCGGATGTCGCTCGGCCGGCATCGGTTGCCTGGAGTGTAAGAAACCGCTGATTGATGCGGTGGTGGTGGAGATCGAAACGATTCGCAACCGGGCGCGTGAATACGAAGAGAACCCCGAGGCAGTGCGCTCCATCATCCAAGCCGGCTGCGAAAAGGCCCGCGAAGCGGCGCGCGACACCATGGATGAGGTCCGCGCTGCCGTGGGCCTCGAGTACCGTTGATGCAAGCGCAGGATCACCCGGAGATGGCGCCGATCGAGTCGGCCGAGGCCCAGCAGACGCGCGAAGGCGCCGAATTGTTGGCGATCTTGGTGGCTGAAGAGGCGGCTGCCGCCGCGGCAGCCGCCTTGGCTAACCCCCCGGTACTCCATGAGCAGATAGCCCTGCCCACGCCGCAGCAAGGCGAGATGCCGTTTGCCATTGTCGATGGCGAACCGCTGACCGAGATGCCGAAGGATCTTTACATCCCGCCGCACGCGTTGAAGGTTTTTCTGGAAGCCTTCGAAGGGCCGCTGGACTTGTTGCTGTACCTGATCCGTCGGCAGAACCTCGATATTCTTGATATTCCGATCGCCGAAATCACGCGGCAGTACCTCGAGTACATCGACCTGATGCAGGTGCTGGAGTTGGAACTGGCGGGTGAGTATCTGCTCATGGCCGCGATGCTCGCGGAGATCAAGTCGCGCTTGCTGTTGCCGCGGCCGGGCGCGAGTGAGACCGAAGAGGATGATCCGCGTGCGGAATTGGTGCGGCGCTTGCAAGAATATGAGCGCTACAAGAAGGCGGCTGAGGACATCGATACGCTCAAGCGCGTTGATCGGGATGTGTATCTGGCCTCTGCCGAGATCATCGAGCGCAAGCTGACCCAAACCTTGCCGGACGTCACGCTCAAGGAAATGCTGCTCGCGTTCAAAGATGTCATCCAACGCGCGGCGATGTTTGCCCATCACACCGTAACGCGTGAGCGTCTCTCGGTACGTCAGCGCATGAGTGAGATTCTGGCGCGCCTGAACGCCGGTGAGTTCACCGGTTTCTCGGCGCTCTTTGCCGTCGAGGAAGGTCGTATGGGCGTCACCGTGACGTTCCTCGCTGTCCTCGAACTGATGCGCGAAGGATTGCTTGAATTGGTGCAAGCGGATGGCGACGGTATCGCGCCGTTGCACGTCCGTCCCGCACAGGGACGCCCCCCCTTGGAGGCGGCGAATGACGCCGCCAGCACGCTGACCGGTACGACGGGCCCCGCGCTCGTCGCCACTGAGAGTGAGGACGTATGACTGAAGCCGATATCCGGAATGTGATCGAAGCGGCGCTGCTGGCTGCGGGTCGCCCGCTGCCGCTGGGCGAACTGCGTGAGTTGTTCGATGAGTTCGACCGGCCAGGGCCTGATGCGGTCCAGGCGGCCGTTGCGGCGCTGGCGGCGTCCTATGACGGCCGCGGCGTTGAACTGCAGGAAGTGGCGAGTGGTTGGCGCATCCAAGTGCGCGAGCAATACGCCGGACCGGTATCGCGTTTGTGGGCAGAGCGCCCGGCGAAATACTCGCGCGCGCTGCTCGAGACGTTGGCCTTGGTCGCTTACCGGCAACCGATCACGCGTGGCGAGATCGAAGATATTCGTGGCGTGGCGGTCAATCCCAACATCATCCGTACGCTGATTGAACGCGATTGGGTGCGTGTGATCGGTCATCGTGAGGTGCCCGGTCGCCCCGAATTGCTGGCCACGACACGCGCGTTCCTCGATTACTTTAGCCTGCGCACGCTGGAAGATATGCCGACGCTGGCGCAATTGAAGGACTTCGAATCGCTGGGAGTGCAACTGGAGTTCGATGCCAAACTCCCGGAAGCGGCGGAGGTCCAGGCAGAACTCGTCGCCGCCGGGGATCTCGAGGACGAAGACCCCGCGCTGACGCCGGACGCGCCCGCTGCTGAGGCCGGCTGATGCCCGGCGAACGGTTGCAGAAGGTGCTGGCTGGGGCCGGCGTGGCTTCGCGCCGTGAATCCGAGAGCTGGATTCGTGCGGGACGGGTGACGGTGAACGGCCGTGTGGCGGAGTTGGGCACGCGTGTCGACGCCGACGACAAGATTGCGATCGATGGTCGCAAGTTGCGACTGGAACGCTCGGTGCCCGAGGACTTGGTCCTGATCTATCACCGTCCGACCGGACAACCGCTCAAGGCACAGACCGCGGCACCGGGTGAAACCGCCAACGCCGCCTATGAACGCCTGCCGCCCATTCGTGGGCGTCGTTGGTTGCCGCTGTCGCCGCTGGCGCCGACCGATGGGGGCTTGGAAATTTTCACCACCGACGGCAAGTTGCGCGAGGCCGCGGGCCGTCAGCACGCCGAGATTCGCTCGGTGTATTCGGTGCGCATCGCCGGCGAACCGTCCGAGGAGTGGGTCGCAGCACTGCCGGCAATGGCCGCGGCGCAGAGCGAACGTCCGTTTGAGATTCTCGGCGCCAGTTTGGCCGGTGGCGAAGGTCGTAACCGTTGGATCGAATTGGACGTCAAGCGTGCGCATGGTCGCGATCTGCGTAACCTGGTGCTGGCGGCCGGTTTTGAGGTCAGTCGTGTACTGCGCATCAAGTTCGGTCCGGTCATTCTCGAGCGCGGCGTGGCCCGTGGTCGCTCCTTGGAGCTGAAGGGCGAAGCGCGCGATGCGATTTATCGGGCGCTGGGACTGCCGGCACCTGGGGATTTGGCGCGCGACGCAGTGCGCGCGCAGCGCACCGCGAGTCGACCCGAGCGCGCCGAGAGTCGCGTGAAGCCCGGCACGACGCCGCGTGGCGTACGCACCGGAGCACGCACCGGACCGCGCACCGGACCGCGACGGGCCAGCTGAATCTGCGCGTTGACCGGCCGGATGCACGCCCCGGGCGCGACGTGCAGGGGTCCCCGCTTGCCACCCGCCGCTTAGACCTGAGCGTTGTAACGGCCGCCGGAATGCCCGCGGGAGTTGGGACCCAGTAGCCACAGGTAAGCGCCCAGGATCTCGGTGGGAGTCTTTAGTAGCGTCGTGTCTTCAGCCGGATACGCGAGTGCGCGCATGTCGGTACGGGTCGCGCCAGGATTGAGCGTATTAAAGCGAATGGCGGGGTTGTGCTCGTATTCATTGGCGAGGACCTCGGAGAGATTCTCGATGCCGGCCTTGGAGACGGCATAGGCACCCCAGTAGGCACGCCCTTGGCGGCCGACGCCACTGGAGGTCATGATCACCGAGGCATCGGCGCTTTGTTCCAGTAGCGGCAGGCACACCTGCGTGAGTGCAAAGGTGGCGGTCAGATTGACTTGCAGCAGTCGGCACCAGGTCGGCACATCGTAGTGACTGATCGGGGTGCGCGTGAGTAATAGGCTGGCGTTGTGTACGAGGCCGTCGAGGCGACCAAATGTTGCGCCGATCGCTTCGGCCACGGCGTCGTAGTGCGTGGCCAGCGCGTTCTCCAAATCCAGTGGCAGCATCGCCGGTGTGGGTGCCCCGGCCGCAATCAGTGCGTCGTAGACCTGCTCGAGTTTCTTGACCGATCGACCCGAGAGAATCACGGTGGCGCCGTGCGCGGCCAAGCGCAGCGCGAGGGCGCGGCCGATGCCCTTGGTCGCCCCGGTCACAAGAATGATGCGGCCAGCCAGATGGTCGGCGGGCGGGTTGAATGCAGCAATATCGGCAGGGGTCATCGGAGCTCCAAGCGATGTCGGCGTGCAGTACGCCAGGCAATAAATAGGGCCGTCAGGTGGTGTGGCGGCGGCTTGAGTGCCCCCGCAGTGAGTCGGTGCGCGATCAGCGCAGCGCGGATGAGTCCATGCCGCTGGGCGGGCGCGAGTGCGGCGGTCGGCGTCAGTTGCAGCAGCGCCTCGCGCAGCGCCTGCGCGTACTGGCGCCGGTCATCGAGCAGCGCGGCGTCCAGGCACGCCGCGTAACCGTACACCTCGCCCAGTGCCCGCCCAAAAGACGCGAGGCGCGCATCGGCACTGCCGTGCACGATCTGGGCACGCACCATCTCGCCGGCACCGTAAATGCTTGCGAACAAGGCGCTGCGCTCGCTGGCGTTTGCCGGTTGGTGACCGGCCAACTGCAACTCGGCGGCCGTGATCAAGGCCTCGAGGCGCGCATACTGCGCGCCCGGTGCCAACCGATAGAGTGTCTGCGTGATCGGATGCAGTGGTGCGCCGCTGTCGAGGCGGGCCAGTTCGCCACGCCACCAGACCAGACGCGTGTGCGCTACCGTGTGATCGAGATCCGCGGCCAGACTGGCGCCAATTTCCTCGAGCAACGCATCCAGCGCTTGTACCGCTGCGCGCCGGTCCGCGGGCGTGAACACCAGCGCCAGACGTAGCTCTAGCGGCAGGGGGGTGTTCATGGGTGCAGCGCGAGTAGGGCGCTAAGGTCCGCTGGGTGGGTCACGTGGTGATCGGCGCCCCAGCGCAGGTGCGCCGCATCGGTATCCAGATACCCCCACAGGGCGATGGCGCTGGGCATGCCCGCGCTGCGTGCCGCTTGGATGTCGCGCTCGGCATCCCCTAGATAGAGGCAGGTGCTCGGGTCGACCTGCAGTTGGCTGCAGGCGTGTTGTAGCGGTAAGGGGTGCGGTTTGCGCTGCGTCGTGGTGTCGCCGGAGACGACCACCGCAGGCGGGTGTGGTAACGCGAGGCGCTCTAACAGGGGATCGGTCAGCCACGCCGGCTTGTTGGTCACAATGCCCCAGGGTCGCCCGGCAGCCGCCAGTTGCGCCAGCAGTGGCGCGAAGCCGGCAAAGATCGCGGTGCCGTGTTCGGTCAGCGCGCGGCTGTAGTGCTGCACAAAGCGCCAGCGTAGCGCCTCTTGCGCGGCTTCGGGTGCGCCCGGAAAGGCGAGCCGGATCAGGCCGGCAGCGCCGTGACTGACCTGTGGGCGCAAGTGCGCCAGCGACAAGGCCGCGAGGCCTTCTTCGGCCCGCACCACGTTCAGCGCCGCGCCCATGTCGGGCGCGGTGTCGAGCAAGGTGCCGTCGAGATCGACGAGTAAGGTAACGCGCGACACAACCATCACAGCGGACGGGTCAGCCGCATCAGGTAGTTGACGGAGACATCGTCCGAGAGCGCGAACGTGCGCGTGAGCCAGTGCATGCGCAGGCCCGTCACCCCGTCGACGCGCAGTCCGGCCGCGCGCGCACCTTTGCCGATTTCGGAGGGCTTGAGGAAGCGGCTGTACTCGTGCGTGCCGCGCGGCAGCAGGCGCGCCACGTACTCGGCGCCGACAATGGCGGTGAAGAAGGCCTGTGGCGTCCGGTTCAGAGTCGATAGGTAGACCGCGCCGCCGGGGCGGACCAAGGTCGCCAGCGCCTGCAACACGCTGGCCGGATCCGGCACGTGTTCGAGCATCTCCATGCACGTCACCACATCAAACTGACCGGCGTGGCGCAGCGCAAAATCCTCCGCACTGGATTGTTGGTACTCGACCTCGACGCCGGTCTCCAGCGCATGCAAGGTCGCGGTTTGCAGCAGCGCCGGCGACAGGTCGATCCCGGTCGTGCGGGCGCCCGCCGTGGCCAACGCTTCGGTGAGCAGACCCCCGCCACAGCCCACATCGAGTGCGCGCGCGCCGGCCAAGGTGCTGCCGCGGGCCACGTAGGCCAGTCGGACCGGGTTGAGTGCATGGAGCGGCCACCACTCGCCCTTGGGGTCCCAAAAACGGCCCGCGAGTGCATCAAATTTCGCGATCTCAGCCGGGTCAGCGTTGTGGTGCGGGACGGACATGGGTGGCACTTTTGCGGGTGTGAGCGGGGCGCGAACGAAGTATACGACGAACACGTCCAAATGACTGAAAAACCTACGGAACGAGACGCTTCTATGCTAGTATTCCGGGATTAATCCTGAGCCTTTTCCGAGCGTTTCCTACATGGCCGAGATCGCACGAGAAATCCTCTACGTCAACCTAGAAGACGAGATGCGCAAGTCGTATCTCGACTACGCAATGAGTGTCATTGTGGGGCGCGCCCTGCCGGACGTCCGCGACGGCTTGAAGCCGGTGCACCGCCGCGTGCTGTACGCGATGCACGAGTTGGGCGTGGAGTGGAACAAACCCTATAAGAAGTCGGCGCGTGTCGTGGGCGACGTCATCGGCAAGTACCACCCGCACGGTGATACGGCGGTGTACGACGCCATGGTCCGTATGGCACAGCCGTTCTCGATGCGCTACATGCTGGTCGACGGGCAGGGCAACTTCGGCTCGATCGACGGCGATTTTCCGGCCGCCATGCGTTACACCGAAGTGCGTATGTCCCGCCTCGCGCATGAGTTGCTGGCCGACATCGAAAAAGAAACAGTCGATTTCGTACCGAACTACGATGAGAGCGAGCGCGAACCGTCGGTGATGCCGACCCGGGTGCCGAATCTGTTGATCAACGGCGCAGCCGGGATCGCGGTGGGTATGGCGACCAACATTCCGCCGCACAACCTCGGCGAAGTGGTCGATGCGTGCATCGCGGTGATCGACCGACCGGAGATCACGCTGCCGGAGCTCATGAAGATCGTGCCGGGACCGGATTTCCCGACGCGCGGCATCATCAACGGCGCCGCGGAGATTGTCTCCGCCTACAAGACCGGTCGCGGCCGGGTCTATATTCGCGGCCGCAGTCACATCGAAGAATTGGAGCGGGGCCGTCAGCAGATCGTGCTCACGGAACTGCCGTATCAGGTCAACAAGGCGCGTTTGCTCGAACGCATTGCCGAACTGGTGCGCGAGAAGATCATCGAGGGCATCTCCTCGGACGGCCTACGCGACGAGTCGGACAAGGACGGTCTGCGCGTTGTCATTGAATTGAAGCGTGGCGAAGTGCCCGATGTGGTGCTCAATAACCTCTACAAGCACACGCCGCTGGAAACCGTCTTTGGCATCAATATGGTCGGCTTGGTCGACGGCCAGCCGCGCCTGTTGGGCTTGCGTGACCTGCTCGATGCCTTCTTGCGGCATCGCCGCGAAGTGGTCACGCGCCGCACGGTGTATGACCTGCGCAAGGCGCGCGAACGCGGACACATCTTGGAAGGCCAGGCGGTGGCGCTGGCGAACATCGACGCCGTGATCGCGCTGATCAAGGCCGCTTCGAACCCGGCGGAGGCGAAGATCGCCTTGGTCGCGCGCGAATGGCCAGGTGGCGCGGTGCCGGAGATGCTCTCGCGGGCGGATGGCGTGCGCGTGCGGCCGGACACCATTTCGGTGGATTTGGGTTTGCACAGCGGTAACTACCGACTCTCTGAGGTCCAGGCGCAAGCTATTCTCGATTTGCGCCTGCATCGCTTGACGGGCCTGGAGCGCGACAAGATCGTGGCGGAGTACGCCGATGTGTTGGCCCGTATCCGCGACCTGTCGGATATCTTGGCCCGACCCGAGCGTCTGCTGTCAGTGATCCGCAACGAGCTGGTCGAGATCCGCGCGCAATACGCCGATGAGCGGCGCACCGAGATCAACCTCGATTACTCGCATCTGTCGATGGAAGACCTGATCGAGGACCAACCGGTCGTCGTCACCATGACGCGGGATGGCTACGTCAAGACCGTGCCGGTCAGCGAATATCGGGCACAGAACCGCGGCGGTGGCGGCAAGTCCGCGACCGATATGAAGGACGAGGACCTCATTGAGCGTCTCTTGGTCGCCATGACGCACGACACCCTGCTGTGTTTCTCGACGCGCGGCCGGGTTTATTGGCTCAAGGTCTATCAGTTACCGCTGGCGCAGGGGCGCGGTGGCCGCGGCAAACCGATCGTCAATCTCGTGCCGCTCGAAGAGGGCGAGAAGATCACCGCGCTGCTGCCGATTCGGGACTACCCGGAAGACAAATTTGTGTTCATGGCCACCAGCCAAGGCACGGTCAAGAAGACGTCCTTGGAGGCGTACTCGCGGCCGCGTTCGGCTGGCATCATCGCGGTCGGCCTTGATGAGGGCGATCGCTTGGTCGGCGTCGACATCACCGACGGCACCAATGATGTGATCCTGACGACGACCGCGGGCAAGGCCATTCGCTTTGCCGAGGACGATGTCCGCCCGATGGGTCGCGAAGCAACCGGTGTGCGCGGCGTGTCCTTGGCCGATGGGGCCGAAGTCAACTCGCTGATCGTACTGCGCGAGGGGCCCATTCTGACCGTGTCGGAGAATGGCTACGGTAAGTTGACGCTGGCCGAAGAGTTCCCGGTCCATGGTCGCGGTGGCCAGGGCGTGATCGCGCTGCAACTGTCCGATCGCAACGGCGGGATGGTCGGTGCGCTGCAGGTCAACACCAGCGACGACCTGATGCTGATCAGTCGCGGGGGCTCGCTGGTGCGCACTAAGATCGCCCAGATTTCGACGTTGTCGCGTAACACGCAGGGCGTGACGCTGATGAGTGTGGGTGAAGGCGATGTGGTGGTGAGTCTCGCGGCACTCGAGGCGATGCCAGAGGAAGAGGCGGTGAGCGAAACGCCGGCGGGCGCCGCGGACGGCAGCGCCGCGACGGACCGGACTGGGGAGGCGCTGGGCGACGCGCCGGCGCCGGACACACCGCCGGCCGACGAGGCCTAAGTCGGTGACGGTTTACAACTTCTGCGCGGGGCCAGCGATGCTCCCGCCTGCAGTGCTTGAGACGGTGCGCGCGGAGTTGACGGACTGGCAGGGGTCTGGACTCTCGGTCATGGAAGTCAGCCATCGGGGCGCGGCCTTTCAGGCCTGCGTGGCGCAAGCGGAGCAGGACCTGCGCGACCTGTTGGCGATTCCAGACCATTATCGGGTGCTGTTCTTGCACGGCGGCGCGACCTTGCAGTTCGCCGCGGTGCCGCTCAATTTGGCCGGTGCAGGGGATACGGTCGATTACGTAGACAGCGGGATCTGGTCTGGCAAGGCCATCGCCGAAGCGCGGCGGCACTGTCATGTGAATGTGGTGGCCACAAGTGCGGCGAGCGGTTACCGCGACGTGCCGGCACTGGCATCGATCCGCTCCACCCCCGGCGCTCGTTATGTGCATTACACCCCGAACGAAACGATTGGTGGCGTGGAGTTTCACGCCACGCCGACGGTGGACGTGCCGTTGGTGGCCGATCTGTCCTCGAGCATTCTGTCGCGACCGTTTGATGTGGCCGCCCATGGCCTGCTGTACGCGGGGGCACAGAAGAATATCGGGCCGGCCGGGTTGTGCGTCGTGATTGTGCGTGACGACCTGTTGCAGGGCGCGCGTGCGGGCACGTCGCCGCTGATGGACTATTGGATCGAGGCGCGCGAAGGCTCGATGCTGAACACGCCGCCGACCTTTGCTTGGTATCTGGCAGGTCTGGTGTTCCAATGGCTGAAAGCCCAAGGCGGCCTGGCCGCCATGGCCGAGCGCAATGCGCGCAAGGCCGCGTTGCTGTACGAGGCAATCGACGGCTCCGGCGGCTTTTATCGCAACGCAGTGGCGCTGGGCGCCCGTTCGCGGATGAATGTGCCCTTTCTGCTCCGGGACCCGACCTTGGAGCGGCATTTCTTTGCCGAGGCCCGGCAAGCGCAGCTGGTCAATCTCGAAGGGCACCGACTCGCGGGCGGCGGCATGCGCGCGAGTCTTTATAACGCGATGCCGCTGGCGGGGGTGGTCGCACTGGTCGACTTCCTGCAAGATTTCCAACGTCGGCACGGTTGAGGGGGAACGCAAGCATGGCTACTCGTAAGACCGGATCGAAAACGACGTCCTTGGGCGCGCAGGCGACGCGACGCCAGGCATCTAAGTCCAAGGCGCCAGCAAAGGCCAAGGCGCCAGCAAAGGCCAAGCCCAAGCCGCGTGTGCAATCCACCTCCAGTGCGCTCGACGGGATTCGTGCCGAGATCGATGCGATCGATGATCGACTGGCCGCCTTGATCAGCGCGCGGGCGCGGGTGGCGCAGACGGTGGGTGCTGCCAAGCGCGCGGCCGGCACGGCGGAGTTCTATCGGCCGGAACGGGAAGCGGAGGTGCTGCGGCGGATCGTCACGGACAACGCAGGCCCGCTCTCGGATGAGGAAATGGTGCGGCTGTTTCGCGAGATCATGTCGGCGTGTCTGGCCCAACAGGCGCCGCTGAAGATCGCCTTCTTGGGGCCGGAGGGCACCTTTACGCAGCAGGCGGTGCTCAAGCATTTCGGGCACTCGGTGCGTGCGATTCCGCTGGCCGCTATTGATGAAGTGTTCCGGGAAGTGGAAAGTGGGGCGGCTGATTTTGGCGTGGTGCCGATCGAGAATTCCACCGAAGGCACGGTCAGTCATACCGCGGACATGTTCCTGCTCTCGCCGCTGAAGATCTGCGGTGAGGTGGAATTGCGCATCAGTCAAAATTTGATGGGGCGGATGCGGCACTTGGCGGATATCCAACGCATTGTCAGTCACAGCCAGTCCTTGGCGCAGACGCGCAGTTGGTTGGCGGAACATTTGCCACACGTGGAGCGGATCGCGGTGTCCTCGAACGCAGAAGCCGCCCGACGGGCGCGCGATGAGGAGGGCACGGCCGCGGTCGGCGGCGCGGTGGCCGCGGAGGTGTACGGTCTGGATATTCTGGTGCCCGAGATCGAGGATCGCGAGGACAACACCACGCGCTTCTTCGTCGTCGGCCGCAAGTTGCTCGCGCCCTCCGGCGTGGATCGCACGACCTTGCTGTTTTCGGCGCGCGATACGCTCGGCGCTGGTGCGCTGGTGCGACTGCTCGAGCCCTTCTCCCAGCATGGGGTGAGCCTGTCGCGCTTGGAGTCGCGCCCGAGTCGGCGCAAGAAATGGGATTACGTGTTCTTCGCCGACGTCGAGGGCCATGCCGACGTGCCGCCCTTGTCCACCGCGCTTGCGCAGGTCAAGCAGGTGGCGTCGCTGCTGAAAGTGTTGGGTTCTTATCCGCGCGCGATTCTTTGATGAGTAGAGCATGACGAACGCAGCAACGTTTTATGTAACGCACGGTGGCGCTGTGCGTGGCGCGGTGACGATGCCGGGAGACAAGTCGGTCTCGCATCGCTCGGTGCTGTTTGGCGGGATCGCCGAGGGCATCACCGAGGTAGACAACTTCTTGGAGAGTGAGGACTGCCTCGCGACCTTGGGCGCGATGCGCGCCATGGGGGTGCGGATCGCGCGGCCGAGCGCGGGTCGGGTCGTGGTCGAAGGCGTGGGTCTACACGGGTTGCGCGCGCCGACGCACGCCTTGGATATGGGCAATGCCGGCACCGCGATGCGCTTGTCGATGGGTCTGCTGGCCGGTCAGGCCTTCGATGCGACTTTGGTCGGTGATCCGTCGTTGACGCGTCGGCCGATGGAGCGGGCGGCGACGCCCTTGCGGCAGATGGGCGCGGTCATTGCCACCAGCGCCGGCCGGCCACCTGTGACGATTCGTGGGGGGCAGGCGCTGCAGGGTATCGAGTACACCCTCGAGGTGGCCAGTGCGCAGGTCAAATCTGCAATCTTGATTGCCGGTCTGTATGCGACGGGCACGACCATCGTGCACGAACCGGCGGTGACGCGCGATCACACCGAGCGCATGCTGCGGGCCTTCGGCGTGCCGGTGGCGTCGGCGGGCGGTCGTATCGCACTGTCGGGTGGCCAACCGCTCAAGAGCACCCAACTGACCGTACCGGGGGATATTTCCTCGTCGGCCTTTTTTATAGTGGCCGGCTTGTTGGCTGCGGACGGGCCGTTCCTGATCCGGAACGTCGGCATCAACCCGACCCGCACCGGCATCCTCGATATCCTGGCGCTCATGGGTGCGGATATCCGTATTTTGAACCGGCGATTGGCCGGGGATGAACCGGTGGCGGATCTCGAGGTGCATCGCAGCGCGTTGCGCGGCATCGATGTGCCGGAGCACCTCGTGCCCTTGGCGATCGATGAGTTTCCGATCCTGTTCGTGGCGGCGGCATTGGCCAAGGGCACGACCCGGGTCACGGGGGCCGAGGAGTTGCGGGTCAAGGAAAGCGATCGCATTGCGGTGATGGCCGAGGGATTGTTGCAGTTGGGTGCGGATGCGACCGCGACGCCGGATGGCATGATCATCCACGGCGGCACCCTGCATGGGGGTCAGGTTACCAGTCATGGCGACCATCGTATTGCGATGGCCTTTGCGATCGCCGCCTTGCGCTCGAGCGGTGATATTGCGATCGGCGATGTGGCCAACGTCGCCACGTCGTTCCCCGGTTTTGCGGATCTGGCGCGCGGCGCGGGTCTGTCCGTGCAAGAGACCCGGTGAGCGTTCCGGTTATCACGATCGATGGCCCGTCCGGCTCTGGCAAGGGCACCGTCGCCCGCCGGCTCGCCGAGACCTTGGGCTTTCATCTATTGGATTCGGGTGCGCTGTACCGGGTGACCGGGCATGCCGGTTGGTTGGCCGGACTCGATCCGGCCGATGCGGTCGGGCATGCGGCCATCGCCGCGCACTTGGACTTGGTGTTTGGCGTCAGCGCTGACGGTAGCGAATCGATTCGCCTCCACGGCGTGGACATTGCGCGGGCGATCCGCACGGAGGCGGGCGGGGCCCGTGCCTCGGCGGTGGCGGCCCACCCGGCAGTGCGCCGGGCGCTCTTGGAGCGCCAACAAGGCTTTGCGACCGCGCCGGGGTTGGTGGCCGATGGCCGCGATATGGGCACGGTGGTGTTCCCGGCGGCGGTGCTGAAGATTTTCCTGACCGCCAGTGCCCAAGAGCGCGCGCGGCGACGCTTTCGGCAATTGCAGGAGGCCGGGCAGACGGTGGACCTGCCGAGCCTCTCGCGCGAGATCGAAGAACGCGACCGGCGCGATGCCGAACGGGCCGCGTCACCGCTGGTACCGGCTGCGGATGCGGTGGTGCTGGATTCGACTGCGCTGGCGCCTGCGGTGGTGGTCGCCCAGGTGTTAGCGCTTGCCCGGGAGCGGTTGGCGGGGTGTGCGCGCGGGTGACGAGCGGCGCTGCAGGACCCTAAGCGGTTTCTGGGCCAATTCCCAGCGGGTGCCATTCTCGATGCAGTGCAGCGCTGCCCTGTCTTGCTGTCTTGTCTGCAGGGGCGTGTGGCGTTGCTGCCCGTGTCGTTGGCGCAAATGAAGCAGGGAGGCTGTTTGCCAGTGACTCTCGCATCCGGCTGGACGGTCGGCAGGCATCAGTGGCGAGCCGTCGTCGGCGAGACGCCGCACGGGAAGCCAGTGCTGATTTACGGTGGCGATGCGGGTCAGGAACGATCGTCCTGAACCTTGAAAAGTTGGCAGGAACTGCTGGGTGCCTGAGTGCGGGCGGTCGAAGGTGCCGGCGACGCGGCACGGTAACCAGCGCGAGCGGTAATAGCCGCGGGCTTGTACTCAGAAATCTACCGGGGTAGAGTTTTTTCTATCGAGGTAGAAATATGTCTTTGAATATCAAGAGTCCTGCAGCGCACGCACTGGCGCGCCGCTTGGCCGTGCAGACCGGCGAAAGTCTGACCCAGGCCGTGACGGTGGCGCTGCAGGAACGGCTCGATAAACTCAGCCAGGCTGAGGATCCTGCCGTCAAAGTGCGTGCACTGCTGCTCATTGGTCGGCGTTGTGCCGCGTCTCTAGACCGCGTGCCAGTGGATCACGCGACGCTCCTGTATGACGAACACGGCGTGCCTGCATGATCGTCGATACATCTGCCCTAATGGCGATTCTTCTGGATGAGGGCGACGCGCAACAGTATGCCGCGGCCCTGGCGAAAGCGGGCCCCTGTCGGTTGTCGGCAGCCACTTTTGTCGAGGCCGCTGTAGTGATTGAAGTGCATTCGAAAGGGGGTGGCGGCGGTCGCCAACTCGATGCGTTACTGCGACGAGCTGGCATCTCGATCGAACCGGTTACGGCGCAACAGGCGCAGATTGCGCGGCAGGCGTATTTGGATTTCGGCGAAGGCCGGCATCCGGCCGGGCTGAACTTCGGCGATTGCTTTGCCTATGCGCTGGCGCAGGCGACCGGGGAAGCTTTATTGTTCAAAGGTCACGATTTCTCCCAGACTGACGTCACGCCGGCTTTGTGATTGCATGACCGCACGGTACGGCCGTCTGTGCCGGATTCTGGAGCGTTGAGCGGCAACGGCGGTCGATTTGCACGCAGCGCGCCCTTAGCCCGCATTGGGATGCCGCTAGGGTGGCCGAGGCGCGCCACGGTCGCCGGCGAGGCGCCGTCTGCGGGCCGCATAACCAGTTGAAGGGTAAGGAAATGGCTGTTATTCTTAGTGGTCCTTTCCGGGAGATCGAGGCACCCGCCTGATGCACTGCAAGCCGCAAGGCGTGCTGATGCGTCCAGTCGCTGCGCTTTCTGTTCGGGATGGATTGCGTTGTCGTCGGTGGCTGTGTGGTGCGCGGGCTGTGCTCGCGCTCGCACCACAACCGCGGATGGCAGCACCCGGTGGAACGGGCCCCGTGTCCGTTCCGTTTAATGGCCTAACCCCCGCGCACGCGCCCTCGAGCCGGCCGGGGTTACTGAAAGAGGGCGCCTCCGTGGGCGTACCGGAAGAGAACTAACAAAATGACCGAATCTTTTGCGCAAATGTTCGAAGAGAGCTTGGCGAACAAACAGTTTCGCCCAGGCCAGATCCTTATGGCCCTCGTTGTCGAGGTTGGCCAGGATTATGTGATCGTCAATGCGGGCTTGAAGTCCGAGGCGGTCATCTCGATTGACCAGTTCAAGAATGAACGCGGCGAGCTCGAGTGCAAGGTTGGTGACGAAGTCGAAGTCGCGCTCGACTCGGTAGAAGACGGCTCGGGTGAAACCCGTCTGTCGCGTGAGAAGGCCAAGCGGGCCCGCACGTGGACACGTCTGGAACAGGCGTTCAACGATCAAGAAATCATCACCGGCATCATCAATGGTCGCGTCAAGGGTGGCTTCACCGTCGAGATCGAGAATGTCCGCGCGTTCCTTCCCGGTTCGCTCGTTGACGTCCGTCCCGTGCGTGATCCGTCCTACCTCGAAGGTAAGGTGCTCGAGTTCAAGGTCATCAAGCTCGATCAGAAGCGCAACAACGTGGTCGTCTCGCGTCGTGCGGTCGTCGAACAGGAATACAGCGCAGAACGTTCGCAGTTGCTCGACAACCTGCAGGAAGGTTCGGTCGTCAAGGGTACCGTCAAGAACCTCACCGACTACGGTGCGTTCGTGGACCTCGGCGGTATCGATGGCTTGCTGCACATCACCGACATGGCCTGGAAGCGCGTCAAGCATCCGTCTGAAGTCGTCAAGGTCGGCGATGAAATTGATGTGCGCATTCTGAAGTTCGATCGCGAACGGCAGCGCGTGTCGCTCGGCATCAAGCAGTTGGGCGCAGATCCTTGGCAGAACATTGCGCGCCGCTACCCGGCGAACACCCGTATCTGGGGCAAGGTCACGAACATTGCCGATTACGGCTGCTTCGTCGAGATCGAAGAGGGCGTCGAAGGCCTCGTCCACGTCTCGGAAATGGATTGGACCAACAAGAACGTCAACCCGGCCAAGGTCGTGCACGTCGGTCAGGAGACCGAGGTCATGGTCATCGACATCGACGAGGAGCGTCGTCGTATTTCGCTGGGCCTCAAGCAGTGCAAGCCGAACCCTTGGAAGGAGTTCTCGGAGAACTTCAACCGCGACGATCGCGTCTCGGGTCAGATCAAGTCGATCACCGATTTCGGTATCTTCATTGGTCTGTCGGGCGGCATCGACGGTCTCGTGCATCTGTCCGACATCTCCTGGGACATCGCCGGCGAAGAAGCCGTGCGCAGCTACCAGAAGGGCCAGACGCTCGAAGCGGTGGTGCTGTCGATCGATCCAGAGCGTGAGCGCATTTCGCTCGGCATCAAGCAAATGGCGAAGGACCCGTTCTCGGCGTTCATCGCGCAGCACCCGAAGGGCAGCATCGTGGTCGGTACCGTCCGCGAAGTGGATGCCAAGGGCGCCATCATCGACCTGCCAGGCGGCGTCGAGGGCTACTTGCGTGCGTCCGAATTGGCGCGTGACCGCGTCGAAGACGCGCGTACCGTGCTCAAGGAAGGCGATTCGGTCGAGGCGAAGTTCACTGGCGTCGACCGCAAGTCGCGCGCGATTGCGCTGTCGATCAAGGCCAAGGACATCCATGAGGAGCAGGAAGCCATGCAGGCCTATCGCACTGATTCGATGACCGGCACCAGCCTCGGCGACCTGCTCAAGCAGCAGATCGGCGGCGGCAGTGATACCGACGGCGACAGCGATAACGACGACTGAGACAGTCCGGTCCGAGGGTGCGGCTGCAAGCCGCACCCTCGGGTTGACCGGTAGCAACCTACGACCCTGGGATTACCCATGACGAAGTCGGAATTGATCGAAATCATCACCTTCAAGCAGAAGAGCCTGCCGGCGAAGGATGTGGAACTCGCGGTCAAACAGATGCTCGACATCATGGGCGACTCCTTGGCGACGGGAGAGCGGATTGAGATCCGCGGTTTTGGCAGCTTTGCGCTGCACTTTCGGCCTGCACGACAGGGCCGTAATCCCAAGACGGGTGAAGCGGTGTCCTTGCAGGGCAAGTATGTGCCGCACTTTAAACCCGGCAAAGATCTGCGTGAGCGGGTCAATGACGGGCAGCACCTACCGATCCGCGGCGAATAAGCCACTTAACGGCGACCCGCGATGGCGCGCAGCGAATGCGCGTGGTGTGCGCCGGTGCGCGCAGCCTAAAACTGACTGTTGAGTAGAGCGCGGGCGTACCGTGCGTCTACGGCTGCGTTGGCAACTTTGTGGGTGCCGCTCTGGTCGTCCGTGCCTGTCGTACGGCGCGAACAGGGGTTATGATTCCCCGCGTTCAGCCACATTGCGCGACCGGTGTTTATCACCACGCATCGCCAGGATCCTGCCATGCCACGCCTTCTTTCTGTCGCCTTGGGTCTGCTGTTTCTGCTGCCTGTGCCAGTGCCTGCGGCGGGTTCCGCCACCACGCCCCCGGACTTGCCCGCAGGTCTCGATGTGGCCGGCATGGATCCGACCGTGGCCCCTGGGGATAATTTCTTTCTCTATACCAATGGGGGTTGGATTGCCCAAGCACAGATCCCTGCCGACCGTAGTTCCACGGGTACGTGGGCTTCCCTGTTCGATCGTACGGAGCAGCGACTCGCAGATCTCATTCAAAGGGCGGCCACCCACGAGGCGCCGGCGGGCACGGAGGCGCGTCTGTTGGGGGATTACTACCGCGCTTTCATGGATGCCGGGCGGATCGAGGCGCTGGGGCTCACGCCCTTAGACGCCACGCGACAGGAGATTGCGGCGATCCACGATCGACGCACGCTCAGTCAGTACTTGGGCAGCACGCTGCGAGCCGATGTCGATGTGCTCAATTCCACACAGATCTACACGAGTAATGTGCTGGGCCTTTGGATCGCACAGGATCTGGAGCATCCAGACCGGTATGTGCCTTTCGTTCTGCAGGGCGGTCTGGGCATGCCCGATCGAGGCTACTACCTGGATGACTCCGCTAAGATGGTTGAGATTCGTGCAGCCTACGCGGCGCACATCGAGCAGATGCTGCACCTCTTAGGGGTGCCGGACGCCAGCAATCGGGCAACACAGCTCATCGCCCTGGAGCGGCAGATCGCTGCAGTGCACTCGACCTTAGAAGACACGCAGGATGTGCAGAAGGGCAATAATCGTTGGCGCCGTCAGGACTTTAGTCGGCAGGCGCCCGGTATCGACTGGGCCGTGTTGTGGCAAGCAGCCCACTTGCCAAACACGCAGCAGGACTTCATTGTCTGGCAACCAACGGCGGTGCGCGGCATTGCCGCGCTGGTGGCGCAGCAATCGATCGAGACGTGGAAAGATTGCCTGCTGGTGCATGCCCTAGAGCGCAGCAGTGCGGTGTTGCCACAGTCGGTCGGGGACGCGCATTTTTCGTTTTATGGTAAGACGCTGAACGGCACACCCGAGCAGCGGCCCCGTTGGAAGCGCGCCATCGGCAGCACCGATCAGGCGCTCGGCGATGTCGCCGGCAAGTTATACGCACAGCAGTACTTTTCAGCAGAGGCCAAGGCGCGGGTCGTCGCTATGGTTGAGCATATTCGCGACGCTTTTAAACAGCGGATCGACGCGCTCGAGTGGATGTCAGCGGCCACCAAGGCCAGCGCCAAAGCGAAACTTGCCGTGATTCGGGTGGGCGTGGGTTACCCCGACGCGTGGCGCGATTATGCGCGTCTCAAAATTTCGCCCGATGACGCCTTTGGGAACCTGCAGCGCGCCAGTTTGTTTGAATATCGACATCAACTGGCGAAGCTAGGCAAACCGGTGGATCGCTCGGAGTGGGTGATGGAACCGCAGACGGTCAATGCCGTCAATTTGCCGGCGATGAATGCGTTGAACTTCCCCGCCGCCGCCTTGCAACCCCCATTTTTTGATCCCAACGGCGATCCGGCGCAGAACTATGGCGCCATCGGCACCATCATCGGGCATGAGATCTCGCATAGCTTTGATGATGAAGGGGCGAAATTCGACCAGAACGGTCAGTTGCGCAACTGGTGGACGGCGGACGATCTGGCGCACTTCAAGGCCGCGGGGGATCGTTTGGCGGCGCAGTTTAGTGCCTATCGTCCCTTCCCTGATTTGGCGGTGAATGGTCGCCAAACCTTGAGTGAAAATATCGCCGATGTGGGTGGTATCGCCGCGAGTCTTGCGGCGTACCATGCCGAAGCGCTGCAGCACAGCGCGGATATCGTGGCCGGCTTCAACGGCGATCAACGGTTCTTTTTGGGCTTCGCCAATAATTGGCGGGGCAAGTTCCGCGAGCAGAGCCTGCGCAATCAAGTGCTCACGAATGGTCATGCGCCGTCCGAATACCGGGCCAGCACGGTTCGCAATATCGATGCGTGGTATGCAGCATTTGCTGTGAAGGCCGGAGAGACGCTGTACCTGGCGCCGGCGGAGCGTGTGCCGGTTTGGTAAATGGTATCCGCGGGGGTGTGCATCGGATGTCGCGGTGGTCCCACTGTGCCGCCGCCTTGGGAGCGCGGTGTGGCGGGTCGGGCGATCCGACGCTGCGACACCGGGGCATTGGGACCGGTGCCTGCCTGACGCAAACACCGATCGTCCGCACGAACCGCGCACAGGCAGCAGCACGGGCCGATGGCCTGTGTAGCGGGCAAGAACGCCCGATGCTTCGCCCCGGGTCACGGTCCGTGTGTTCAGAGCCGCCTGGCGCAACGGCGGTGCTTTCCGGAACGTGCTTTGTGCCGCGCTAGCCTTGTCCAGCACGGCATTGGCGTGGACCCCTTCGGCCAAGGACATCGACCCCGCCTCATTGTCGTGCGTGTCCTCATTGGGGACATGGTTGGTCGCGTGCGCCGCGCTCTAGCCGACGATGACGCCATCGGTGTTTGCACTCGCACGGTCGAAGGCCACTACTATGCGGAAGAGGGCCACGGCTTTATGAAGCGTGAAAACCAGATTGATGCCATGCAGCGCACGATCGCGTGGTTTGAGCGGTATCTCGGCGGGCTCTGAGCACACTGCGGATGAAAGGC
>CAIVRI010000012.1 GCA_903908265.1 uncultured Pseudomonadota bacterium
GATGGCGCTAGCGGGCCTGCAGTACGGCATCATCGACCCGAACGCAGTCCGCAACTGCACCGGCGGGTTTTCTTTACCCGGTTCGAGCCACGTCTATCACGACTGGAAGCCCAGTGGGCACGGCCCGGTTGATATGAAACGTGCTATTGCAACCTCCTGCGACGTCTACTTCTACGAGTTGGCCGCAGTACTCGGGATCGAAAGGGTCCATGACGCGATGGTCGGATTGGGATTTGGTCGACTGAGCGGCATCGACGTCGGCGGTGAAAAACCGGGAATCATGCCTTCATCAGCGTGGAAGATGGCGACCTACAAACAACAATGGTATCCAGGCGAGACCGTCATCGTCGGTATTGGCCAGGGCTATCTGACAGCGACGCCTTTGCAACTTGCGCATGCCGCGGCGATCGTGGCTGCACGGGGCCACAATTGGCGTCCCCGTCTGGTCACCGCCGTACGCGATGCGACCAGTCAAGAGATCCGCAAGCTACCGCCACTAGAAGAGCCGCAAGTGACTTTGCGTGATGCAAGTCTGTGGGACACGGTGATCGAAGGTATGGAGATGGTCGCCCGCCCTGGTGGTACTGCATCCAGTTCTTTTGGCGGGGCCCCATATCGGGTGGCCGCCAAAACCGGCACGGCACAAGTATTCAGTCTCTCCCAAGGCCAGAAATACAATGCAGCGACTACCACAGAACGTCTGCGAGATCATGCGTTGTTCATCGCATTTGCACCTGCTGACGCGCCAAAGATTGCGATTGCCGTATTAGTCGAAAACGGTGGCCACGGCGGCGCCGCGGCAGCACCCATCGCCCGTCGCATCTTCGATGCTTATCTGCTCGGCAAATATGAGGCAGTACCGAAGCCGATCGCTCCTCCGGCCGGCGCCACGATGGAAGACCTGGACGAGGTGCACTGACATGGAAACGACGCAAGAGATTCCACGAGTTCGCCGCAAACAGCTATCGGCCAGCGCCAGTTTGGTGCGGCGCTTACATTTAGACGGTCCACTTCTGTCAGCGCTCGGAGCCGTTATTCTGTTCGGCCTATTCATTCTCTACAGCGCCACGGGCGAAAATTTTGGACAATGGCTTAGTCAGGTAGCCCGACTGGTTCTCGCGCTCGTTGCTATGGTCGTCCTAGCCCAAATCCCACCGGTCTGGCTGCAACGTGCATCGCCGATTCTGTACGGTATTGGCTTGGTGTTGCTGCTGCTGGTCGCCGTGCACGGCAGTGTCAGCAATGGCGCACAGCGCTGGCTCGATCTGAAAGTATTCCGATTCCAGCCATCGGAAATTATGAAGTTAGCCGTACCGATGATGTGCGCGGTTTTTCTGCAAGCGCGGCCATTACCACCTTCATGGAAGGACATCGGCGTTGTTCTCGCGATTATTATGGTGCCCGCTGCACTGATCGCCAAGCAGCCGGATTTAGGCACTGCTTTGCTGGTGGCCGCTTCCGGCATCCTGGTGCTGCTCCTCGCGGGGCTTTCAAACTTTGTGATAGGGCTCGGCATCGCGAGCATCGGGGCGGCCGTTCCGGTGGCATGGCATTTCATGCATGACTATCAGAAACAACGCGTCTTGATGTTCCTAGATCCCGCACAAGATCCACTTGGCGCCGGTTATCACAGCATTCAATCGCAAATCGCAATCGGATCTGGCGGACTATTCGGAAAAGGCTGGATGCACGGCAGCCAAGCGCAACTAGAGTTTCTGCCAGAACGTTCGACAGACTTCATCTTCGCAGTAATCGGCGAGGAATTGGGTTTGCTTGGTCAGGGACTACTCATCGTGCTGTATCTGGCCGTCATTGCTCGATCTCTGTTCTTATCAGCGGCTGCGCAGACCACCTATGCGCGATTGGTGTGTGGCAGTTTCGCAATGACGTTTTTTGTTTACGCATTTGTCAACACCGGGATGGTCAGCGGTATTGTTCCAGTCGTCGGCGTACCACTGCCGCTGGTCAGTTATGGCGGGACGGCAATGGTGACCCTGCTTGCCAGTTTCGGCATCCTTATGTCTCTGAACGGCCATCGAAAGCTGGTGGGTAGTTGATGCGTCACCTCGGAATAGTTGGTCTGATTATCGCGGCAGCACTGTGCTATTCCGTGCGCGCGCAGGCACTCGATCTGCAGCGACCTGATGTTGCTAATTTCATAGATGAGGTCGTCAAGCGAGATCATCTAGATCGGGACTGGGTCGAAAAGATGCTGGCCGCTGCGGAGTTGAAGCCGGCGATCATAGAGACCATGAAAAAGCCGGCGGAGCATGTATTACAATGGCATGAGTACCGCAAGATATTCATCACCACGGAACGGATTCGCCAAGGTCATGAGTTCCTCGCCGAACACGGCGCGATGCTCGCCGAGGTTGCGGCCCGCACGGGCGTTCCAGTGGAAATTATCACTGCCATTGTCGGGGTCGAGACATCCTATGGACGCAAGACGGGCCGGTATCGCGTCCTGGATGCCTTAGCGACGCTCGGCTTCGATTATCCGGCGCGGGCAGCCTTCTTTCGCGCGGAACTCGAGCAGTTTCTGCTGCTAGCTAAGGAAGCGGGTGTGGACCCGCTCACGGCGACCGGGTCCTATGCAGGCGCCATGGGCGCACCGCAATTTATGCCGCGCAGTTTTCGGGCCTTTGCGCAGGATGGCGACCACGACGGCAAGATCGATCTTTGGACCAACTGGCGTGATATTGCCGAAAGCGTCGCCCATTACTTCGTTGCACACGGGTGGCGCCGCGGCGCGCCGGTGTATGTCACGGCGCGTCTCGAAGACCCGGACGTGGAGGCTTTGCCCGGTAACAAGCTGGACCCGTCGTTCACGCTGGCTGAACTCGGCGCCAAGGGTGTGTTATTCGAGTGTGCTCTACCTGACGAGGATAAGGGTCTGTTCATCGCTCTGCGCGATCTCGAAGCGCCGCGCTACTTAGTCGGGCTGCACAACTTCACAGTGATTACCAAGTACAACCATAGCGCCCTGTATGCCCTTGCGGTCGCACAGTTAGCCGAGGCGTTAAGCCTGCCAGCCGAGCCGGTCGCGAGCCCATGAAGGGCCTAGCGCCCTGTGCTCTGCTGGCACTACTGGGCATGGGTGCCTGCACCCACACCACCTACCACGGGTCGGCGCAACCTGCCCCAAGGCCTGGCACAGCGCCCCCAGGAGCAGTGCCAGAGCAGGTCCCTAGCGCCATTACAGCCTCGGCCGCGGCCCTACCGGCACCGCTGGCGCGGGCCGCTCCCCCAAAACGCCCGAGTGATCCAGAATTATTAGCGCTGCCGAACGCGGTGCCCAGAAGCGAGCCCCGCGCGACCTTAGGCAACCCGGCCTTTTACGAGGTCTACGGGCAACGCTATACCGTCCTCGGCAGCGCGCACGGCTATGTCGAGCGAGGGGTTGCCTCTTGGTACGGTCCCGACTTCCATGGGATCGCCACCTCGACGGGCGAGCCGTACGACATGTATTCGATGACGGCCGCACACAAAACGCTGCCTTTGCCCGCCTATGTCCGCGTGACCAATCGGCGCAACGGTCGCAGTATCGTGGTGCGGGTCAATGACCGCGGACCCTTCAAAGCCAACCGAATCATCGACTTGTCCTATGCAGCCGCATTAAAACTGGACATGCTCCGGGAGGGCACGACACTGGTGGACGTGACGGCGGAGGATCCCGACGGCAGCAACGCGCAGGAGGCGGACCTGGCGCCGGCCGCCCTCTACGCCCAAGTGGGCGCCTTCGGGGTCCTCGAAAACGCCAACCGCCTCGTGGATCGCCTCAGTACTGCCGGCCTCGCCGACGTATCCGTGCGCAGCGATCTGACCGGACCTCGCCCCATGCATCGCGTCCAGATCGGGCCTGTCAATTCGGTTGTCGCCTACGACGCCCTCGTCGAACACTTACGCCGTTTGGGCGTCGACAAGGTCGTACTCGCTCCCAACTGACTAGAGCCGTAGAATCAGCGCTTAGATCCCGATGGATCAGGCTCAAAGAATTCCATGATCAAGCGCTACGTTCTGCTCGTTTTTGTTGCCGCCCTACTGGCGTTCGCAATCCCGTCTTTTGCAACCGCCCCCGTGCCGCCACCGCCGCCGGTCGCCGCGAAGGGCTACATCGTCATCGACGCCTTCAGCGGACGAATTTTGGTCGGCCAGAATGATACGGAGCGCTTAGAGCCCGCCAGCCTCACAAAACTGATGACGGCTTATGTGGTCTTCCATGCGCTACAGAGCGGCAAGTTGCACCTTGATCAAGAAGTGCCCATATCGGAACACGCCTGGAAGGCGGAAGGTTCGCGCACATTCCTCAATGTGGGCACACAGGTTCGGGTGGATACGCTGATTCAAGGCATGATCGTCCAGTCCGGCAACGATGCCACCATTGCGCTGGCTGAAGCCGTAGCCGGCTCCGAAGCCACCTTTGCGGCCCTCATGAACCAGTATGCGCAGCGCATGGGCCTCAGCGGATCGCACTGGATGAACGCACCGGGCCTACCCGATCCGCAGCACTACACCACCGCTCGTGATGTCGCCACGCTGAGCGCCGCGCTGGTCCGCGAGTTCCCCCAGTATTACAAGTGGTACTCACAGCGTTCTTTTACCTACAACAACATCACCCAGCAGAACCGCAATGGCTTACTGGAACGCGACCCGACGGTCGACGGCATCAAAACCGGCCACACCGACGCGGCCGGCTACTGCCTTGCCGCGTCCGCGCTGCGGGACGGCATGCGCCTAGTATCCGTCGTCATGGGTACCGCGAGCCCCAAGGCCCGTGAAGACGCCAGTGCCAGCTTGCTCGGTTATGGCTTTAACTTCTATGAGACCAAGCGCCTTTATACCGCCGGCAAAACCCTGACCACGGCGCATGTCTTTAAAGTCAGCGATCCGGTAGCGGTCACCGTGCGCGATGACATCTACGCAACAGCAGCCCGCGGCGAACTGGTTGGCGTGCGCGCGAGCCTCACGCTCAATCCACGCTTAGTGGCACCGCTCGCCGCGAACAAAGCGATTGGCCGGATGAAGGTGCTATTGGGCGATACCGTATTGAGCGATGTGCCGGTCTATCCAAGCGCGGCCATCGAGCCTGGCAACATCTTCCGTCGCGCCATCGACACCGTAAGACTCTGGTTTCACTGATGGCCGCACCGCTTCCAATTGCATGGTTGAATGGCGAATTCGTGGCGCTGAGCGAAGCGCGCATATCACCGTTAGACCGTGGCTTTCTATTTGCCGACTCGGTCTACGAGGTGCTGCCCGTATACGACGGGCGCCCATTTTTATTCAATGCGCACCTCAGCCGTCTGGAACGCAGCTTAAGTGCTATTGGCATGGCGCCCCCGCTACCCCGCAGTCGTTGGGCCGAATTACTCGGAGAACTGGTTGCGCGCAACGGCGGCGGCCAACAATTTGTTTACGTCCAGGTTTCTCGCGGTGCGGAATATGGACGCAATCACGCACCGGATCCGACACTGACACCGACCCTCTTCATGATGACCTCGCCACTCGCGCCTCTCGACCCCAGCGTGCGCGCGCACGGCGTGGACGCCGTGACCGTAGCCGATGAGCGTTGGAAACGCTGCGATATCAAGAGCAACGCATTGTTAGCCAATATTCTGGCAAAGAATGTCGCTGCCCGTGCCGGCGCCACCGAGGCGATTCTTCTCGCGCAGGGTCAACTGCGAGAGGGCGCGTCAAGCGCGGTCATGATTGTGCGTAATGGGGTGATCTATGCGCCTCCCGAGGGCAATGAGATCTTACCGAGCACCACGCGAGTACTAGTGACTTTACTGGCCACACGACTCGGCATTCCCGTGCAGCAGCAAGTGATCACCGAGGCCGAACTACGCGCAGCCGATGAGGTGTTGCTAGGATTTGCAACCCGCGGCGTTCTACCCGTCTGCCGATTGGATGGCACCGCCATCAACAGCGGCCACCCCGGTCCGGTATGGCAGCGCCTACAGACAGCCTTCGAAGCGTATCGATCCACCGTCGCCTCGCTGCCCATCGATGAAGAGGCCTGAAACCGTGACCAGTGAGTCCTTAATTGAGTTTCCCTGCCACCTGCCAGTGAAGGTCATGGGGCATCATGCGCCGGACTTTCGCGAGCAAATGATCGCCGCGATTGCTAACGAACACGGCCCGGTGGAGGATCATCACATCAACGTCAAATTGAGTCGAGACGAGCGTTTCATCTCACTCACGATCACCGTCTATGTGACCGATCATGACCAATTGCGGCGAATCTACGGCGCGATGCATGCTACTGGATTGGTGCTCTACGCACTCTGAGGTGGCGCCTCAGACCAAACTGGCAGCTCCGGCAATTGGAGCGTGCGTGCCAAGTGAGGCAATAGTTTCCTAGCGACCACTGCGGTCGTCAGCGGTGACCCAAGACGTTGCAAGTCAACGACTTCGAGGCCTGCATAACCACACGGATCGATTCTCTTAAACGGCTCCAGATCCATCGCAACGTTCAAGGCCAGACCGTGGTAGCTCGAACCACGCCGAATGCGCAAACCAATACTGGCTAATTTACGGCCCGCCACATAGACACCCGGCGCCTCAGCGCGTGGGTACGCGGCCACACCACATTCAGCAACGCAATCAACGATCGCCGATTCCATCGCGGTGACGAGCGCGCGCACCCCAAGACCGAGGCGACGTATATCCACGAGCGGATAAACCACCAATTGCCCCGGCCCGTGATACGTCACTTGACCACCGCGATCAATGCGCACGACGGGAATATCTCCCGCGGCCAAGACGTGTTCTTCACGTCCTGCAAGGCCCAGCGTATAGACCGAAGGGTGTTCCAAGAACCAGATTTCATCCGCCGTTTGCGGTCCGCGCTCGTCCGTCAGACGCTGCATCGCCCGCCACGTCGGCTCGTAGGTGACCTGACCCAGCCAGCGGGCGACTGGCGTCATCCGAGCCCAGCGTTGTTACGCTCGAGTGCGCGCTCCGCGCGGTAACTGGAGCGGACCAAAGGGCCAGCTACACACTCGAGAAACCCCATCCCCAGCGCTACTTCACGCAAGCGATGAAATTCCTCAGGCGCCACGAAGCGTTCGACGGCAAGATGGTTCGGAGTAGGGCGCAGATATTGGCCCAAGGTCACGATGTCGACTGAGGCAGTCCGCAAATCCTGCAGGCACTCTTCGATCTCCGCATCCGTCTCTCCAAGACCCAGCATTAAGCTCGACTTCACCAGCACGGTCTGCCGATGACGTTTTGCCTCCGCGAGCACCGAGAGGGTGCGCTCATAGCCGGCGCGTGGATCACGCACCGGGTGCGTCAGTCGCCGCACCGTCTCTATATTCTGGGCAAAGACTTCAAGACCACTATCGACCACCGTGCGTACGGCCGCCAGGTCACCCTGAAAATCCGGGGTCAGCGCCTCAACCGCCGTGGCGGGACTGACTGCCTTGATCGCCTGCACACAGGCGGCGAAATGTCCTGCACCCCCGTCGTCAAGGTCATCCCGATTGACGGACGTCAGAACCACATACTTCAGCCCCATGAGCTGAACGGTCCGTGCCACATTCACCGGTTCTTCAAGATCCAGCCAACCCCGAGGATTACCCGTATCTACGGCACAAAAACGACAAGCCCTAGTGCAGACCGCGCCCATCAACATGACCGTCGCGGTGCCCACATTCCAACACTCACCGATGTTGGGACACTTGGCTTCTTCACACACGGTGGACAATCGGTGTTCGCGCACAATGCCGCGGACGCTATCGAAGCGTTCGCCAGAGGGCATCCGCGCGCGCAACCAAGCAGGCTTGCGACCCATCTCCAGCGGCTCTGCCGCGGCAGCGGCCTTAATGCCATCACGAATCGCCGTAAAACCCTGTGGTGTCACGTACTTTTCGCCGCTCTTCGCGCTCACAACGGGAATTCCCTTGAACTCGGACAATGGCCAACACTCCCGAATAATGGGTCTGCGCAGTCTACGCCAACGCTTGGTTTAACGCTGCGAAGCGCTCGGGCGTACCGACATCCGTCCAGGGCGCACAGGACAGCTCCCCGGTCACAAGACCGGCTTGGGCAGCACGGTCCAATACGGGCCGCAATGCGCGCCGCCCGGGCACAAGTTCCGCAAATAATGCGGGCCGATAAGCGGCCACGCCACTAAAGGTAAAGCGCTGGGGTGCCGTGATGCGCAATTCACCCCCTTCCAACCCGAAATCGCCCTGCGGATGTTGCGGGGGGTTCGGCACGAGCACGAGATGCGCCAATCGACCCGCGGCTGGGGTCGACGGCAGCGGGATCGTGGTCCACACATCCCCATTCAGTACCAGGAACGGCTCATCGGCAAAAAACGCCAGGGCGTTTCGAATGCCGCCTGCCGTCTCGAACGGTTCAGGGCCTTCATCAAACCAGCGGATCTTGACCCCGTACGCACGGCCATCCCCGAGCGCCTCGTGCAAGCGGTCTGCTAGCCATGAGGTGTTAATCGCGACCTCCAGAACACCCGCCTGCGCGAGACGATCCAGGTGCCACCCAATCAACGACTGGCCGCCCACACGCAACAGGGGCTTGGGCGTCACCAGCGTGAGAGGCCGCATCCGTTCGCCGCGCCCAGCCGCCAAGATCATGGCCCGGCGGGGAATCATGGCACCCCGACCCGGGACTGCGCGGTCTCGAAACGCGGCACAACCATCTCAATCAGGAACGCGTCCAATGCCGCCAGTTCCTTATAAGCGGACGTCACCTCGAGAACGTAGCGCAGAACCAACGGCAGGTCGGCCAGATAACCCCGCTTCCCGTCCCGATACCACAAGCGCGCAAAGATCCCGAGCACTTTGAGATGGCGCTGCAATCCCATCCAGTCGAACCAGCGCAGAAACTCTGCCGTTGTGCCTGCCGCTATCGCATGCGCGATCAGTTGCTGTCGATACGACTCAACCCAGGCAGTGACCTGCGCACGCGGCCAAGCGATGTAGCAATCCTTGTAGAGCGAGACCAAGTCATACGTCACCGCCCCACGGACTGCATCCTGAAAGTCGATCACCCCGACGCCACCCGTCGCGCTCACCATGAGATTGCGCGAATGAAAATCTCGATGCACCAATACCTGCGGCTGTTCCACTGCGTTCTGCACCAGCAGCGACTCCACCCGCTCCAGCACGGAGCGCACCCCCGCGTCTGGCGTCATGCCGAGATGACGGTCGAGGAACCAGTCTGGAAAAAGCGCCATTTCACGGCGCAGCAGCGGCGCATCGTACGGCGGCAACTCCAGCGCGGCGGCCCCGCCCTTTGTATGCATCGCCAGCAACGCCGCCATCGCCGGCGCATAGGCCTGCTCTGGATGCGCGCCTTGCTGGAGCGTGCCGAGCAAGTGCACGGCGCCCAGATCGGACAGCAGCAGGAACCCTCGCTGTAGGTCCACCGCACGGATCTGGGGCACCGGGACGCCGATACCGGCCAGCAGCCGAGCGACCCGCACAAAAGGGGCAGAATCCTCACGATCCGGGGGTGCATCCATGGCAATCCATGTGATTTCGCCAAGATGCACACGAAAGTAACGCCGGAAACTGGCATCGGCGGAGGCCGGAACCACCGTGTCAACCGGCAATTCCAATGCAACCCGCAGCCAATCGCACAACATTGCAAAACGTAGATCGTTCCGGGTTTCGGTGTCGGTAAGCATGGGCCACCCATTATACTGCGCCCTTACCGCCCGCTGCGCCCTGCGTAGGGCATACCACTCAGGCTCCACGTTGCGACGACGCCCGACCTCCCTGCTGCTCCGGCTGCTGATCGCGTCTTGTGGCCTGTTGGCCCAGGCCGCGGTGGCCGAGCCACCCCTGTGCTCGATACCGCCCGCAGCGGCGACCGCAGCCAGCCGACCACGCACCGACAGCGCCTCCGCCCCCATTCAAGTCACCACGGGCGGCGCCGTTGTCGATACCGGAGGGGAGGCCATTCTGTCGGGGCCGGTCGAAATTCATCAGGGTGACCGTACGCTGACTGCGAAGGACGCGCGCTACGACACCGGCAATGAAGCCTTCGACGTCAACGGCAACGTGGCGTACAGCGATCCGCTGTTATCCATCGCCGGCTCCGCCGCACGCTGGAGCAGCGCGCTAGGTGGCCACTTCGAACATGCGCAATTTGCGCTGCCGGCGCGCGCAGCCCACGGTTCCGCCGCCGCCATCGATCTGGCGCCGGACGGGCGCCTGAGCCTCCACAACGTGCAATACACGGCCTGCCCAGCCGGTTATAACGACTGGCTGCTCAATGCCCGGCAGATTGATATCGACCAGAGTTCGGAAGTCGGCACTGGCCATGGCGTCCGTTTGGACTTCAAGGGCGTGCCGCTGCTCTATTTGCCGATCGTCTCCTTTCCCGTGGGCGAGGCGCGCAAGTCAGGCTTCCTGTTCCCAAATTTCGGTCAGTCAAGCCGCAACGGCTTGGAGCTGTCCATACCGTATTACTTCAATCTCGCACCGAATTACGACGCCACCCTGACGCCCGGCGTCATGATGAAGCGCGGCGTCACCCTCGGCAGCGAGTTCCGCTATCAAACAGAGCACTCCCACGGGGAATTCAAAGGCGACTGGTTGCCTTCGGATGCGAGCGCGCATCGCGACCGCAGCTACCTTCGATTTGCCGACACCACCGACTTCAACCCGTCGTTGCGCTTCGACACCCATATCGCTGCCGCCAGCGACAGCAACTACTTTCAAGACTTCGGCCTAGGCTCGGAAGGAACCAGCGTTGAATACCTGCAGCGGATGGCTCGGGTCAGTTACCGCGATGACCACTGGAGGGCAGTGGCCTTGGTCGAGCAGTTCCAGACGATCGACCAGACCATCCAGGCAGCGGATCGACCCTACGCCCGGGTACCGCAGGTGCTCGTCGACGGGCACTGGTCCTTGGGCAGGGGTCTGGGCCTCGAGATGGCCGCCGAAACCGTGGAATTCCTGCGCAATACCGGCGAGAAAGGGCTGCGCTACGCGCTAGACCCCACCCTGAGCTATGCATGGCGGCGCCCAGGACTGTATCTACTACCGAGCCTCGGCCTGCGCACCATCGGTTACGCGCTCTCGAACGCCCCTAGCGGTAGCGCCAGCCCGCACGTTGCGACCCCGCTCGCTACAGTGGATGCCGGCATGACCTTCGAACGGTACTCCGGCACTCGCATTCAAACGCTCGAACCCCGGGTGCTGTACACGTACGTGCCCTACCGGGATCAAAGCGCGCAACCGCTGTTTGACACCGCTTTACCGGACTTTAATCTGATCCAATTGTTCAGTTCGCAGCGCTACGTGGGCGGCGACCGCATCGCCGATGCCAACCAGATCGCGCTCGGCGCGACCACACGCTTGCTCGATGCCGCCTCCGGCCGCCAATTCCTCAGCGCCACCCTAGGCCAAATTTACTATTTCGAGCCCCCGCGTGTGCTCCTGCCGAGCGAACCGACCAGGAGCAATGCCTCTTCGGACATCATCGGCCAAATCACTATCGCCGCCCTCAGCCACTTCAATGTCCAGCTGGGGGAACAATGGGACCCCCACGCCGGGAATTCTGCCCGTAGCCAAGTCCGCCTGCAGTACCAACCAGAGCCCGATAAAGTTGCCAACATCGGCTACCGGTACCGACAGGGCTTGGTCGAGCAGGTCGAGGGCTCCTTTGCCTGGCCGATATCGAACTCGTGGCGCCTGTACGGCCGCGAGGTGTATTCGCTACGGGACCACGCTGGAATCGAAGCGCTGGGCGGTTTTGAGTTCAAATCCTGCTGTTTTCGCGTCCGGATCATCGCCAGACACTACGTTGCCACCCGAACTGGCAACCGGGACACCTCGATTTCGTTTCAATTTGAACTCAATGGCCTTTCCACGGTCGGAGAACGAGCTGACGCTTTCCTAGAGCGTTCGATTCGGGGATACTCCGCGGCTCAGGCCTACGCCGGGCCAGAATAGGCCAATCATGCGTCGCATACTGACACTGTCTCTGCTCCTTGCTCTTTTCTCCGTGCCTGCAGTCCACGCGCAATCGCGGGATCTGGGGGCCCGTGGCGATCTCCTAGATCGCGTCGCCGTCGTGGTGAACGACGGCGTGGTCGTCCAAAGCCAGATCGACCAACAGGTCAGCGCCATTACGCGCCGCTTGCGCGAACAGGGCACGCAACTGCCCGCCGCTTCCGTCCTGCGCCAGCAAGTGACGGAGCGTCTAGTGCTGCAAGAGATCCAGATGCAGCGCGCCCAAAAAGTGGGGCTGCGTATTCCGGACGAAGGCCTCAACAATCAATTGCGTGAAATCGCGACACAAAATCACATCGAATTCGATCAACTCCCGGATGCGCTGGCACACGAAGGCATCGTGTATGCAGAGTACCGCGAGGATATGCGCCGCGACATGACCTTGCAGGTCTTACGCCAGCGCGACGTTTTATCGCGTATCTACGTCAGCCCACGCGAAATTGACCAGTTCATCGCCAAGCAAGCCGCCAACAAGAATGCAGACGTCTCCTACAACGTCTCGCACATTCTGCTGGCCCTGCCGGAGGCCGCAACCCCTGCCCAACTCGAACAGGCTGAAAAACTCGGCAACGACATTCGTGGGCGCGCCCAAAAAGGTGAAGACTTCGGACAACTGGCCGTCAGCTATTCGCAGGCGCAGACCGCCCTTGAGCGTGGCGCCCTTGGCTGGCGCAAAGGTAATGAGTTGCCGACCTTCATTGCCGACATGGTCGGCAAAATGCAGCCTGGCGAAGTGTCAGAGCCCGTGCGCACACCGTCTGGCTTTCATTTGATCCGATTGAATGAGTCACGTAGCGACAGAGACCCACTGATCGTCAACCAGACCCATGCGCGCCACATCCTCATCAAGACGAGCGAACTGCAGGACGATGAAACTGTCCGCGGCCGTTTGCAGACGATCCGTGATCGGATTGCCGCAGGCACGGATGACTTCGGCGCAATTGCCAAAGCGGTTTCTGAAGATCCAGGATCCGGCAGTGAGGGCGGAGACCTCGGCTGGACCAGCGGCGGGACCTTTGTTCCGGAATTCGAAACCGCCATGCAGACGCTCGCTGAGGGTGAAATCAGCCAACCGTTCCGCACCCAATACGGCTGGCACATCATTCAACTGCTCGGTCATCGCGCACAGGATATGAGCACTGACGAGCGTCGTCGCCGCGCCTACGAGAAAATCCGCGCCAGCAAGCTCGACGAAGAAACAGAACTCTGGCTGCGTCGCCTGCGCGACGAAGCCTACGTCGACGTCCGTAGCTGATAGAACGGGCGTGGCGGAGCTCCCGGCCCTCCTCGTCACAACAGGCGAACCCGCAGGTATCGGGCCGGATATTTCGCTTGCGCTAGCGCTTCAGGATAGCCCCTGTCGGCTTGTCTTCGCGGGCGACCCGGACCTGCTGGCCCAGCGTGCTGAGCAACTAGGGCTCTCGGTGCGCTTCAAACTGGTCGGCAGGCAGGGCCCTGAACCCCATGTGGCCGGCACGATGCAAGTAGTGCCCCACCGCCTCACCGCCCAGGTGGTGCCCGGCCAACTCAACCCAGCCAATGCCCCCTATGTTCTCGGTCTGCTCGACACCGCCATCGAGGGTTGTCTGAGTGGGGTCTATCAGGCCATGGTCACGGCACCACTGCAAAAAAGTGTGATTGCGGATACAGGAATACTCTTCTCGGGCCACACCGAATATTTGGCAGCACGAACTGGCACCGAACATCCGGTGATGCTGCTAGTCGCAGGCACGCTGCGCGTGGCACTGGCCACCACACATATTCCGTTGTCTGCTGTGCCGGGTGCGATCAATCAAGCCCACCTGGTCGCGACATTAGGTGTTCTGCATGCCGGCTTACAGACGCGATTTAAGATCGCCTCGCCACGCGTGCTCGTCTTGGGTCTCAACCCACATGCCGGCGAATCAGGCTACCTCGGACGCGAGGAAATAGACGTCATCGCCCCCGCCATCGCAGCCGCCCGTGCCGCTGGCATCGATGCGCGCGGCCCGCTCCCAGCCGATACCGCATTTACCCCACATGCGCTGAAAGACGGCGATGCGGTGCTCGCCATGTTCCATGATCAGGGGCTACCCGTACTGAAACATGCGGGCTTCGGTCGGGGGGTCAACGTGACGTTGGGACTACCCATCATCCGTACGTCAGTTGACCACGGTACGGCGCTCGATCTGGCCGGTAGCGGTCGCGCCGATGCAGGTAGCCTGCAGGCGGCACTACAACTCGCGCTAGACTGCGTGGTATGAGTCGTAACAGCCAACCCCCGCGCCATCAAGCGCGCAAACGTTTCGGTCAGCACTTTTTGCATGACCGCAACGTGATCGCTCGCATCGTAGAGGCGATTTCGCCAAAACCCGGCGAAGTGATCGTCGAGATCGGGCCAGGCCTCGGGGCGCTGACACGACTATTACTAGAGCGTATCGGTACGCTCGAAGTCATTGAGCTCGATCGAGACGTCATTCCGCACCTAGCGGCCAGCTGCGCTGATCTGGGTACGCTGAAGATTCACTCGGCCGATGTGCTGGATGTCGACTTCCGCGCTCTGGCTGCGGGTCGGCGCTTGCGCATCTGCGGCAACCTGCCCTACAACATCTCGACGCCACTCCTGTTTCACCTACTTGAGGCCCGGGAAGTCATCAGCGACATGACCTTCATGCTGCAAAAAGAAGTTGTGATGCGCATGGCAGCGGAACCGGACACTTCAGACTACGGTCGTTTGACCGTCATGCTCTCAACCTACTGCCAATCCACACGGTTATTCGATGTAGGACCGGGCGCTTTTCGGCCGCCACCGAAGGTGGACTCTGCGATTGTGCGGGTGGTCCCGCATCAAACAGCACCGTTTACGGTGACTGATTCGGCACGCTTCGCCGCTGTGGTGATGGCGGCTTTTGGGCAGCGGCGTAAAACACTACGCAACTCACTGTCCGGCGTTGTAGGGCCGGACGGCTTCGTCACCTGCAACATCGATCCGTCCCGCCGCGCTGAAACGCTTACCCCCGCTGAATTTGCCGCACTAGCAAGCACTCCACTCCCTTCACCGAGCTGAACGCTGATGAATACAGACCACCAGATCGGTATTACCGTACAAACGGCTTACGTAGCGGGGCATTCCAGCCCAACGGATAGCCGCTACAGTTACGCCTACACGATCACAATTCGCAATGAGGGTCGTATCGGAGCACAACTGTTGCGGCGTCATTGGATCATCACGGACGCCGATGGCCGCGTACAGGAAGTACGCGGCGATGGAGTCGTGGGCGAACAGCCGGTACTCGCCCCAGGCGAAGCCTTTCGCTATACGAGTGGGTGCGTTCTTGAGACCCCTGTTGGCGTCATGCACGGCACCTACAACATGGTGGACGCGAATGGAGTGGCCTTCGACGCGGCAATCCCGCCGTTCCGTCTTGCGGTGCCCGGTCTGGTGCACTAACGATGGCCGTCTGGGCGGTGGGCGATCTGCAGGGTTGCCTTGAATCGTTCCAGCGCCTGCTCGACCGCATCAATTTTGATCCGCAGCGTGACCAACTCTGGTTGACCGGCGATCTGGTCAATCGCGGCCCCGACTCACTCGGGACACTGCGATTTGTACGGGCATTGGGTGATAGCGCGATCACCGTACTGGGTAATCATGATTTGCATTTGCTAGCGGTCGCGGCCGCAGACGGGCAAGGCTTGCGCCCGGGCGATACACTCGAAGGCATCCTCAGAGCACCGGACCGGGAGGCGCTCCTACAGTGGTTGTCAGAGCGCCCTCTTTTTCATCACGATCCGGCGTTGCGTACGTCGCTGGTCCATGCAGGACTACCACCAGAATGGAGTATTGCCGACGCACGTGCGCGCGCGGCAGAGGTTTCAGCAGCCATCGCTAATGACGGACCTCGCTTCTACGCGCAGATGTATGGCAACGACCCCGATCGCTGGTCGCCAAACCTGCGCGGCATCAACCGATTGCGCTTTACTGTGAACTGTCTGACGCGGTTGCGCGTAATGGACGCAAATGGGCGCGCCTTATTCAAATTCAAGTTACACCCCCGGTTGGCGCCGGCCGGGACCCTGCCATGGTTCGCCGTACCGGGCCGCCGTAGCCGCCGAACCCGGGTCATCTTTGGCCACTGGTCGACGTTAGGTCTCTATCAAGGCCACGGTGTTGTGGGACTCGACACCGGCTGCGTATGGGGTCGCGAACTGACCGCCTTGCGCCTGGACCAAACCGCACCGCTGGTCACGCAACCCGGCCCCCCCAGTCAGGCGTCCGGGCCACCGCCCGACGCAGACTAAGCGGTCACTTCGCTTTTGCCGGTTCCTTGTGCTTGGGCGGCGCCGCTAGCACCGCAAATGACAACGCAATTCCATTCAGATTGGACTGATGCGGAATGCACGCCATATGTTCCTGGCGGTTACGGACCGTGAAGTATTTCAACAATTCACGATCAAACTGTTCCACCAACTCGCAATCGCCTCCCTCCAAATCTCGCGGTGAGCGCTGCGCAAATTTGACCTCGCGCCACAGACCGACCGCCGGTACCGGCGCCGGCCGCTTGGCATCGGGCGCTTCCCCCGGCACCGGCGGACTGTCCGGTAGCGCCAAGGTTGCAAACTGGAGTCGGGCCGTCACAAAGCGTGATGGACCACTGGTCGGCCCGCTGCAGGTGGCGCGGACAGACAGGTCATCACGCGCTCCGGCCGTCTTGAGCAGCAGTTTTAACTTCCACTCCAAGCCATCGCACGAATAGATCGAGGTAAAACCGCTATAGGTCAGTACATAACTATGGGACCGCCACTCGGCAGACACGGCTTCAGGGCCGTCGTTTGCCCGCGCCAGCGCCGGCAAAAGCAAGGCCATGGAACAGACTCCCACAAACCACCTAATTCGGTTTCGGCTATCCATACTGTCCACCTCTGAATTGCAGTACTACCCTATCATCGGACCACGTCGTTCGGCCGAGGTTCCCTGCGACCAGACGCTATAATGGCCTACATGACGCCCACACGCCCTACCCCACCCTTCAACCTGATGGCCTGGATCGAGGCGCACCGCCACGAACTCGTGCCCCCGGTTGCCAATCGGCAAGTTTATCCGGCCGGCGACTTCATTATCATGGTAGTCGGGGGTCCTAACGCACGGGACGACTACCACGTTGACCCGGGTGCTGAATTCTTTTACCAGTTCGAAGGCACACTAAACTTGCGCACGATGCAAGAGGGTCTGCCGATCGAGTATGCGGTCGCGCCCGGTGAGATCTTCCTGCTGCCGCCTTTCGTACCACATTCCCCCCAACGACCGGCCGGATCAATGGGTCTGGTCGTCGAGCGGCGCCGTATCCGTACCGAGCGCGATGGGTTTCAGTGGTACTGCCCGGCATGTCACCACCTGATGCACGAAGAGCATCTTTTTGTCGAAGACATCGAAGCCAGCCTGCCACCGGTGTTCGCACGGTTCTATGCCAATGACCGCTCTCGCTCGTGCGCGCGCTGCGGGCACATCCCGGCGTGGATCGACAGTCGCGCAAGATGACCGAGGTCACCCTCGAATACGGCGGCCGACGTCAGACCGCGCAATTGGACGAGCCACTGTCGATTGCGATTCCGCTGCAATTCGATGGGGCCCAACCGAATCACTTCGGCGCGCCACGCGCACACGCCAGTGCGCTCAAAGAGGGTGGTTGGATTGGCGATGTGGTCGCCGGTGGCAGCGTCAATTGTGCGCAACTAACCCTCGTCCCCCACTGCAATGGCACCCATACGGAGTGCGTTGGACATCTGACCGAAGATCAGGTCTCCCTCCACGACGTACTCCGTGGCGGCTTGCATCTTGCGCGCCTACTCACGGTCACGCCCACGCGCGCGATCGATACGACGGAATCGCTGGATCCGGCCGGCGGCCCTGCGGAATGGGTGATTACGGGCGCGGCCCTGACGACAGCGTTGGCAGCATGGCCGGGCGATTCGGATGCATTGGTGATTCGCACACTCCCAAACGATGCGACGAAATGCCACACGACCTATGCGGGCGCAGCCCCGGCACCCTACCTGACCGCCGCAGCCGCCACACAGTTGGTGCGCGCAGGCGTTCGCCACTTAGTCACCGATTTGCCCTCCCTCGATCGTGCGCACGACGGAGGACGATTGCTCGCCCATCGTATTTTCTGGGGCTTGGATGCACCGAGTCGGCGGGCTGCCGATGCACGGCGCCCCTTTGGCACGGTGACGGAGCTCGCCTGGATCGCGCCGACGGTGCCGGATGGTTGGTATCTGCTCGACCTGCAAATTCCTGCTTTTGTCAGCGATGCAGCACCCAGTCGCCCTCTGCTTTATGCGTTGTATCCGCATGACTAATTTCTATAGCGAAGCGGCTGCCTACGACGCTGCAGATCCACTGGCTACGTTCCGCGATTGTTTCTGTTTGCCACTAGGCGCTGACGGCAAGCCCGCGATTTACCTGTGCGGTAACTCGCTAGGACCCATGCCCAAAGCGGCCGCAGAAGAAGTGGCGGCCGTTATGACCCAGTGGTCGACGCTAGGCGTACGCGGCCATCACGAGGGCGAGCACGCTTGGCTCGTCTACCACCGCCGCTTCACCGCGTCTTTGGCTCGCCTCGTCGGCGCGCACGACAGTGAAGTCGTTGCCATGAATACGCTCACGGTAAATCTGCACTTACTACTCGCGTCGTTCTACCGACCGACCGCGATCCGCCATCGGATTCTCATTGAGGCGGGGGCTTTCCCCTCCGATCGACATGCGGTGACTTCACAAATCGACTGGCATGATCGGCGCCCCGAAGATTCCTTGATCGAAGTCGTACCGAGCGGGCCGACCGAACAGTGGCATACGGAAGACTTCGTCACGGCCATTGAGAAGGCCGGCGACACGCTCGCATTGGTGTTGTTACCCGGCGTGCAATATCGAAACGGCCAGGCGCTAGACATCGCCATAATCACAACCGCCGCGCATCGGGTTGGCGCCCTCGTCGGCTTTGATCTCGCCCATGCGGTAGGGAATGTGCCCTTACAGTTGCATGAACATGGCGTTGATTTCGCGATCTGGTGCCACTACAAGTACGTCTCGGCGGGACCTGGCGCCATCGGCGGCGCGTTCGTCCATGATCGCCATCATGTAAACGTCGACTTGAAGCGCCTGACGGGCTGGTGGGGTCACGATCTGGCGACCCGTTTTCGTATGGGCCCTGAATTTCAGGCCGCTACCGGCGCCGATGGCTGGCAACTTTCCAATCCACCCATCCTATCGCTGGCACCCTTAGCGGCAGCGCTCGCTCTGTTCGATAAGGCCGGCATGACCGCAATGCGCGCCAAATCCCAGGCACTCGATGCATTCGCGCGTCGCTTGATCGCTGCGCGGTGCGGATCGCGTATTGAGATACTGACACCCTCGGCGTCGGCGGCGCGGGGCTGCCAGTTATCGCTGCGCGTGATCGGTGGACGTGAGCACGGACGCCGCATATTCGAACATCTAACGGCGCACAACGTGATCGGCGACTGGCGCGACCCAGACGTTATCCGGCTAGCACCGATGCCGCTCTATACCCAATTCGCGGAGGTCGAGGTCGCCGTTACTCGACTCGCAGAGGCGCTGAACGCGGTATGAGCGAGGTTGCCGTCTTTGGTGCCGGCTGCACCGGGCCGCTTGTCGCCCTGCTGCTCGCGCGGCGTGGCCATGTGGTCACCATCTATGAGCGGCGTGCGGACCCGCGCACACACGTGGTACCACCGGGGCGATCGATCAATCTGGCGTTGGCCGACCGGGGGATTCGGGCATTGCGGCAAGCCGGTCTAATGGACCAATTGCGGCCTGCGCTGGTGCCCATGCACAGCCGCATGATTCATGAGCCCGGGCGCCCGCCACAGTCGTTACGCTACGGACAGCGAGACGACGAGGTCCTATGGTCGGCTTCGCGTGCCAATCTGCACCGCTTACTCATCGAAGCGGCTGTAGCAGAAGGCGTGCACTGCCGCTTCGGCCAGTCCCTCGTGAGCGCTGACTTCAGGGCCCGGACCGCTACGCTGCAGGATGAGACTTCGGGCCATCCCTATACGATTGGGATGGTGCCGGCCATCGGCGCGGACGGTACTGGGTCGATGCTGCGCTCTGCTATGGCTGACGCCGGGCTGTGCACTGCATCCGAGGATCTGCTGGCGCATCGCTACAAAGAACTCCACATCGCACCCAACGCGCAGGGCCAGCCCCCACTGGATCCAGGCCACCTGCATATCTGGCCGCGCGGTGGCCATATGCTGATCGCGCTGCCGAATGCAGACAACAGCTTTACGGCGACGCTTTTCATGCCCAC